>JAGCUY010000079.1 GCA_017962605.1 Kiritimatiellia bacterium | reverse complement strand
CAATCGTCATGGCGACGGTGAAGGGCGACATCCACGACATCGGTAAGAACATCTGCCGGGCGCTGCTTGAGAACTATGGCTTCCGCGTGATTGACCTGGGGCGAGACGTGCCGCCCGAGAAGATACTTGAAACGGCGCGCCGAGAGAAGGCGCCGCTGGTGGGGCTCTCTGCGCTTATGACCACTACAGTCGGGGCGATGGAGGAAACGATAAGGCTCATCCACGCGGAACTTCCCGAGTGCAAGGTGGCCGTTGGCGGGGCGGTCCTCACGCAGGATTACGCCGACAAGATCGGCGCGGACTTCTACACCAAGGACGCTATGGAGCTTGTGCGTCTGGTGGAGCAGTTCATGGCTGGCTTGAAATGATCGAGCGGCGGTAGATTGCCCCCGCCGGGTCGGAGCCTATGTTCCTGAAGAAGTGCTGCCATTCCTGGTTCGTCTGGACGGCTCCGCGGAACTCGGGAAGCGTCAGGCCCTCGCGCTCAGTCGCGCTGATCGGGGTCGTCCTGCTGACGGCGATGTATTCGTCCCACGGCACATCCACGCGGTAGGGGACGCCGTTGCGGGCCACCACGATGACGGTATCGACGCGGTGCTCGATGCGGAAGCCGCTGGCCGTGACGTTGATGGAGGCGATATCGCCATTGCGGCCGCTGACGTAAGTCTTGAGTATGTTCCTCGTGACGGATTCCGGATTGCGGAAGCGCTCCTCCCCCATGTAGTTCGCCAGGGCCTCGTGTTCCCAGAAGCAAGACCTATGGTCGAGAACGTCCTTGTAGATGTTCTCGTGGGTGCGCGTCTGGCTGTAAAGCGGAATAGATAGCAGAGGGGCCATGGCGAACCAGGTTGATTTGAAGAACTGAGCGCAGAAATCGAGGAACTTCTTGCGGGCAGCTTCAAAGTCGTAGTCGGCGAACTTGGCAGGGTCGGCGTTTAGGTCGCTTTGCGCGAGATGGCTGGCGCGGATGACGTTGATCTTGCAGACCTTCAGGAAGCTGAAATCATCGCCGTAGCCGACCTTGCTGTCCTTTATGAGTTCAAGCATCTGCTTTTGTGCAAGCGGCGTGAAGAGCAGGCGGTATTCCACTTCGTCGCTGCGGTCCTTGGTCTGGAAGAGGGCCTCGAATTCGCGGTTGCCCATGATGGTGTAGCCCTTGTCGTCGTCGAGATTGCGCGAGAACTTTTCAAGGGAGCGGATTTCGCGCTTCAGGCGCATCTTTGAGAAGAAGCCGTCGCCAGACGACGAAAGTCCAGTCGGCTCGCGGGAGAAGCAGAGGTTTGGCGCGGCGTCGTTGCCGTAGATGAGCAGGACATCCTGGGAGTATTCGGGGAAGGGCTTGGTGACTGTCGCCGTGAGCGTCTGGTAGCGCGTGACGCGGCGCAGCTTGCCGTCCGGGCCGCGCTCAGTCTCCGTCCAGGAGACAGTGCGTGAGCCGCTGTAGGTCTTTTCCCCCCACTCCATTTGAAGAAGGCGCGCGAAGACAAAGGGGTTGCCGTTGATTTCGCCGCTGTGCGCACCCAGCACGGACTTGTTGTTGTTGAAGGCGTCGTCCCAGCCGTAAAATTTGTGGAGTTCGCCGAGTCGGCCCTGCGTGAAGAAGGGGTCAAAGCGGATGAGCGGGACGGTCTTCTCGATGATGCGTGCGGGAATGTCCCAGTCGAAAAGGGCGTTGAGAGGGGCCATCTGGCTCCAGGCAACGGCCTTCTGCTCTTCGGCCTTTGCCTTATGCTCCTCTGCCGCCTTGGCGTGTTCGCGCCGCCGGGGAACGCAGACGCCGAAGAGCAGCGCGGCGGCCAGAATCGCGATGGCGGCCAGTCCGGCGCCCCATGTCACGGCGTCCTCGCCGCCAATCGTGAAGTAGTTGGCCGAACCGAGGGCGGATCCAATCGCGGCAATGGACGATAGCGCTATCCCCCAGCCCCAGCCGGCGCGCGCGGACTCTTCATGCGCAAGGGCAGACTCCGTCTTGCGAAGTTCTGCGACAGTCTCGGCGTTGGCCGCCGCATCGACGCCCGCCTTTGCGGTTAGGTCGTCAAAGAACTTTTCGGCATTGGCGGCAAAGGCGTCGCGATAGACGTCGCGGTAGAGCGGAAGAGGCTCAAGGACGTCGAATCCGTCGCTCAAAAGAAGGTCTCCCTAGCCTTGGCCTTGACATCGGCCGAGGCGGTGAAGGGGATGCGCGTTGTGTAGCCGGCGCGGGCGGCCACGATCATCTTGGTGGGCCACGCGAAGATGTGGGCGTTCCACTGCGCCACGGAGTCGTTGTATTTCTCGCGGGCGGCGGTGATCTCCTTCTGCAGGTAGCTGTTCTGCTGCATGGCGTCGGCGATCGCGGCGTGGGCCTTGAGGTCAGGGTAGGCCTCGACATGCGGGAACATCCGCGCGAAAGCGCCATCGATCTGTCCGGCGAAGGCGTTGCGCTGTTCGTCGGGGATGATGCCTCCGCGATATGCGGCGACGGCCTTCATTACGTCCTTGTCGAGATCGACGGCCCTGTTCACGAGCCCAGCGACGTTTTGCAGGATCTGGACGCGCTGCTCGAGGTAGTTGTCGATGCGCGAGGCGTCGGCCTGGATCATCTGCTGAAGCTTGTTGAAATAGGAGCGGGCGTTGATCTTCATGAAGAGGAAGATTACCCCAGGAATAATGCCCAGGACCCAGAGCATTATCTCGAAGATCGTGGAGCCTATGCCGACCTTCACAGGCAGCTGCTTCTCGATTACGTTTATGTCGCGTCCGGTGCCGTTCACGGGTCCGGTCATTTCATCCAGTTCGTTAGCCATGGTATTTACCTCGCATTTATGATAGCAAAAAAAAGATGCCCGCACCGCGCTACTTCATAACGTGTGCGCCTGCTGGAACGGAGAAAGTGATCCAGACGGATGCGCCGATCACCGCTCCGCGCCCAATGACGGTTTCGCCGCCAAGGACAGTCGCGCCGGCGTAGATGACGACGTCGTCCTCGACGTCGGGGTGGCGCTTGAGGCCCTTCACCAAGGTGCCGTCTTCATTCTTGGGGAAGGAGCGTGCGCCGAGCGTGACGCCCTGGTAGAGCTTGACGTGGCGGCCGATGGTGCAGGTCTCGCCGATGACTACGCCGGTGCCGTGGTCGATGAAGAAGCCTGGGCCAATCGTGGCGCCGGGATGGATGTCGATGCCCGTCTTGGAGTGGGCGTATTCGCTCATCACGCGGGGGATGATCGGGACGCCGCATGTGTATAGGACATGGGCGATGCGGTGGACGACGATTGCGAAGAAGCCAGGGTAGCTGAGGACAACCTCGACTGTCGAGGTGGCGGCCGGGTCGCCCTCGTAGGCGGCCACGACATCCTCCTCAAGCGTGGCGCGGATGGAGGGCAGGGCATCCAGCAGCGCGGCCACGGCTTCCTCGGCCCGGGCGCGGGGTTTGTCGGCGACAGCGTATTCAAAGGCGGCCTCGACCTGGTCGGTGAGGCGGGTCGCGGCGTCGGCGATGCGCTCGCGGACGCAGTCGGCGCTGGCGCAGTTGTCGGGGCCGCCGTCCGGGCCATGGCAACCGGGGAAGAGGATGCCGATGAAGCGCTCAAGCGTGTCGATGATGGCGCGCTGCCCAGGGAGGTCGGCGGCGCGCACCGCGCCGGCCTCGGGCCCTGCGGCGCGCTCAAGCGCCGCCGTTAGCGTGTCAAGTCTGCTGTCAAGCCATTTGTCCATGAAATCAGTCCATGTCTGCGGGGACGTCCCCGCGCTCTACCTTCACCACAAGGTGCTCGGCACCTACATTCGGGCCAAGAATCCGCGTGAGGATGCTCCCAAAATGCGATACCGAGAGCGGCACGACCTCGCGGATGACCATGCCGTTGTCGCGGCAGAGGTTGCGGAAGTCGCGCAGTGTGAAGAGGTGGATGTTTGGCGTGTTGTACCACTGCAGCGGCAGATGCTCGTCCACCGGCATGTGGCCGTTGAAGAAAAGCTGCGAGCGGGTGGTGACATAGCCGAAGTTCGGGAATGTCACGATGACGCTCTTGGCGATGCGCAGTGCCTCCTGGAGCACCTTTAGCGGCCGCTTCATCACCTGGATGGTCTCGCTGAGGATCACGGTGTCGAAGGATCCGTCCGGCACCATGAAGAAGTTCTCGCTGTCGGTTGAGCCGGAGCCGGAGCGCATGTCGTCGAGGATGACCGCGCAGCCGCGCCCCAGGGCCTCGAGGACGCTTGGGTAGTCAATGTCGATGCCGACGCATTTGGCGCCGCGACGTTCGCGGAGGAGGCGCATCAGGCGGCCTCGGGCGCAGCCGATGTCGAGGATGCGCGCGCCCTCGGCGACCATGCCGGCAACTGCGGCGTAGGCCTTTTCCTTTGCCGGCTCCAGCTCGTCTGGCGGAATCTCTCGCGGACGGCCATTGGCGAGGAATGACTTCACGACCGGCCAGAGCTGGTCTATGTGGGTGAGGAAGGCGTCGTGCCCGGCGGGCGCTTCAAGGTTGAAGTAGGTGACGGGATGGCCGAGTTCGAGCAGCGTCCGCGCCATCAGTTCCGACTGTTCGGGGTTGAAGAGCCAGTCGCCCGAGAGGGAGGCCAGCATGACGTTGCACTTGACGCGCGAGAATGCCTGCTTGAGGGAGGAGTGGCGCTCGACGAGGTCGAACTCATCCATCGCTCGGGTGATGTGGAGGTAGGAGTTGGCGTCGAACCGCTGGACGAACTTCTGCGCCTGGTGGTCGAGGTAGCTCTCGATTTGGAAGGTGGTGCGGAAGTCGCGGCGGGCGTTCTCAAGGAACTCACGGCCACGCGCCTCCAGTTCGGGTCGGCGGTCGCGCCCGAACTTGACGTTCATCAGTTCGTCGGAGAGGTAGGTGATGTGGGCGATGCGCCTCGCCTGGCCGAGGCCGGTGTCCGGCGCCGACTCCTTGCGGTAGTAGTCGCCATGCTGCCATGATGGGTCGTGGGTGATGGCGCGGCGGCCGATGATGTCGAAGGCGAGGGCCTGGGCGCTGAGGGACGGCGCCGACGCGATGACGATTGCGTTCTCCAGTGTGTCCGGGGCCTCGGTGGCCCAGTCAAGCACCTGCATCCCGCCGAAGGAGCCGCCTACTGCGGCGAAAACCTTCTTGATGCCGAGCTGTTCAAGAAGCATCAGGTGGACGCGCACGATGTCGCGCACCGTGATCTCGGGGAAGCGGGAGCCGTAGGGCTCGTTGGTGTCCGGATCAATCGAGCTGGGGCCTGTGGTGCCGCGGCACCCGCCAAGGATGTTGGCGCAGATGACGCAGTATTTGTCGGTGTCGATGCCGCGACCGGAGCCAACCATGCCCTCCCACCAGCCGTCGGGCTCGGCGCCCTCGGACGATGAGCCGGCAACATGGGAGTCGCCAGTAAGCGCGTGGCAGATGAATACGACGTTGTCCATCTCGTCGCGGATCTGGCCGCACATCTCGTAGGCCACAGTCACAGCTGGCAGGATGCCGCCGTGCTCGAGCTTGAAGCCGCCCTCGGGGAGCGACAGCGTGAGTAGTCGCCTCTCCACCAGACCGACTGATTTGCCTACGTATTCGCGCTTACGTGCCATTGTGAAAACATTTCCTTCGATTTTAGATTTAAAATTGAGATTTAAGATTTGAAATTTGGGATTTGGGATTTGAGATTGGAAATTAGAAATACGAAATTGAGATTTGAGATTTGAAACTTACAAATTAATCCGGAATGAACAGCACCTGCCCGACTCTAATAGCGTCGCTGGTGAGGTTGTTAGCATCCTTTATTTTCTTCACGCTTACTCCGTACGCCTTGGCGATTGCCGAGAGCGTCTGGCCTGACTCAACCTTGTGCTCGTATCCGCTGAGCGCCTGGGCGACCGCCTTGGGCGCTGCCGTGGCGGCCCTGTTTTGCTGTTCCTTCAAAAGCGACTGGACATTGGAGATAATTTCCGCCCTCATGCTCTCCTGAGACGCCCGCGTTTCTGCAAGCTGTGCGCGGAGGGATTCGTTTTCGCGGCGAAGGGCGTCGATATCGGCCAGCGAGGCGTAGGACGAGACATTGCGCGAAGTGGCCTCAAGCCGCTCCAGTCGTTGCTCGAGGTACCTAATGCGCGTCTCAGCGTCGCGCGCGGCAGACAAAGCGCTGTCGGCGTTCTGCTGGAGCTGACGCTGCGCCATCTGCTCGCGGAGGCGCGTCTGGTCGCGCTGGTATTGGCGTTCCTGGCGCTCCTGGTCGTATGTGCCAAAACCGCTGTACATGGTGCCGCATCCAGAAAAAAGGACCACCATCGCGATTGCGGGGAAAATTGTAAAGATGTTGTTTTTCATTCCACCAATTATAGCACATTATGGTAGAATGGATATGTTTTTCTGAAAGGTAACACAACATGAGCAAGACAACTATTGCTGCGGCATTCGCAATGGCCGCGATTTCGCTCTCGACCTTTGTCGGGTGCCAGTCATCGAACAGCGGCACGGTATTCAGCCATGACGAGGCGCTTCACGCGCAGTCGATTTCGACGGGAACCGTCACCGACGTGCGCGCCGGCGTCATTGAAGGCGAGAAGTCGCCCATTGGCGCAATCGCGGGCGGCATTGCCGGCGCGGCGGTTGGCAACCTCTTCGGCGGCGGCAAGGGCAACACCCTGGCCACAGTCGCCGGCGGGCTTGGCGGAGCCGCAGCCGGTGCGGCGGTCGAGAAGGGCGTAACCACCAAGAACGGCCTTCAGATCACCGTCCAGCTCGACAACGGCCAGACTCTCGTGATCGTCCAGGAAGCCGACACGATGTTCTCGGTTGGCCAGCGCGTCCGCGTGATTTCAGGCGGCGCTGCGGGCAAGGACCGCGTCCAGCCCCTCTAGGCTGAGCTTTGCTTCTTGAAGTCAAGAACCTTGGCCTCGAATTCGGGATGGGCGCCGAGGCGGCGCCCATCCTGCGAGGTGTTTCATTTTGCGTCGGCCGCGGCGAGCGCGTTGCGCTTGTGGGCGAAAGCGGCTGCGGCAAGAGCATGACGCTTTTGGCGCTGACGCGCCTCCCGCCAACTGATGGCGCGGCCATCTCCGGAGAGGTGCTTTTCGATGGCGCGCCGCTTCGTGGCCCTCATCCGCGCATATCCTACATTTTTCAAGACCCCATGGCCTCGCTAGACCCCGTGATGCGGATCGGTGCGCAGTTGCGCGAGGCGATGGCGGGGCAGGGGGAGCACCAGGGCCGCGCCGCCTTAGACGGACGCATCACCGAGACACTGAGGGCCGTTGACCTGCGCGACCCGGAAGCCGTCATGCGCTCCTACCCCTGCGAGCTGAGTGGCGGAATGTGCCAGCGCGTGATGATCGCGATGGCCCTGCTGCGCGAACCTGACCTCCTCGTGGCCGACGAGCCCACGACGGCGCTCGACGCCACCACCCAGGCCGATGTGATGGCGCTTCTCGACCGCATCGTCATGGAGCGCGGCATGTCGCTCCTCCTCGCCACGCACAATCTGGGGCTTGTGGCGAATCTCTGCGACAGGGTGAATGTCTTTTACGCCGGGCAGATCGTCGAGAGCGGCCCGGCGTGCGAAGTCGCCGAGCACCCGCGCCATCCTTACGCGCAGGGGTTGGTGGCGGCGGTGCCGCACATCGCCGCCGGCGGCGTAGCGGATCTGCGCGACATTCCAGGCGAGGTGCCGTCGCCCCGCGAGATCGCCGCGCGCTGCCGTCTCAAGGACGGCGGCTGGTCATGCGCCTTCCGCCCGCGCTGCCCCAAGGCAGCGCAGTGCGAACGCGTCGAGACCTGCGCCGAAATCCGCTAGAGCGGCAAATCAAAGTCGATGAACTCGTGCTCCACGCCGAAGCGGCTGGAGAGCCATTCGCCCACGGCGCGGATGCCGAAGCGCTCCGTGGCGTAGTGTCCGGCGGCATACATGTTGCCGTGACGCTGGAGGCAGAGGTTGAAGGCGGCGAGATCGGTCTCGCCATCGACGAAGGCGTCCAGCCCCTCGTCCAGAGCCTCGCCAAGCATCGAGGCTGCGCCGCCAGAGACGACGCCGACGGTCTTTACCATGTCGGCGCCGAACTCATGTGCCGTTATGCGCGGCGAAATTTTTTCTTTCAGCAGAGTCAGGAAGTCTGCGCGGGGCATTGGCGCGGCGAACTCGCCACGGAAGCCGATCGTATTCCCGTGGTAGATGCCGAAGGGTCGCAGGTCTTCGAGGCCAAGCGCGGCGCAGATCTGCGCGTTGTTGCCCAGGGCCGGGTGCGCGTCAAGCGGGAGGTGGCAGGCCCAAAGAGCCAGGTCGTGGCCGATGAGGAAAGACACTTGGTCGTAGTTCAGGCCCGCGATTCGCTTGAGGGAGTCGCCCCAGCTGATGCCATGGTGGCAGATGACGAGGTCGGCGCCACGCCGCGCGGCCTCTTCAAAGAAAGGCAGCGTCGCATCGACGCCCGAGCTGACCTTGCCGATGGCCGTCTTCCGCGACGCCACTTGCAGCCCATTGTTGGACACATCCTCAAAGCCGGCGATGTTCATCTTCTCCGCCAGCGCCGCATAGAGCGCTTCACTCTTTGTAGTAGCCATTGTTGCCATCTCTTTAGGTTTTGCACTCCGGCGGCCTCGCCGGAGTCGCGCAAACTTGCGCGAAAGGCCGCTTTTCAATCGGCTCCAGCACCCAGCGCTTGTTGTACCAGAACCACTGGCCGGGGTCGGAGCGTATCTGCTTTTCCACGGCCGCCATGGCCGCGCAAGTCATGCGGGTGATGTCGGCCTCGTCGTCCAGCGAGGGGTCGGGCGAAATTGGCTCCCTGACGTCGAGGAAGTGGCGGCCGTCATTGAGGCGGCGCACGTCCGCCACGAGAATTGGCGAACCCGTCTTGCGCGCGAAGGCCGCCATGCCGCGGCCGATGTTCGCGGTTGCGCCAAGGAAGGGGACTTCGAGGTCGGGCGTTTTCATGCGCACGTCGGGAAGTATGGCGAAAACCTCGTGGTCCTTGAGCCTCTTTACAATCTGCCGCAGGGCCGTTGAGCCGCGGTTGAGGATGGTTATGCCGGTGGCGCGCTTGCGGTTGATCCAGTCGTTCGTGAGGGGGTTGTGCTGGACGCCGGCGACGGAGAATATCGGGATGCCGTGATGGGCCACGACGATGCCGGCAAGGTCCCAGTTGCCAAAGTGGGGGAGCGCGAGGATGAGGCCGCTTTGGACCACAATGGCGCGAAGCTTCTCCATGGCGATGGGGCAGTTTTCGATGTTCGCGGCAATCCATGCGTCATCGACGCCGCGCAGGTGCATCAATTCGGCGGCGTTGAGGAGAATGGTCTGCAAGGAGCGGAAGGCGATGCGCCGCGCCTCTTTGGGCGCGATGTCGGGGAATACCTCCCTTATGCGGCGAAGGGCCTCGCGTCTCCGCCAGCGGACGACATGGAAGGCAAGGCGGGCCAGGCCTGTGGCCGACAAGCGGCACAAGCGCATCGGCAGCGCCCTGAAAAGGCACTCGACGGCCAGAATCGCAGCGTATTCAAGCCTGTGGCGGATACAAGGTTTGGTATGGTCAGAGGATGGCATAAAACGATTATATCAAAGTCGCAGGATAAAGGTCGCAAGCTGCAAGTCTCTTCCCGCAGGCCGCATGTCGTTTGCCGCGCACTGGAACTTGGAGCCCCAGCCCATATCGGCAAAATTGCCGGAAGTATGCGCGTGTTTATGGTGCAAGTGGCGTTGTTGCCGCTTGCATCGGCGAACGATTGCCGATATAATGGTTATGTTGTCTTTTTGGCGTGGGCCAAGGGCTTTTCTTAACTTATCAACTAATAAGGAGCAATAATGCACAAGTACATCAGGGACATCCTGGCGGATGTCAAGGCAAAGAACGCGGGCCAGCCCGAATTCCTGCAGGCGGTCGAGGAAGTCCTCGTCTCTCTGGAGCCGGTGATCAAGGCCAACCCCAAGTATGAGCAGAACGCCATCCTCGAGCGCATGGTCGAGCCCGAGCGCATCGTTATGTTCCGCGTCCCCTGGACAGACGACGCCGGCAAGGTCCACGTGAACCGCGGCTACCGCATCCAGTTCAACGGCGCCATCGGCCCCTACAAAGGCGGTCTCCGCTTCGACAGCACGGTCAACCTCTCGGTCCTCAAGTTCCTCGCCTTCGAGCAGGTCTTCAAGAACTCCCTCACCACTCTCCCATTGGGCGGCGGCAAGGGCGGCTCCGACTTCAATCCCAAAGGCCGCAGCGACGCCGAAGTCATGCGCTTCTGCCAGTCCTTCATGACTGAGCTCTTCCGCCACATCGGCGCCGACACCGACGTCCCCGCCGGCGACATGAACGTGGGCGGCCGCGAGATCGGCTACCTCTTCGGCCAGTACAAGCGCCTCACCAACCAGTTCACCGGCGTCCTCACCGGCAAGGGCCTCTCCTTCGGCGGCTCGCTGATCCGCCCCGAGGCCACCGGCTACGGCGACGTCTATTTCGCTGAGAACATGCTCGCCACCCGCAAGGAAACCCTTGAGGGCAAGGTCTGCTCAATCTCCGGTTCGGGCAACGTCGCGCAGTATGCGGCCGAGAAGCTCGTGCAGCTCGGCGCAAAGCCCGTGACCTTCTCCGACCGCACCGGCTGGATCTACGTGAAGGACGGCATGAACCAGGCCTTCATCGACGAAGTCAAGAACCTCAAGCAGGTCAAGCGCGGCGACCTCGCCACCTTCGCGAAGAACCGCAAGGGCGTCGAGTTCCACGCCAACGGCCGCCCCTGGGTGGTGCCCGTCGATTGCGCATTCCCCTGCGCCCGTCAGAACGAACTGGACGGCAAGGATGCCGCGACCCTCCTCAAGAACGGCTGCAAGCTCGTCGGCGAAGGCGCCAACATGCCTTCGACGCTCGAGGCCATCGACGCCTTCGTCAAGGCTAAGATCCTCTACTCGCCGGGCAAGGCCTCCAACGCTGGCGGCGTCGCGACCTCCGGTCTGGAGATGTCGCAGAACTCCGAGCGCCTCTCCTGGAGCGCGGAAGAGGTCGATGCCAAGCTGAAGGGCATCATGAAGGCCATCCACGACAACGCCTACGAGGCGGCCGCCAAGTACGGCAAGAAGGGCAACTACGTCGTCGGCGCGAACATCGCCGGCTTCGTCAAGGTCGCCGACGCCATGCTGGCGCATGGCCTTGTTTAAGCGGACACGCGACAAGTTTCCGCAAAACAAAAAAGGCGGCCGGCAAACACCGGCCGCCTTTTTTGTGTGCATCGCCCTTTATTTCTCCGCCTCGATGCGGGCGACCTCTTCGGCGTCGGCGAGGGAAACGTGGCCCTCCACGCGGCCGTCGTCGAGCGCGTTGAGCCCGCCGCCCTGGCGCTCGCGCTCCTCCAAGTCGCGGAAGAGACGCAGCAGGTCGCGCGTTGAGCAGATGCCGAACCAGATTGTCGAGACAATGCCGATGACGCACGCGATGCAGAGCGAGCCGATGAAGAACCAGATTCCCCACCAGGACTCGGGCTGCTCGGGCAGGATGCCGTGCGCGCCGAGGAAGTGCCAGGCGACGTTGCCCAGGAAGCAGACGATGAAGCCCCAGCCGAAGGAGTAGATGAAGACCGACCAGGCAAGAGCCTTGTCGCCGCGGGTATAGTTGCTGTCTATCCCGATAATCGACCTTAACAATGAAGAGCCCTTCTTCATTTGATGCTCCGCATCACCCTTCATTTGCTCTGCACCCTTCATTTGCTCTGCACCCTTCATTCGATGCTTCGCATCGCCTATCGCGTATTTGCCTCGGTGCAGCATGCGTTCCATGTTGAAGGGCGTGCGGCAGGTGAGGAGCGAGACGACGATGTAAACGAGTAGCGTGAATACCTGCGTCATGACGCCGACCTCGACGGAGTTGATCGGGAACTTGTCGGCTGTCAGCTCCCAGTGCACCCATGGCTCGAAGGGCGAGGAGAGTGCGCGGAGCAGGTGGTCGAGGCTGGGCCCGAAGCCGTTCGCGGCGATCCAGGGGTAGAGCGACGACACCCAGTATTTCTGGGCGAAGATGGCGCCGATGGCTGCTGCGGCACCGAGGATCAGGGCGGCGAATGCGGCGGCCGTCGTCCCGCGCTTCCAATACAGGCCAAGTGTGATTACGGGGCCGGAGGCCATCCAGAGCGCGCCGGTGATGGCGAAGAACATCAGGATGAAGTCAACCTGGCCGAAGTAGTAGCTGAAGATGAAGCCGAAGGCGGCGACGCCGCAGATGGCTATGCGGAGGTAGCGAATCTGGTGGGCAGGCGACCAGGCTGCGCGGCGGAGAGGCAGGAGGAAGTCCTGGATGATGACGCTTGCCCAGCCGTGGAGGTAGGTGGTGTCGGTGGAGAGCATCAGGAAGAGCGCCATTGCGCAGAAGATGCCGACGAGACCGGTTGGCAGGATGGCGCGCATGGTGGCCGGAACGCGCATTTGCGTGAAAATGGTGCCGAGGGTCTGGTTGCGGGCGCGTTTCGCGCCCCAGTCGGCGCGGTCTTCAGGCGACATGGCGGCGAGTTCATCCTCGCTGCGTTCGCCGCCGAGGACTTCCGACGCCGCCGCCAGGAAGGGGTCGGCAGTTTCGGCCTTGAAGTGAGCCATCTGGGCGTCATGCTCCTCTATGGCGCGGTATTCCTCGCGGGTGGTGAAGGCTGTGCGCGGCGGCACGGCGGCGAAGGCGTCGGACAATGCCTCCGCCTCGCCGGCGGGGATGGCGGATTTCGAGGAGAACGCCACGTCCTCGTATGCCTTTGCCGCAAGGTTTGCGCGCATCCGAGCGGACTCTTCGGCAAAGCGCGGGTGGTTGTTGAAGGAGTAGGCGACTACGGCGATCAGCACATACATCATGGAGCTGAATCCGGCGCGCCATGTGCCGAGGACTGCCCCCATCTTCGCCTCGTGGGCGTCCTTGGCGGCGCTGTCGTAGCCGCGGCTGCCCCAAGAGAGGCGCATGAGGAAGAGGCTTAGAAGCCCGGAGAAGACGAAGAAGATGTTGAAGTCGCGGAGGTCGCCGGTGTCAAATGGGTTCAGGAAGCTGACGCCGTCTGGGCGCGCCGAGACTGCCGGAAGGAGGTCGTTCCACCATGAGAAGCGCCAGAGGAAGAAGGCCACGATGACAAGGTAGATTGGGTAGCTCAGGATGCCCTGGACGCAGTCTGTGACCATGATCGTGATTTGTCCGCCGGCGCATGCTATGAAACAGGCGAGGGCGAGCGCCACGAACATCAGCGCCGCAAAGGTCGAGAAGCGCACGCCAAAGAGCGTGAAGGATACTGGCAGTTGCAGGAAGTACATCATGAAGCGGGCGCCGACGGCCGGGAATATTCCATAGTTCAGCACGCCGTAGAAAGCCTGGATGAACGAGGCGGTGATGCGGAACGGACGCGAGTAGCGCATCTCGAAGAACTGGCCCAGCGTCATGGCGCGAGTTTCGCGGAAGCGGTAGTTGCAGAAGCCGACAAGCCCCAGCACCATGCCCACGGGGGCGATAAGGGAATACCAGAAGCTGTAGGCGAAGCCGCTGTTGTAGTAGGCCTCCATGTTGCCCACGAGGGTGATCAGCCCCATGCCAGCCTCAGCGCCGGCGACGCACAGGACGTAGCGATGCGCGATGCGTCCGGCCGAGAGGAAGTCGGCTACGCCGTGGACGTAGCGCTGGGCGCGGATGGCGGTGTATATGACGAATGCGACGGGCAGTGCGAACAGTATCCAGTCAATGGGGTGCATGGTTTCGTTTCCGTTTGTTTGGTGTCTTCAGGGGTTTGCCGAAAACAAGGTCTTGCCTTTCGGCAATTGAAGTATAGCAAAATTTGGTAGAATGGATATGCCATGAACAAGGAAGTATATAGCAAAACCATTTCGCTTTTCCAGGAACGCTTCGGACAGTCGCCAGCGGTTGTCGCATACGCGCCGGGGCGCGTCGAGGTGCTGGGCAACCATACCGACTACAACGAGGGCCTGGTCCTCTCCGCCGCCATCGACCACGGGACATTCTTCGCGATTGCCCCCGCAGAAGGCCGCGAGTGCCGCCTCGTCGCCGGCGACATCCTCCACGAGGTGCGCTTCGACGTCGGCGCCCCCGCGCCTTCGGCTGAAGAGTCCTGGTCCAACTACTGCAAGGGCGTTCTGGCGGGCCTCCTCCCGCGTGGCCGCTTTGACAAGGGCTTCAACGCCCTATTCCTTGGCGACATCCCCCAGGGCGCGGGCCTCTCCAGCTCCGCCGCGCTGGAAGTCACGACCGGCCTCGCCATCGCCCGCCTCTACGGCATCGAGGTGTCGAAGATCGACATGGCCAAGATCGGCCAGAAGGCGGAGCACGAGTTCGCCGGCGTGAAGTGCGGCCTGCTTGACCAGATTTCCTCCCTCTACGGCGCGGACGGCATGCTCGTGAAGACCGACTTCCGCTCCCTGGAAGTCGAGAACGTCCCGCTTGACTCGACCTGCGCCCTGCTGGTCTGCAAATCCACCGCCCGCCACGCGCTGGTCGATGGCGCCTACAACGAGCGCCGCGCCGCATGCGAGTCGGCCACCGCCTTCTTCAAGGCGAACCTCTCGCATCCCGTCACGGCCCTGCGCGACGTGAGCTGGGCGGAATGGGAGTCCCTCAAGGACAAGATGGATCCGCTGGTCGCCTCCCGCTCTGCACACCCGATTGGCGAAGACGAGCGCGTCATCGGCGGCTCGGAGCTCCTAGCCAAGGGAGACGTCGCCGGCTTCGGCAAACTGATGTTCGCCTCGCACGAAAGCTCCCGCACCCTCTTCGAGAACTCCTGCTCCGAACTTGACTCCCTTGTCGCCATAGGCAAGGCGACGCCAGGCGTCCTTGGCGCGCGCCTCTCCGGCGGCGGCTTCGGCGGCAGCGTCGTGATGCTCGTGAAGCGCGACGCCCTGGCGGAAGCGGCCAAGGCAATCTCGGCGGCATATCTGGCCGAATACGGCGAAGCCTGCGAGACCTTCGCAATCACCCCGTCCGCCGGCGCCGCCGTCATCAAGGAGTAGGCAGATGGGCCGGAAAGGCAGGGGATGGGGAGGTCAGCGCCGCGACGCTGCCCCGCATGTCGGCGGTTCGCGCGGCGGCGACTGGCTCTATGGCCGCCGTCCGGTGATTGAGGCGCTTCGCGCTGGTCGCCGGAGATTCGACGAACTTCTCGTCAGCGCCACGGCGCACGAGGACTGCTCCGAGGAGGAGCTTGCCGAAATCCTCGCCCTCGCCCGCGGCGCTGGGGTGCGTCCCGCCACCACCGATCTCAAGGGGCTTGGAGACCTCCTCGGCCCTGTGAACCACCAGGGCGTGGCGCTGCGCTGCGGCCAATACCAATATGCCCCGCTTGACGAAATCCTCTCCGACTGCGGAGAGGAGGGCGAGGATGCCACTCTGCTTTTCCTCGACCACATCGAAGACCCCCAGAACCTCGGCTCTCTCCTTCGTTCGGCCGACGCCTTTGGCGCCACCGGCGTGGTGATTCCCGAAGACCGGGCGGCCGCAGTCACATCAGCTGCAGTCCGCGCCTCCGCAGGCGCCGCCGAGCACATGCGCGTCGCCAGGGTTGTGAACCTTGTCCGCGCAATAGGCGAGGCCAAAGACGCCGGATTCTGGATCACTGGCCTTGACTTCGGACCGGATGCCCGCGACTACTCAGAAATCGACTATTCCGGACGCTGCGGATTGGTGGTCGGCAACGAGGGCAGGGGAGTGTCGCGGCTCGTCCGCGAGAAGTGCGACTTCATCGCCACCCTCCCGATGATGGGGCAGGTCGCCTCGCTAAACGCGGCCGTCGCCGGAGCCATTGTTATGTCCGAAGCGGTGCGCCAGCGCCGCGCCGCCTCGAAAGCCGGGGGAGAGCGATGATGCTGCTTCTGGCGGGTTTGGCCATCGGCATCGCCTTCCTCGTGTGGAGCGCCGACCTCTTTGTTGGCAACTCCGCGAGTCTGGCGCGCCGCCTGGGCCTTCCCCCGCTGCTTGTCGGGATGTTTGTCATCGGTTTCGGCACCTCCCTGCCGGAGATGATGGTCTCACTAATTTCCGCGCTTGAGGGCAACCCAAGCATCGCCCTCGGCAATGCATACGGCTCGAACATCGCCAACATCTGGCTGATTTTGGGCGTGACGGCCCTTCTTAGCCCGATTACCGTGGCCGACACCGTACGCCGCCGCGACCTGCCTGTCCTCTTCTTTGTGACCGCGCTGGCCGGAGTCCTCCTTGCCAATGGCGTTATCTCCCGTCTTGACGCCTTGCTTATGCTCGTGGCTTTTGTAGCCGTTTGCATTTGGAATATGACCCATGGCGCAGTCATGCCAGAAGCCGACGATAAAGGTGTAAAACAGGCCCCCCTCTGGAAGATGCTGCTGGGCGTCGTCGCAGGACTTGTGATTGTTGTCGCCTCGTCGCGGCTGCTGGTGGTTTCGGCCGTGGGGCTTGCCAAGGCCGTCGGCGTCCCCGACCTCGTAGTGGGCCTGACCGTCGTGGCCATCGGGACTTCGCTTCCGGAACTGGCCTCCTCCATTGCGGCGATTTCGCGACAAGAACACGACATGGCGCTGGGGAATGTAATTGGTTCCAACCTCTTCAACACCCTGTTTGTCGTTGGCATCGCCGGCGTGACGCGCCCAATTGACGGCGAAGGTGGCGCTTTGGTAATAAAGGATGTCCTTCACCGCGACTATCCTACAATGGCGTTGGCGACCTTCCTGCTTGCTGTCGCCTGCCGCAAGCCGCGTGGCCGCGCCGCCAGGATCGACCGCTGGGAAGGCGGTCTTTTCCTGGTGCTCTACATCGCCTACGTCGCCCTGCTGGCAAAGGAGGCCCTGGCACGATGATTATCCGCTCTGTTTTGGCAATGTCCCGCGTGATGCTGTGCTGCGCATTTTGCGCCTTGGCGGCGCCAATGGCGAACGCGCAGATGTGCACCGAGGACTTCTGCGAAATCCCCACCGACGATGTGCAGGTCGTGCGCGAGGAAAAAGTCGCGGCCATTGCGCATGGGTATATGGGGGCAGGGGAGTTTGTGGGGTTTTTAATGGGTACGCGGGGCGGAGCCCGCGAGTCAGGACAGGCGAAAACACCCGACGGAGCCCGCGAGTCAGGACAGGCGAAAACACCCGACGGAGCCCGCGAGTCAGGGCAAAATACAAGCGAGTCGGGGCGGGGGTTTGCGTGGCGGTTGGCTCTGGCCTTTTTGGCGGGGCTTTTGCTGAACCTTTCGCCCTGTGTCCTGCCCCTTCTGCCAATCCAGGTAGCGGTGCTTGGGATGGGCGCGAATGCGCGGAGCCGCCGCGCCGGCGCGCTGCGCGGCGCAGTTTACGGTCTTGCGATGGCCGTCGCCTACGGGGCGCTTGGCTTTGCCGTGGCGCGTTCAGGCGCCGCCTTTGGCTCGCTGCAGTCCATGCGCCCGTTCAACGCCGCAATCGCCGTCTTGTTCCTCGCCCTGGGCTTGGCCATGCTTGGCGTCTTCCACATTGACTTCACCGGGCACAGGCGCCGCATCGGCGGGGCGCTATCATGGGTCGGCCTTGCCGCCGCAGGGGCGACAGCCGCCCTCCTCGCCGGGGCCTGCGTGGCGCCGGCCGTCCTTGGCGCGATGCTCTACGCCGCCGAGGCATACGCCGCCGGACACGCCGCCGCGCTGGCGCTCCCATTTGTCCTCGGCCTTGGCATGGCCTCCCCCTGGCCCTTCATCGGTGCGGGGCTCTCCTTCCTGCCCAAGCCGGGCAAGTGGATGGTGGCGGTAAAGTGGGTGTTTGCCGTCATCGCCTTCGCCCTCGCCGCGCACTATGGCCGCATCGCCCTCGCCCCCCGCGACGGCACCACCTCCAAGGGCGCCATCGACTACCGCGACTTCGACGCCGCCTACGCCGAGGCAACCGCCACGGGCAAGCCGGTGGTGATCGACTTCTTCGCCTCCTGGTGCGGGAGCTGCACTCGCATGGAGGAGGACACCTTCCCCAAGCCTGAAGTTGTCAAGGCGCTGGCAGATTACGTCTTCCTTCGCGTCCAGGTTGAGGACCCCTTCACCGACGAGGCCGTCGCCCTCCTTGCGCGCTTCGGCGTCCGCGGCTTCCCTGCGATCGTTGTGATTGGACGATAGGGCATCCGCTCTTTGGTATAATAGATACTCAATCTTTTTAGGGCTTTTCCACGCATCGTAATTGAGGTTTTCTTTTAAAATGAGCGCCAACTATCTCGAAACCATGATCAAGCGCGATGAAATCGACCGCTATTACCAAAACGGCCGCGATTTCATCGACGATGACGCCATCCGCGCCGAAATCGCGGACAACGCCAAGCCGGACAAGGCCCGCATCCGCGACATCCTCCAGAAGTCGCTGGCCATCGAGACCCTCCAGGGCCCGGACGTGGCGGCGCTGCTCTCCGTCGAGGATCCGGAGCTTCTGGCCGAGATGGCCGATGTCGCCTGGAAGGTGAAGCACAAGGTCTATGACAACCGCGTCGTGACCTTCGCGCCGATGTACATCTCCTCCTACTGCATCAACCGCTGCCGCTACTGCGGCTTCAGCGCCGACAACTCGCGCGGCCTCCGCCGCTGCCTTACGCAGGAGGAGATCAAGGCCGAGGCCGAAGCGATGATCCGCCTGGGCCACAAGCGCGTGATGGCCGTCTATGGCGAACACCCCATGACCGGCGCCGACTTCATCTCGAAGTCGCTTGAGACAATCTACTCCGCCAAGGTGCCGGGCCGCCACGAGGGCGCGGTGAACTGCGTCCGCCGCATCAACGTCAACGCCGCCCCGATGTCCGTGGATGACCTCAAGAAGGTCCACGAAGCCGGAATCGGCACCTTCCAGGTCTTCCAGGAAACCTACGACCACAAGGCATACGCGGCCATGCACCCGGCGGACACCGTCAAGGGCGACATGGGCTGGCGCCTCACCTGCATGCACCGCGCCTTCGACGCCGGCATCGACGACGTCGGCCTCGGCGTCCTCTTCGGACTCCAGCCAGACTGGAAGTTCGACGTCGCCGCGATGTGCGTCCACGCCCGCGAGCTCGAGCGCTATTCCGGCATCGGGCCGCACACATTCTCCGTGCCGCGCATGCACGCCGCCTCCGGCTCCGAAGTCGCCAACGCCAAGAGCAACTTCACCGACGACGACTTCTTCCGCGCCGTCCTCGTGCTGCGACTTTCGGTGCCCTACACGGGCCTCATCGTCACGGCACGCGAGAGCAAGGAGCTCCGCGACCGCTGCGTGAGGATCGGCCTCACCCAGATGGACGCCGGAACGCGCATCGACATCGGCGGCTACGCTGCCGGCAACAAGGACCAGAAGATTGACGAGCAGCAGTTCCTTCTCGGCGACAACCGCTCGCTCGAGCAGATGATCGTCGATCTGGCCAAACAGGGCATCATCACCTCCTTCTGCACGGCGGGCTACCGCTGCGGCCGCACTGGCGGCTGCATCATGGACGCCCTCAAGACCGGACGCGAAGGGACCTTCTGCAAGATCAACGCCGTCCTCACCTACCGCGAGTGGCTGGACGACTTCGCCTCGCCGGAAAGCATCAGGGCCTGCGAGCCGGTGATCGAGGCGGAACTCGCCGCCATCAAGGAGATGTATCCCAAGTTCTACCCCGTGGTGATGGAGCGCTACAACCGCATCTGCGCCGGGGAGCGCGACCTCTACTTCTAGCGGGGGAAGATGGCGAATGGCGTGATGGCGAAGGACTTCACCCGGGGGGCGATATTCGGCCCCCTGCTGAAGTTCTCGCTGCCATTCATGCTATCCAATGCCCTCCAGGTCTTCTACGCGGCGGCCGACATGGCCATCGTGGGGCACTTCGCCGGACAGGTGGGGCTAGCCTCCGTTGTAAACGGCAGCCGGGTCTTCGTGCTGCTCACGATGCTTGGCGTCGGCCTCTCGATGAGCGGCCAGATATACATCGCGCAGCTGCTGGGGCAGGGGAGGCGCAATGCCCTCAACCAGGCGATTGGCACATTCTTCACCACGATGCTCGCCACGGGCGCCGTCCTCTCCGCCCTCGGGCTGGTCTTCTCGCGGCCGCTGCTGCACGCCATCGACGTGCCGCCTGAGGCGTTCGACGGCGCCCTCGACTACGTGCGCATCTGCGCGGCGGGGCTTGTCTTCTCCTTCGGCTACAATATGGTTTCGGCCGTCCTGCGCGGGATGGGCGACTCCGTGCGGCCGCTCCTCTTCGTGGCCGTGGCCTCCGCCGCCAACATCGTCCTCGACCTGGTGGCCGTCGTCTGGCTGCGCTGGGGACCGGCGGGCGCGGCGCTGGCCACCATCCTCGGCCAGGCGATCTCATTCGCCTTCGCCGTAGTCTATCTGCACAAGCGCCGCGAGGCCTTCGGCTTCGACTTCCGCCGATCCAGCTTCGCGCCCGAGCCGGCCGTCTTCTCCGCGCAGATGCGCCTGGGGCTTCCCTTCGCAGTCCGCTTCGCCGCCATCAACGCGTCGATGATGTTCGTCCTCCGCCTCGTGAACGGCCTCGGCATCGCCGCATCGACAGTATTCGGCGTTGGCGTGCAGATGGACGACGTCGTCACCAAGATCACGCAGGGGATCATGCAGGCATCGACGGCGATGGTGGGGCAGAACTACGGCGCACGCCGCTTTGACCGCGTCCGGCGCGTCGTCGTGGGGGCCTGGCTCTTCAGCGTGGGCTTCTACATCGTCTATGGCGCGGCGCTGCTCATGCGCCCCGAGCAGATGTTCTCCATCTTCACGAATGACCCCGCCGTGCTGGCGCTTGCGCCCGTCTTCGCCCGCAACATCATCTGGCAGTTCCCAGGCCTCGCCCTGATGCGCGGCACCAACGGCTTCATCAACGGCATCGGCAACGCCCGCCTTGCCCTCCTCTTTGGCTTCCTCGATGGCGTTGTCCTCCGCATCGGCTGCAGCTGGCTGCTCGGGACTGTGATGGGCATGGGCCTCTCCGGCTATGTCCTTGGCTACGCCATCGCCTGCTACGGCATGGGCGTCCCCTCGCTCATTTACTTCCTCTTCGGCAAGTGGGAGAGCCGCGAGGCCGTGACGCGATGAAGACGATCCTCTATCTCAACACCGACCCTGGCGCCAGGATTCCTGAAATGACGCTTGCCGGAATCAGGCGTTACGCGGCGGCGAGACGGTGGAAGGCCGAGGCCTTTTCTTCGGCGGAGTCAAGGCAGGAGGCCATTCCCGCCCTGATGGCGGCGCATGCGCCCATCGCCGGATGCGTCTATGAGTGTTCGGACGACAACGTCCCCGCCTCGCCATCTGTTTTCGGCAATGTGCCGGTGGTCTATCTCCATGCGACGCCCCACATTCGGGGCGGCCGCGTCATGCGCTTGCCGACGGACAACAAGGCCGTTGCGAAGACCGCCTTCCGCGAGCTTTCCGCCGGACGCCCCGCCGCCTTCGCCGTCGTTGGCTGCGATATCGCGCATGTCTGGTCGCTGGAGCGCGAGCGGACCTTCGCCTCGCTGTGCGCAAGGTCGAAGAAGCCATGCTCGGTCTTTGAACGCATGGATGAGCCGCCTGAGGCTAGGGCGAAGCGCCTCGCCGCCTTTGTGGCCACTCTTCCGCGCCACACCGCTGTCTTTGCCGTGAACGACCTCGCCGCCGCTGAGGTCATTGCGGCAGCACGCACCGCCTACCGGCCAATTCCGCGCGAACTGACGCTTCTCGGCGTGGACAACCTCTCTGAAATTTGCGAAGCGGGCAAGCCGACGATTTCCAGCATCCAGATCGACTTTGAGCGCGCCGGCTTTCTTGCCGCGCGTATGATCGGGGAAGGAGCAGCACACGCGACACGCGACACGCGACAAGCAGAGGCTGTCGCAAGCAGGACTTGCGCATGTCGCCTGTCGCATGTCAAACCGCATGTCGCTTGTCGCGTGTCGGATGTCGCCAGATGTCAAATGCCTTTTTCCTCTGCCACCGTCGGTCCGCTTCTTGCCGTCCGTCGTGAATCGACGGGCGGCGCGGGGAGACGCGAACCCTTTGTTTTAGAGTCGGTGGAGCGCATCCGGCGCGAGGCATGCGACGGGCTGACCGCCGATGACGTAATCAAGGCGGCGCCGGTGTCGCGCAGCCTCTTCATCCTTCGCTTCCGTGAGGCGGTTGGGCACTCCATCCAGAATGAGATAGAGCATGTGCGCCTGGAGCGGGTATTCACCATGTTGCGCGACCCGGAGATGCCAATCGGGGCGATTGCCTCATTCTGCGGATGGCGTTCCGACATCGCCCTGCGCTGGCTCTTCCGTCGCCGGACAGGCATGTCCATGCGCCAGTGGCGTCAGAAAAACACTTGATTTCATTTCCAAAACATGATAATATTCTTATGTTTTAGAAATGAATTACCAGACTTTCAGATCCAGCTTTACACGTTACGCCTGTTTTTCGGTGGACCAGGCGGCAGCAGTGTTTCCAGGCTTTAGCCGCGCCAACTTCGGCGAATGGATTCGTCAGGGCTACCTTGTGCGTCTTCGGCGCGGATGGTATGCCTTTGCCGAGGCGGCCGACATTCCCGGCATCTGCGACTACTTTGCAGGGCGTATCTACGCTCCGAGCTATCTTTCGTGTGAAAGCGTCATGTCGCGTTGCGGGCTCATCCCTGAATCCGTCGTCCAGATTACGAGCGTGACATCGCTCAAGACAGCTGAGTTCTCAAACATTTTCGGGGAATTTTCCTACCGGACGGTTAAGCCTGAACTTATGTTTGGATACGATGTTCAAACGGTTGGCGGTGGGCTTCCGTTCCATGTCGCCTCACCAGCCAAGGCGCTTTGCGATTTCCTCTACCTCAATCCCCACTATTCCTCCAGTGCCGAACTGGAGGGATTGAGGCTTGACGAAGATGTCATGGACGATCTCTTCCGCGATGGCTCGCTGGAAAATGTCGCCCGCCGCTTTTCGTCGCATTCCCTTTCTACAAAGATCGAAACACTGAAGGAGATGTTTGCGTCATGATTCCCCTCGACTCCATCCGCGGGTTCTTCCCGCCTGTCCTCAGAACGCCCGCCTTCGACCGTCATCTGCTCAAGGAATACGTCGAATGTCTAGCATTAGAATGGATCGCGCGCAGCGCATGGGCACAGAACCTCACGTTCATCGGGGGAACATGCCTGCGCCTGACGCGCGACATCGACCGCTTCTCCGAAGACCTCGACTTCGATGTCAAGGGATTGGATGCAGATTCCTTCCGCGAGTTGACGAATGCGCTTGTCGCACATCTTGTGCGGAATGGACTTCCGGCGGAGGCGAAGGCGCGCGAAAGCGACCGCCTGACAGCCTTCAGGCGCAGCATCGTCTTTCCCGGCTTCCTGAGCGACCTCGGACTGTCGCCATTCCGCGAGGAACGCTTCCTCATGAAGATTGAGGCGCAGGACCAAGGGCGTGGGTACGAGCGGCAGACGGCGTCCGTCAACCGTTGCGGACTCTTTTTCCCAGTCCCCGTGCCGCCCGAACCGGTTCTGTGCGCAATGAAGCTCTCGGCCCTGCTGACGCGTGCAAAGGGACGCGACTTCTACGATGCGATCTTCCTTCTTCAGCGCACCATGCCGGATTTCGACTTCCTCGCGGCATCTCGCCCGGACGTGACGGACAAGACATCGCTCAAGAAGGCCTTGCTGGCAAAGGCGTCCTCGGTCAATCTAGAGCTGAAGCGGCGGGATGTCGAGCATTTGCTCTTCCACCGCGAGCGCGCCACGGCCATACTTGACTTCCCAGCTTTTGTCGCTGCGCTGTAGCATCTGCTCCACAATCTGGCGCGGCTGCACCGAAGTTAGGAAACTGGTGCGCCGTCTCGCTGTGCGAGCCGGCGGCCCGGATGCCGTCGCATTGATGCAAGCATCATGCGCCCGCACCCAGACCTTGCGACTTCGCCACGGCGCATCAGATCGGGAAACCGCCTCCAGCGGGTTGGGAAGTTCTTGGAAGGGAGGGCCCGGCTTCGTCCGGGCCACTGCGGACACGACAAAGCGCGTCCCTCCCAAATCTCACCGGACGCGACAAAGCGCGTCCCTCCCGACTTTTGACCTTCGACCTTCGACTTTCGACTTCCCGGTTTTCCCATGCCGCAGAGCGGCCTTCCCAATCTGCCGGGGGGCGGCCACGGCCGCGCGGCAGGGCTGGCGGCGCATGAAGCTTGCTTCAGTGTGGCGGCAGACAAGGCGCGGGATGCGCGTTGCGCATCTCCCGGCAGCATCCAAAGTTCGGCGCGGTAGCGCCTCCTGAGGAGAGTATCCGCATCAGGGTGAAATGTGCGCCAACGACATTGCTCATACAAGTCTGGTTTTCCCTGCCGCCATTAATGGCTCACTGCCTGTAGATGCGTTGACTTTTGCATGATGGCGGACGACCCTGTATTTTCTCAATCAAAAAAAGTTTGGCCAATACTATCACTTCTTTTGCCGTGAAATGGTAGAATGGATGATGTCGTTTTCGGGGTGTCCCGCCATCCGGCGCGTCGCCGGAGCGCATCCCGCATGACACACATCCAAGGAAGTGAAAGCAAAAATCAAAATTGGCTTCGCGCTAGGGTCGCTTCTCGCCCTCGCGCCAGTGGCGGGTGCGGCGGCGCCGGCTTGTCCATACGGCGTCTGCTCGCATCTGCACGGAGAGGAGTTTCGAGGATTGGAGCGCTCGCTTTTCCTCATCAGGGCGGGCGGAATGGGCATGGTGCGGCTGGATTTCCCATGGAAGTCGATCGAAGGGGCAGACGGCTCATGGAATTTCGCCCGCCATGATGCCGTTGTGGCCGCAGCCAAGGCCGCTGGTGTGACCGTCCTGCCGATTCTTGACTACTCCCACCCTGCGCATCCTATGCCACACAAAGATCCTGGCCCGTGGCGCGAATATGTCCGCCGCGTTGTCGAGCGCTACGCTTCCGACTGCCCCGTTTTCGAGGTATGGAACGAGGAGAACCTCGGCAATTTCTGCGGCGAACCAGCCGACCCCGCGAACTACCTCGTCGTCCTGAAGAGCGCTTTTGAGGAGATTCGCGCAGCAGCGCCGCATGCGCGCGTCGCGATTGGCGGACTCGGCAACATTGCCCCGCTGCCATATCTCGAAGGGCTCTACCGCCTGGGAGGTGGCGCCTACTTCGACATCATGAACCTCCATCCCTACAGCGACATGCGGAACAACCCGGAAGGCATGCTTGACGACGTGCTGGAGAAGCATCGCGCGCAGATGGAGAAGTTCGGCGACGGCAACAAGCCAATCTGGATTACGGAGTTTGGCTGGTCAACTGCAGAGCGAAAACCCGGATTCGACGCCGGAACGGATGACGGGCGCTTTCAGGGCGGTGCCGACGAGACGCTCGCCGCCTACTGGACGGCTCGCGCGCTTGGCATCGCGATGGCGGAAGGCGTCGAAGCCGTGTTCCACTTCGAGTTGCGCTCCCTCGGGAAAGAGCGCTACGACCGCGAGTCGCATTTCGGCCTCGTCCGCGACAACTTCGTTCCCAAGCCTTCCTATCTCGCATACGCCACCTTCACCGCACACCGTCCGTCCGGCTCCGTGCAGAAGAACCTCCCTTGGCGTCTTGACGGGAGACCAGGCAAAACTTTGTTCTTCCCGCAATGGACACTACCCGCTGGCGGAGACGCCCGCATTACACCCCTCCGCAGCCGCGACGCGGGCATGATCTGGACAACCGGCTTCGAGGGCGTCCGCCATCTCCGCTTCGGCGGGGCGGAGATTCGCTTCTTCGATGTCTTCGGGAAGGAACTCTTCCCGCCCCGCGCCGACGACGGCGGCTACGATGTCCCCGTCACAGGTGCCCCAACCTACTTTGTGGGCGGCATCCTCGAACTTCCAACAAGCGTAACCCTCTAACGACTCCAACGACTAACAACTAATCACTAACAACTAACGACTACAAAGGAAGGAACCCGAAAATGCGCATCACTGTACAAAAGGCTACATCAATTCCGGTCGGCCGCCTGGCTACGACATTGACCGCCGCCATGGCACTATCCGTCGGCGCTGCCCGCGCGGATGTCTATTCCAACGCCGTCTTCTGGGCGCGGGGAATCGGCGTTGACTATGAAACCCCTGGGCGCCTTGCCTATAGGGAGATCAGCGACTCGCTGAACAGACAGACGCCTTATGGCGGCCAATTTGATAGCGGGTCGGACAGCAAAGGCAATGTGTTCACCAATACGCTCGCGCGTCTGCCCTACCGAGGCGTGGACCGCATCCAGCAGAGCGTTTATTTCGCCCAAACCGTGACGGTGACGAATCAGGCCACCGGCGAAGGGACATTGACGCCAGGTCTTGTCAGCCTCCCGGCCACGGTTCGCAGCGCCATCGCCAACCGGAATGACTTTGCGTTCGCTGTCCGAGTCCGTCCAGACATCGACCAGGCATGCTACCCCGGAACGATTATCGGCATCGGCTATGGCGCCTCCCAGAACAAGGGCTTTAGCGTCTCGTTCGGCGCACCGACGACAAATGTCGTCGATGGCGCGACGAACATCCTCTCGCAATTGCGGTTCACGTTCTCTGGAAATTCAAGCCAGTATCCAAGCTCCCGTTGCGCGATTGCTTTTGGCGACTGGAATGACATCGTGCTTTCCGTCCGCAACGGGACGGACGTGACGGTTCTTGTCTCGCGCGGCGGGAACCTCTGGGATGGCAGGAGGAATTCGGACATGGCGAGCTGGCAGACAACAGTTTACTCCTTTAGCGCCCCAAGCGGCAAATACGCCTATCCAGATAGCGGAGGCCGCAACACGTTGCTGCTTGGCGCGAAGGACTATGCAAGCACCTACGGCACCAGTCGTCCGTTTGCGCCCGGTTCGGCAAACGACATCACGTCGGTGTTCCGCGGATGCTTCCAGAGCGTGGCGGTCTGGACAAATGCACTCTCCGTGGCGGAGATGCGCGAAGCTGTAGCCTGGCCAAGGACGGATTTGTGGCGCGTCGGCATAGAGGACGGCGACTCTGCTGAATTCAACGGCTCCGGTGCGTCCGCGACGGTCGTCGTGGACGAGGACCACTGGATGCTACAAAAAACATTCGCCGCCGGTGCGTCTGCGACATTCCGATTCCCGTTGGACTCCTTTGGCGAAGCCCAGATGCCGCAACTGCTGCGCGTCAAGGCCGCATCCGGCTCATTTGCCGCGAAGCTTGCAGCATCCGTCAACGGGACAACTGTGGGCACTCGTGAAATCACCGCCGGCGGCACGGCAATCTGGCATGTCCCCGCCGAACTCCTTGCTGGCGGCGTGACGAACGCAATTACGATTGTCCGCACGGACTCCGGCGCCTCCGCGTTCAAGTTCGACGCCGTGAGTTTCGGTGGCTCAATCCAATACGGCCTCGCCGATGGCGGATGGTGCGAATTCGGCGGCGAGGCAGCTAATCAAAACGGAATCAATCCGCCAACGACAACTCCTCAAACTAAGAAATTCACCTACGACCTCGTTGGTGGCAACTGGCTTGACGGACCGCGCGCCTTCTACCGCTCCGATTCGGTGTCGAGTTACACCTACGAGCGGTTGCGTTTCGACATCCCGAAAGAAGTCCTGGCGACGGACTGCCGCTGGCGGCTGAAACTCCGAATGCTGAACGAGGACGGCGACGGCCACAAGGCGGCAATCACGCTGAACGACCGCTCGCTTGGCGAATTCGCCGCTGGAGAAGAGCATGATATTTCCGTTCCCAAGGGGCTTGTTGTCTCATCCGGCAACATGCTTATCATGCAAAACACCTCTACCGGCGGCACCGGCCACATGGCGCCTGACTACCTGCGCATTTACTTAGTGATGCCGCCCACCGCGACGGTCATGTCGTTCCGTTAGCGATAGGCGCGACGATGGATAACGGGAAGAGCGACATACTCTCCGCCGAACGCGAACTCACAGGCGCGGAGGGGTGGGCGGGAATCCCGTCTCACCCCGCCGTGCTGAATCCCCCGTGCGGCTATCCCGCCGGGACTGTTGTGGGCCTTGGCGGCGAGTGGGAATTCAGGGGCTTTCCCGGCGACTTTGTGACGAAACGACTGCCGGGGCAGTTCTTCGAGAACCCAGACTGGTCGGGCGACACCCCCGACGCGACGCCCTTGCGGACGATTTCTGTCCCCGGTTGCTGGGAGGCGCAGGGCGTCGGCGAGGCGGGCTTGTCCGAGCCGTGGATTTCACGCGACAACCAGAGGATGCCGCTCCGGCACGTGTTCATGGGCGACTGCTGGTACAGGCGCCTAGTTGAAATCCCCACTGACTGGAAGGGACGGCGAGTCTGGCTTAAGCTTGGCGGGTTGCGCGGTGAGGCGCACGTGTGGGTGAACGACCGCCGCGTCGCGCTCATCAACGATTACTGCGCCACGCGCAAGTTCGAGATCACGCAGTTCGTGAAGCCGGGGGAAAGCGCGAAGGTAGTGATCGAACTGGACAACCGGGCTGCCACGTCATCAGGCTGCCATGTATCCCGCCACCGCTGGGGTGGAATCCTGCGCGCGCCGGAAATCGAGGCGACGCCGCAGATGTTCATCGACGACGCATGGGTGCGCGGCGATTTCGACCAGCGCGAGGCGGAAGTCCGTGTCTGGGTGGACGGTCCGACTGGAGACAATAGCAACGGCGTGGCGCGGACGGTTCGCGTCACGATAGCCGGAACCGCTGTCGAGCAACCAGTCGCGGAATCGCGCAGCCTGGTTTTGCGTGTCCCGCTCAGGGACCTCCAGCCGTGGTCGCCGGAGAATCCGCATCTCTACATGGCACAGATTGAACTTGTGGAGGGAGGCGCGGTCATCCAGACTCGGTTCGAGCGTTTCGGTGTGCGCAAACTCGAAGTCATCGGGAGCGAAATCCGCCTCAACGGCAAGCCGTTCTTCCTGCGCGGCTTCGGAGACGACGCGGTCTATCCCATCGAAGGCGCGACCATCGGCGACCTGGATTTCCACCGCGCCCATCTTGCCAAGGCCCGCGCAGCCGGCTTCAACCAGGTGCGCCTCCACACGCACTGCGAGCTACCGGAATACTTCGACGCCGCCGACGAACTTGGCATACTTGTTCAGGCGGAACTGCCATACTACCACGACACCTGCACCGAATACGGCCCTTACGACCCGCTCCGGCATCTGCGCGAACTCCACGAGAACTACCGGGGCCATCCCTCGCTGGCAATCTACGGCATGGGCAACGAAGGCTCGCACGGAGAATGGATGGACCATGCGCTCTACCAGCTTGCAAAGTCGATGGACCCAGACAGGCTGGCGGTTTCGCAAAGCGGACACTTTGAAGGAAACACGCCGGGGACGGCCGATTTCGACGAAGCGCACCAGCGTAAGTGGGAGGGAGCCCAAGGCCCCGCAATCGACCGGACGCGCCCGTTCACGATCCACGAATACCTGAACCTATGCATCAAGACCGACTTTCGGACTGAAGGGGACTACACGGGCGTCTGGCTACCACCAGAGACTGCGGAGCGCCGCAGGGCGTTCATGGCGAAGTCCGGCCTCGGACTGAAATGGGGCGAATGGCTCCAGGATGCGCAGACGGCCTTGCAGCGCATCTGGCAGAAAGATGGCGTAGAGCGCGCGCGGATGGATTCGGGATGCAGCGGTTTCTGCTTCTGGACGATTGTCGATGTCGTAGTCCACAATAGACGGGCGAATGCCTACTCCGCACAGGGACTCTTCGACCCATTCTGGCGTCCGAAACGAGGTGGCTTTACGCCAGATGAGTTCGCCGTATTCAACTCGCCATCGTGCGTCCTTGTGTCGCTGGACACCGCAAACAGAGTGTTCGCATCGGGAGACCGCATTTCGGCGGACATTCTCTTTGCCCACTATGAAAATGCACCGGTCGAAAACGCAAGGGCCGAATGGCGGATAGTTGCGGATGACGGGAGCGTCCTCGCCAAAGGAACGGAAGACATCGGCAGGCAGGCAGTCGGCGCGGCGCGGAAGGTCGCCACAATCGACATTGCCGCGCCAGAAGTCGCCGCGCCGTGCCGCACCACACTGGAGGCGACCATCGGCGGAAAGGCGGATGGGAAGCACTTTTCACTGTCTAATAGTTGGCAACTCTGGTTCTTCCCGAAGGTCAAGATGGTGGACGACATCCGTGCAAGGGCATCTGCCAGAGGCGTGGTCGTGGCTGAGGAGGACACCCCAGAGGCGGAAACCGCCGTGCGTGAGGGGCGTCCCGCCGTCATCGTCGGCAAGGCCGGGAACGTCCCCAACGCCAAACTCGGCTGGTGGTGGATGGGGTCGCAGATGGGTTTCGTAATCCGCCCTGGCGAACGTCTCTGCGGTTTCCCGCATGATGGGAAGCTCTCGCCGCTTTGGTTTCGCATTGTCGGCGAAGGAAGCGACATGGCGCAGTCAGGTGTTCCCGAACGCGATGTCGTCATTGTTGGCGAAGGCGGCGAGACATGCTATAGTTATCTGGCCGCCACGCTGCTCCCCGGCGGCGGAAGCGTCGTTCACACTTGGGGTCTCGACGTGCTGGCCGACCTTCCGGAGGCACGCTGGCTGCTGGACGCGCTTGTGGATAAGGCTGCAGCCGATTCTTAGGAATACCCAATGCCTTGGAAAACAATATTTAGACAGACAATTTCTGCCCATAGTGTAGAATCATAGCCTTTCACCGATTTGTGATTGCTGTATTTTTCAGTTATAGCCGTTCCGAACCATAGTCTAGCGGATTCGCGATGCTGGCACATAAACATCCAAGCAATCTTGAACAAGGCTACAAGCATGGATACCGCAAGGGTAAGGAATGATGGGGGATGCCGCCAACATCTGGGATGCTTTTGCCGAGTAAACGTATAATCGAATAATTCGACGAATCGTGTTGCGATTCGATTATAGGTTTGATATAATGTTGAGTGATGTTTTTGAGTCAGGAGGTTTGATACGGTAAAAAGAATGGATTTGCTGGCAAAGGTGCGCCCTTTTGTCGGTTTGAATGTTGTCAAGGTCTTGACAGGTCTTCGACGAAGCGGCAAATCTGTCCTGATGAGGCAGATCAAGGATATGATTCTGGCGGAGATTGACCCGGCAGGGAAGTTTGTCTATGTCAATCTCGAAGAGGATGAGAACAAGAAGTTTGTTCCAAGGGGAGTTCTCCACGACCACGTGGCGAAAGCGGCAGACGGCAACCGGCCTTCCAAGACGTATGTGTTCCTTGATGAAATTAGCGATGTCGAGGAATGGGAGAGGGCTGTCAATTCCCTGCGGACGCGAGACGATATTGACCTCTACATTACAGGGTCCAATTCCAAACTTCTTTCGGGAGAGCTTGCGACGTACCTGACGGGGCGTTTTGTGGAGATAAGGGTTTCGCCGTTCTCATTCCGCGAATTCGTGGAGGCTTCTCCAGCGAAAGACACGGCTACCGCGTTTGATGCATATCTCCGATTCGGCGGAATGCCCTTTCTGTCGCACCTCGGCTACAGCGAAGAGCCATCCCGCGATTACCTCAGGGATCTCTACTCTTCGATTCTGCTGAAGGACATCGTGCGCAGGCACAAGGTGCGGGATGTCGATCTTCTCGAGCGGATCATCGCGTACGCGATGTGCGAGACGGGGCATGTGTTCTCTGCGGCAAGCATACAGCGCTATCTGAAAAGCGAACACAGGGCAGTCGCATTTGACACCGTGATGAGCTATCTGGGGTTTGGCGAGGAGGCCTTTCTCTTCACGTCAGTGAAGCGGGAAGATTTGATGGGCAAGCGGATTCTCTCCGTTGACGAAAAGGTGTATGCGACAGACCACGGCATGCGACGGGCAGTTGTGGGCGGAAGCGCATTCCGCGACATCGACAGGACTCTTGAGACAATCGTGTATCAGGAGTTCGCCAGGCGCGGCTATGACGTGCGGATTGGCAGGGTGAAGGAGAAGGAGGTTGATTTTGTATGCGAGAACGGCGATGGCCGGACGTATGTGCAAGTATCGTATGTCATGGAAAGCGAGGCGACGAGGAATAGGGAGTTCTCCGCGCTGATGGCGGTCCCGGACCAGTACCCGAAGATAGTGCTTTCGTTGGACAGGGTGGATTTCTCCGACTCTGGAATCGTCCATCGATATCTGCCCGATTTCCTTCTTGACGCAAAATAATGAGACATACATCCAAGCAATCTTGAAAAAGGATGCGCGCATGGCAACTGCAAGGGTCAGGAATGCCGGTAAATGTAGCCAACATCTGAGGCAATTTCTGAGATTGGTGCGGGAATGGCATGGAGGCAGTGCTTACGGATTACAAGCCCGGAGCGCCCAAGGGGGACAGGGAGCCGAAGGACAAGTAGGCAGCTGGGCGATTGTCAAATGTTGCCAATGTGGAAGTGTTGCCAGTTGCCAAATCCAGTTTCCAATGAGGAGACAATCTAGGCACACATGGGATGGAGAACGTGGCGCAGGCATGAAGGGAGAGGACATGAAAGAGAAGGAGGTTATATCATGCCCATAACACTCGACGTGCCACCAGCGGTCGTGCAAAAGGCCAACGACTTGGCGGAACGGCAAAACGCCACGCTTTCCCAGTTGTTCATTGATTTCATCGACTCGGAGTTCAAGCGCCGCAGAGAGTCCGAGGAATGGATGTCACGACTTGACGCCTTGGTGGAAAAGACCAGCGCACACTTGACCGGTGAACCATACAAGTTCAATCGGGCAGACGCCTATCAGGAGGGCGAATACTAATGACCTTCCTGGACTCTAACATATTCGTTTATTTCGCTGACAAGCGCGACGCCAGAAAACTGCCCCTCCTCGCCGCACTCCAGAAACCCACCTTTATGCGCATCCCCACCAATAGCATTCGCCCATGATTTGCGTTTCTGCGTCGCTTGATGTATAATTGAATCACATAAATCAAAGGAGTGATTCATGACGACTTTCACCATCCACACCGACGATGTCATGGCCGAGGCCATCCGGCGCGGCGCAGCCGAGGCGGGCTTGAGCATCAACAAGTTCATCCAGAGCACCATCGACTCGGCCCTTGGAGTCTTCCGCCGCAAGGAGCGCAAGCTGCCGGACTTCTTCGACATCGAGCCGCTTTCCAAGGAAGCGGCAGATGAACTGCGCGCCGTACAAAAGGAATTTGACGTCATCGACGAGGAGATGTGGAAGTGAAATCACTCGTTCTTGACACGAACTTTCTAATTGACTTCTGCCAGAATCCTTCCAACTTCGCACATTCGAGCTTGGGCGAATACGGGCAACTCCTCATTCCAAGTGTGGTGCTTGGCGAATACAAGGCCGGCATCCAGAAGACCAAGCGGGGCGAAGAAGCCAAAACTAGGTTGGCGCAGTTGCTTGCCCGTTCGTCCGTCAAAACCGTTTCAATTGGCGAACGGACCGCAGAACTCTACGCGAAGGTCTTCCAGGCCCTTCGTGAAATGGGGAGGCCTATTCCCCAAAATGACATCTGGATCGCCGCATCTGCGCTGGAACATGGCGCGGACCTCGCGACAACGGACGGGCATTTCCGCCTTGTCCCCCTGCTGACCGTCATCGTCACCCGCTCCTAAAAAGGCCCTTCGGCGGCGCCTACGGCCTCGTCGCCGCCTCCGTTCCGAACTCGCCGCGCTCCAGAAACCAAAATTTTGGTTCTTCCAAGTTCTCTGTGGAAGCATTAGCAGTCTCCGCTGTGAGTATTCATGGCGCTACCGCGCCGAAGTTAGGGAACTGGTGCGCCGTCTCGCTGTGCGAGCCAGCGGCCTGGATGCCGTCGCATTGATGCAAGCATCATGCGCCCGCACCCAGACCTTGCGACTTCGCCACGTCGCACCAGATTGGGAACCGCCTCCGGCGGGGTGGAAAGTTCTTGGAAGGGAGGGCTCGGACGAAGCCGGAGTCTCCCCAGGCGCTGTCCTGCATTGGCAATTGGCAACATTTGGATTGGCAACACTTTCACATTTTCACATTCCCCCGCTCCCTGT
>JAGCUY010000078.1 GCA_017962605.1 Kiritimatiellia bacterium | reverse complement strand
CTTCAAGAACCTCGCGGACTTCGCCGACGACGGGGATCTCCAGCGGCCAGGGCTTGGTGTAGCGGGTCTTCGGCGGAACATGGAGGAAGAAGCCCCGGCGCCAGGTGGAGAGCTCGCGCCAGTTCAGGGAGGCGAGCGACCCCATGCGCATGCCGTAGTGCCAGGCGAACACGGCGGCGTCGGCGAGGTCGAGGAACTTGTCGGCGCCTGCGGTGAAGCGTGGATCGTGGATGGGGGAGGAGTCATTAGACATTTCGGCGCAGCGGCGGGTGGCGCGGATGAAGCGCCTGGCCTCATCGACGGTGAGGGGACGGTAGTTGCAGGGGCGGGGCGGAAGGGCGGGGCGCAGGTGGAGGCCGATGCGCCATGGGTTGCGGTCCTGGTCGGGGAGCATGACCTCCCACAGGCGGCGGAGGCTTTCGATGTCCTTTCGGGCGGTGTATTTGCGCTTGTAGATGTAGCGGGCGTAGTCCTCGGCGACCTCGCGGGTGAGGTCCTCCATGTCTAGGATCGGGGGCGCGCCAGTCCTTTCGGCCTCCAGATTTCTAGTGTCAAGCCACTTGACGAAAACCACATACTTCTGGTGGTAGGTTTCGATGCTAGCCTTGGCAGCCTCGTAGCGCTCGGTGAATTCCGGCCATATACCGTTTATTTTGTGCATTTTAGCAATCCTTTTGGTTAGAGTTGTTGAAATAGACCATTTTACCGCAACGCCGCCTTATCTTCAAGAAAGGCGCGAAAACCAACGCCTTGCCCGCAAAGTGGGCTGTTCCTTCAAGGGGAGATTTGGGGCAAAAACTAATAAGTGGTTAGTTTCAATGTCGGCGGCGGCCGTGGCGGCCGGCGCAGTGGCCGTGGAAAGCGCCAATGTAGTGGGCGTGACGACGGTCAACGCAACACAGGGCAAGTTCTACATGATCGGCGCGCAGTTCGAGGATGTCGGCGGCGGCGAGATTTCCATCCAGGACTTCGTCACCGGCGACTTCGTTGGTGTCGATTTTGACGAGAACTATGGGTATATGCAGACTGCACCAAAACTTCAAGTCTGGACTCCAAGCGGATATATTGGATGCTACTACCTCAACGATGCCTACGATCTGGACAAGGACGACGGCACCACCTACGAGGGTTGGGCGGATGAAAGTGGCAACTATGTGACGGATACTGTTTCCGCTGGGATGGCCGCCTGGTTCATGGACAGCAACGAGGCTTGCACTCTCAATGTCAAGGGGCAGGTTCTCGGAACCGATGGCACCATCCAGACAACGGCGAACAAGTTCTTCATGGTTGCCAACCCCTATCCGGTTGAGACCGCCATTAACAGCGCCGACATTGATTGGGATGGCATCGTCGGGGTCGATTTCGATGAGAACTATGGGTATCTCCAGACGGCTCCCAAACTCCAGATTTGGACACCCGCTGGCTACATTCCCTGCTACTATCTCAACGATGCCTACGATCTGGACAAGGACGACGGCACCACCTACGAGGGTTGGGCGGATGAAAGTGGTAACTATGTGACTGACAACTTCCCCGTTGGCTACGCCGCCTGGTTCTACGCTGGCACGGATGTGGACATCACCTTCGCTGCTCCGTGAAGCAACATAAACTAACTTTCAACAACTCACTAACAAAAGGAACTAACAATGAAGAAAATACTCCTCATCGCCGCAGTCGCGGCAGTCGCAAGTCTCGCCCAGTCGGCGACCGTTAAGTGGCTTGTAAATGGTAATGCCAACACCATCGGCCAGACGGTCTATCTCGTCCTCAATTCGGACATTCCGTCAGAGGTCAAAGAACTCTCCGATCTTACCGGCAAGGCGTTCGCGTCGGGCACGATTGCGAAGAACGGACGCCAGACCAACGCGGCAGGCGAAGCCACATCGGATAAGTTCACGGCCGGCCAGACCTACACTTACACGATATTCTTCGTGGACAGCAGCACCACGCCGAACAAGTATCTCAACGGCGGAACCGGCTCCGTCACGGCGTATGGACCAACTGACACGATGGTTGATGCTACGGCATCGACACCGACCTATGTCGCGGACCACTCCACGTGGACATCTGTCACCGGCGGCGGCCAGGATCCGATTCCTGAGCCCACGACGGTTGCCCTGCTCGCCCTCGGCCTCGCGGCTGTCGGCCTGAAGCGCAAGGTCGCCTAATTAGCAAGCGGGAGGGTCGCACCAATAGCGAACGCAGTTGCGGATGGGCCAAGGCCCATCCCTCCCCAAAAAGGCCGCGCGGGTGCGCGGCCTTTTTCTTTTTTTGCAAAGGCACTGGCTACTTGAATGGGTTGCGGACTCTTACCCCGGCATACATCTGGCCATCGTTCAGGTCTTCAGACCAAACCGTTCCGCAACGCGCCGACTCTGCGGCGGAAAGAATCAGCGAATCCCAATAGCTCAGCTGAAAGCGGATTTGCGTTTCAACGGCCTTGAAAAAGACATCTGCGGTAAGGGGCACGACCCTGGTGGTCGCAATGCCACGAAGGTGGGCGGCGGCCTCCGCCGGTGCCATCGGGGTGGCTGATTTCCTTGTAAGGGTGACAAACGCCTCGCTCAGCACCTGTGCGGAAATGACGGCGCAGTTGCGCTCCGCAGCATCCAGCAGCAGCCTTCTGGCGACATTCTTTTTGCGCAAGGACTCCGCGTCATCAGCGCAGGCAAGGGCATAGACGATGACATTTGAGTCGAAAAACTCAAATCCTGCGCTATCAGCGGTCATAAAGCCCCTCCCTGTTCCACTGTTCGCCATTCAAGTGGAAGGGGTGTGCGTCGCTGTAGGAGAAAAATTCCTTTTCGAGCTTCTCCCTGTGCCTGGCCTTCTGGGCTTCGACAAGATCCGCAAGAAAACCGCGAACCATGGCGGAAACTGAAGTGTCCATGTCAATTGCGATCTTTCGAGCGGAGCGGAGAATGTCAGAATCAACAGCCAATGTAAGGTTTGTCATGCGAAGTCCTCCTTTTCAATTGCACATAATAAGTGTATCACATAATAAGTGAAAAGTCAAATGCGGCATGATAGGAAAGTGAAAAGCCGTTCCCCCTCAAACCTCCGCCAACCAGCGGAGGCTTTTTCGTTTGCGGTAAATCATAGCCTTCACAAGATTTCCGCACCGTAGTCTTGCAATGTCTTCCGCACCGTAGTCTATCGCTTTATTTCTCACAGCGGCCTATCTTAATCTTACGTGCCATAGTCTTGCATTGTATTTCGCACCGTGGTCTATTGAATGATTCCGCGTCGTAATCTTTCGGATTACCGATGCAACTGTTGAAATAGACCACGGTGCGGAATAAAAAAAGAAACAGGCCGCGCACCCGCGCGGCCTGTTTATTGGGCTTGTTTCTGCGATACGGCGCTTCGACAATTAGAAGCAGGCGGAGATTTTCAATGTCGCGCCACAGGCTCTCGCCAGGCGGAAAAGCGTGGGAAGGGTGACCGCGCTGCCGTTCTTCAATTGTGAAATGAATGGTTGTGAAACCTGCATGCGCTTGGCAATTTCCTTTTGCGTCAGGTTCGACCCCCTTATTATCGCAGCCGTCACCTCAGCCGCCTCTGCTTCTGAGCGGACTTCCGCAAGGACTTCGTTGTATCCTTGAAGTTCCCGAGCCTTAGCGCGCGCCTCGTCGCTGCGCTCTTTCATTTTAGCCAATTCAAGTTCCGTCATAGTCCCAACTCCTTTTTGATTCGTAATGCGCGTTTCAATTCCCTTCCGGGGATACGCCGCGTCCATCGTGGCCGCAAACTCTATCGCGCTTTGTGTTTGAATGACGGTTTTCCCAGCCATGCTAGCCTCAATTTCGACTAAATATTATAAGCTATATGTTATATTTTGTCAAGCCTTTGCAAAAAAAGAAAAAGGCCGCGCACCCGCGCGGCCTTTTTGGGGAGGGATGGGCCTTGGCCCATCCGCAACTGCGTTCGCTATTGGTGCGACCCTCCCGCTTGCGAATTAGGCGACCTTGCGCTTCAGGCCGACAGCCGCGAGGCCGAGGGCGAGCAGGGCAACCGTCGTGGGCTCCGGAATCGGATCCTGGCCGCCGCCGGTGACAGCCGTCCAGTTGTCGCGATTCGCGACATAGGTCGAAGTTGATGCCGTCGGATCAACAGGATTATCCGTTGCGCCGTAGGCCGTCACACTACCTGTGCCGCCGTTGAGATACTTGTTCGGCGTCGTTGAGGAATCCACGAAGAAAATCGTGTACCCATAGGTCTGACCAGCCGTGAATTTATCTGACGGGGTGGTGCCTGATGCAAAGTACACCCGAGAGTGCTTTTCGATTTTGCCCGACGCGAACGCATTGTCCGTAATATCGGCAAGCGTATTGATTTGCGAGGGAATTTCCGAAGTGAGGACAAGATATACCATCTGGTTCTCAGACGCAGCTGCCCCTGAGACTTGCCATTGCACGGTCGCCGACTGGGCGATACCAGCTACTGCCGCGACTGCGGCGATGAGAAGAATTTTCTTCATTGTTAGTTCCTTTTGTTAGTGATTTAGTTTGGTTAGTGAATTAGTTGTTGAGAGTTGCCTCAAAGGGCTGCAAATGTGATATCCACATCCGTGCTGGCCTTAAACCATGCGGCCGTCCCTATGGGGAATGAATCCGTGCGAAGATCACCACCATTGTCAGCCCAGCCAGGAACGAGGACATCATTCTGATCCGTGCTGTTCACGGTGTCGTAGGCATCGTTGAGATAGTAGCACATGATGTAGTCACCTGGCGTCCAAACCTGTAGTTTCGGCGCTGTTTGCAAGAATTGGAATTGATCATCAAAATCAACGCCAACAATGCCATCCCAATCAATGTCGGCGCTATTGATGGCCGTCTCAACCGGGTAAGGGTTGGCAACCATGAAGAACTTGTTCGCCGTTGTCTGGATGGTGCCATCGGTTCCGAGAACCTGCCCCTTGACATTGACAGTGCAACTTTCGTTGGGATCCATAAACCAACCCGCCATTCCCGCAGTAACGACATCCGTGCGAAGATCACCGCCATTGTCAGCCCAGCCAGGAACGAGGACATCATTCTGATCCGTGCTGTTCACGGTGTCGTAGGCATCGTTGAGATAGTAGCACATGATGTAGTCACCTGGCGTCCAAACCTGTAGTTT
>JAGCUY010000077.1 GCA_017962605.1 Kiritimatiellia bacterium | reverse complement strand
GAAGAACAGCCCGTCGAAGGCATCCGCGAGCATCGGCTATGACACCAACATCTCGATGAACTTCATCGACCTGAGCTGGCTCAACAAGGACTGGAAGGTCGGCATGGACTGGTCGATCGAGGGCCCGACGCTCTGGAACGTGGAGTGGATTTCGGCGAAGCCGAAGTTCATCTACCGCCAGCCGCACGCGAAGGAGTGGCCTGCGCGGATCACGGTCACCGACCGCTCCGAGCGGGGCACGTTCGCCGACGCACGCGGCCGCACGTTCCCGATCCCGATCGAGAGCGTCACGTGGGACTACGGCCAGGGACAGACGTTCAGCTACGGCAGGGCGCAGATCGAGAGCGGCGAATACAAGAAGCACCGCATCATCGAGTTCCCGGCGGATCAGGATGAGGGTGAGTACACCGTTTCGCTGAACGTGCAGGGCGGCATTGCGCCGAGCCTCTGGCCGTGCCAGAAGAAGATCAAGATCAAGAAGCCCGAGGAAGACGAGCAGGAAGAGCAGACGAAGATCTACAAGGACGAGTGGTTCGGTCCGCACCAGTCGACGCAGAAGTCCGTCGACCCGAACGAGATGGCGGGTCCGTTGGGCGTGGGCGAGCAGCGCTACGTGATGCCCGGCCAGAGGATGACCTACACCATCTACTTCGAGAACAAGGCCGACGCGGCCATCGCCGCCCAGGAGGTCTGGGTGGACAACCGCCTGAGCGACTACCTCGACTGGAGCACCTTCCAGATGGGCGAGGTCTTCATCGCGGGGCAGACGGACAACGGGCTTGACGGCTTCGCATCCCAGGACCCCGTCACCGGCGCCGCCATTGCGATTGCCGAGGAGAGCGAGATCTGGCAGACGAACGAAACCTACAAGGTCTGGACGCGGCTGGCCTTCAACCCGGAGACGGGCCTCGCGCAGTGGTACATCCGCATTGTCGATCCGAGCAAGTCGGAAGATGGCGGCCAGTGGCCGGACGACCCCGACGCGGGCGTGCTACAGCCGAACGTCGTCTCACCGGAGGGCGAAGGGCACATCACCTACAGTGTCTATGTCCGCGCCGACGCCCCTAAGGATGCCGTTATCGTGAACTCGGCGTCCATCGTCTTCGACCAGAATGCGGCCATCGAGACCGATCCCTACTGGTGGAACACGGTTGCCGGCGATCCGATCAGCGTGACTTTCGACGCCAGGGGCAACGCAAGGCCCGGAGGCGTGACGGAGGGGGCGCCGACCAACGGGATATACTACGGGTTGCCAACTCCACCGTCGTGCGAGGGCTATGCGTTCGTCGGCTGGGCGCTCCCCGACGGAACGATCCTCGAATCGCTTTCGGACCTGCCCGAAGGAACCGAACGCGTGGCGCTCCACGCCCTCTGGTCGCCGCGCCACACCATCGCCTTCGACGCGAACGGCGGGGCAGGGGAGATGGCCCCGGTCGCGGCCGTCGGCGGCGAGGCGACCGTCCTGCCGCCTTGCGACTTCAGCTACGATGGCCACGCTTTCATTGGCTGGGCCACGTTGCCTGACGGCGAAGTGCGCTACCTCGACGGCTCCAAAGTCTCCGGTCTTACGACCATCCCCGGCGCCACGGTGACCCTCTACGCCCAGTGGGCCGATATGGCTACGACGGTGCTGGCGGACGCGGCCAACGGCGCAGACGCCTTGCAGGCGGCCATCGACGCCGCGCCCGACGGCGGGATTGTCCTGGCCTATCCGGGCACATACTCGCCTATTGACACTGGCGACAAGGCGGTGGAAATAAGGGCGGTGTTTGGACGCGGAAGCGCTGCGGCGCGTCCGGAGGCCGCGCCCTACCTTGCGCCCGCCGTCATCGACGGCGGCGGGACGATGCGCTGCGCCACCCTGGGCGACCACGCCGTGCTTTCTGGCTTCGTGCTGGCCAACGGATACGTGTATGGCGGCGACGGCGGCGGCGCGCTGGGCGGCGTCCTCGAGGCCTGCGTCATCGAAGACTGCGTGGCCGAGGCAGACGAAGACGGCATTGGCGGCAACGGCGGCGGCATCGCGGGCTGCTACGCCGAGAACTGCGAGATCGTCGGCTGCGCGGCCGGCGGCTTCGGCGGCGGCGCCTACCATTCGACGCTAACTGGCTGCACGGTCTATGGCTGCTCGGCGACGGCCGGCGCGGGGGTGGCGGGCTGCACCGTCCGGAACTCGATCGTCTGGGAGAACCGCCTCTACGCGACCGACAAGAAGGGCGTGCCCCTGCTCGGCAACTGCGCCAACGTCACTGAGGGCAAGAAGGTGCTCTACAAGAACACGTGCACCTACACGGACAGCTCGCCGAAGCCGGCCGGCACCGGCAACCTGGCCAAGGACCCGCTCTTCGTGGACGCGGCCAACGGCGACTTCCGGCTGCAGTTCGCCTCGCCCGCGAAGGACAAGGGCAAGGCGGCGCTTGCGGCGGGCGGTCTCGACCTCGGCGGTCTTCCGCGCATCGTGGGCGGCGCGCCAGACATGGGCGCCCACGAGGTGGCCGACGGGACGCCCGTTCCGGCGGACTACGACGGCGACGGCGTCGCGGACGCGGCGTACTTCGACGACGCGACGGCGACGTGGATGTTGATGCAGTCACGCGACGGGCTGCTGTGCGTCCAGTTCGGCGACGCGAAGGCGGCGCCGGTTCCGGCGGACTACGACGGCGACGGACGCGCCGACTTCGCGACCTACTCTGCGACGGCGAAGGCGCCGGCCTTCCGCGTCCTGACGCAGGCGGGCGAGGAGACCGCATGCGCCCTTGGCCTGAAGGGGGCGGTGCCGTTCGCGGCGGACATCGACGGCGACGGCATTGCCGACCCCGGCGTGTTCCAGGGCAACGCGAAGAAGCCGTCGTTCACGGCGCTACTGAGCGGGAACGGCCACGACGCGGCTAATGCCCGGGCGCTGGTGTTCGGGACCAAGGGGGCAAAACCAGTCGCCGGGGACTTTGACGGCGACGGGAATGTGGACATCGGCTGCTACGCGGCGACGGCCTCCAAGCCGGCGTTCAGCGTCGTTCTGTCGTCGAGGGGCTGGAGCGACAAGGCGCCGCTTTCGGTCACGCTCGGCGCGAAGGGCTCGGAGCCGTGCTGCGGCGACTTCGACGGGGACGGGACCACGGACTTCGCCGCATACAGCGGCACGGCCAAGGCGCCGCTGCTGTACCGGATGTTCTCCACGTCGAAGTGGCGCGAGGTCAGGACCCTGCCGTTCGGCGATAAGGGCTCGCGCGCGGCGACCGGCGACTGGGACGGCGATGGCGCCGCCGACGCGGCCATCGAGTTCCACGGCCGGTGGTGGCGTGCGACAGGGAACTGGGACGCCTGGGAAATCCCCGCGCCATAGCGCGATTGCCAGCTGACTCAATGGGGCGCGGCGTTTGCCGCGCCCCCAGTTAATTTGCATTTGCGTTTCTGTCACTTGTGCTCATTTGGCATTTATGTCAATTGACACAACCATCCGCGATTTTGGTAAACTGTATAGCATGAAACCGATTTCCACTAGCACCTACACGTTCTCGAAGCTCATCGGGGGCGGGTATGTCTATGTTGACAAGACAGCGCTAATCCACGCGCTGGCAAAGGAGGAGTCGCCCCAGTATTTCATCGCCCGTCCGCGGCGCTTCGGGAAGTCGCTTCTGATCTCGACCCTGCAGTGCCTCTTCGAGGGGCGGCGCGAACTCTTCAGGGGGCTTGCCATCGACGCGCTGCCGTGGGACTGGACGCCGATTCCCGTGCTGCACCTCGACATGGGGTCGGCCTAGGCGCGCGACGGCGACGAGCTTCGCGTCCGGCTCTCCGAGATGATGAAGCGCATGGCCGCCGACCTCGGCGAACCTCCCCCGGAGGCAATACCGCCGGAGGACGTCTTCCTCGATCTCTGCCGCGCGGCGGCGTCGAAGTCTCCGACGGGCCGGATCGCGATCCTGGTCGATGAATACGACAAGCCGCTGCTGGGGCTTCTGGGCAGGCCGGAGGTTTCCGGCGTCCGCGACGTGCTGAAGGCGTTCTATTCGGTGATCAAGACGACGGAGCCGCTGCAGCGCTTCGTCCTCGTGACGGGCGTGTCGAAGTTCTCCAAGGTCTCGATCTTTTCAGATTTGAACAACCTCACCGACCTCACGATGGACGCCCGCTCGGCGAAGCTGCTGGGCTACACGCACGAGGAGGTTCTCGCGAACTTCCCGGAGCACCTCGACGCGCTGGCGGCGGAACTCGGCACGGACCGCGCCGGCGCCTTCGCGAAACTTGTCCATTGGTATGACGGCTACCACTTCCACAAGTCAGGCCCGGCGATGTTCAACCCCGTCTCCGTGGGAAAGTGCCTCGACGCGCGGGAGTTCAAGAACTACTGGTTCGAGACCGGGACGCCGACGTTCCTGATGCAGCTGCTCAAGCGCGAGCCCATCGATCTCGAACACCTCGAAATGCCCGAGGACGCCTTTTCGGTTTACGAGCCGGAGGCCCCGGCGATACTGCCGCTGCTCGTCCAGACCGGATACCTCACGGTCAAGGACTCCCACCGCGAAGGGGACATCACGGTCTATTCGCTTGGATACCCCAACAAGGAAGTTGCGACCTCGTTCAGCTACCATCTGGCCGCAAGCACGGCCGCCTGGAACGGCATGGACATGGAGGCTTTCGTGGGGAACATGAGCCGGGCGCTGCGCAGCGGCGACGCGGCGGGCATGGTGGAACGGCTGAAGACCTACTTCGCGGCGATTCCCTACGACATCGCCATTGCGAACGAGAAGTACTACCAGTCGTTCTTCTACGCGGCGTTCCTGCTGATGGGCGCGCGCACCGACGCCGAAGTCCGCACGAACAACGGGCGCATCGACGCCGTGGTGCGCGTCCCCGGCTACACCTACGTCTTCGAGTTCAAGATCAGGGGGACGTCCGCCAAGGCGCCGGAGCAGATCAAGGAGAAACGCTACTACGAGCGCTACCTCGGCGCGGGGGACAAGGTCATCCTCGTCGGCGCCGGCTTCTCCCTCAAGACCCGCAACATAACTAGGCCGAAGATTGAATCGGCGTAACTCACCGTTTTTTTATCCTTTGCCAAAAATGATGATTTTTAGTATAGTTTTGGCATGACTTCTTTTCAGTAAATTTGGGATGTCGCCGAGGACAACCACGGCGTCATTACTACCGCCCAGGCGTTGGAACTCGGTGTTGGCGCGGCGGATATGGTGTCGATGGCCCGCAACCGCAAACTGGTCCGCATTGGGCATGGCGTCTATAAGCTTGAAATGCATTCACCTGGCCAATATGACGATTATGCTGCGGCAGTGGCGTTGGTTGGCGAAACAGGCTTTGTCAGAGGCGCGAGTTCACTTGCCATGCGGGGACTTCTTCCCTTTGATCCGTCATGCATGTATCTTGGTGTATCGCGGCGTCTTAGGCGCAATTTGCCACCCGGATACAGCGTGAAGCGCGTTGCGGAACCCGACATCGAGTATGTCGAAGGCATACCTGTGGAGCGGATAACTAGCGCGATAGCCGATGCCAGGGCTTCAGGTGCGGCGGACGAGGATGCCCTTCAGGCGGTGGAGGCCATGCGATGAAGACAAGGCCGATGACAAGGACGAATCTCGACAAGGCAATATCCCGCCTTGCCGGCGATGATCCCAGGCGCGCTGTTGAACTGCGGTTGTCGATGGCCGGAGCCATAGTGGCGCAGTTCATCGGCGATGGCGTCGTAAAGGGGGGCACTTCCCTCAAGTTCAGGTATGGCGGCGCAAACACAAGATACACTATGGATCTTGACACGGCCTGGCGCACTAGCCTTGACGAATCCCTCTCTGCTTTGCGTGGAAAACTTGAAGCGGGGTGGGAGGGGTTTTCAGGCGAAGTGGTGATACTTCCGCAATTGGCGCCAACAGGCGTTCCATTTGAATATGTCATGCAGCCGTGCGATGTCAAGATGCGCTACAACGGCAGATCGTGGTGTGCCGTCAGGCTTGAAGTCGGACATAACGAGATAGGCGATGCCAATGAATCAGATGCCGTTCTTCCGCCCCCGGAAGTTGCCGACGCATTTGCCGAGCTGTGCTTTCCGCTTCCGGCGAGCGCGCCTCTCATGCGCGTTCCGTACCAGATTGCGCAGAAACTGCATGGGGCTTCCGCAGAGCGCAGCGGGCGTTCGCACGACTTGATCGATCTACAGTTAATTATTGCGAAAGAGGTCGGCGGGCTTGATTTGCGTGAAGTTCGCAAGATATGCCGCGACCTCTTCAAATACCGAAAACAGCAGAAGTGGCCTCCGACAATCAAGCCGGGCGCGAACTGGGCTGAGACATACGCCGCAAAAAGGGACAATCTGCCTGTCTTGCCTACTGTGGACGAGGCCATCGCCTGGGCGAACGATCTAATCGCTCGCATCAATGCCGCGAAATAGCCCATCAACTCCTCCTCCCCCTAACTCACCTTCACCTACACCTCTACCTACCCCTACACCTTACCCCTACCCCTACACCTTACCCCTACCCCTACACCTTACCCTTACCCCTACCCCTACACCTACCAGACTCCCCCCTCCTATGAAATCCCTCCTCGCCGCCATCGCGGCAACAATGCTGACCGCTTTCGGCGCATTCGCCAAAACCACAGTCACCATCAGCACCCACGAGAAGGTGCAGCTCTGGGAGGGTGGGCCATATTGGGCCACCACCAACATTGGTGCCGAAGAGCCGCACGAATACGGTCTCTACTTCAAGTGGGGCGATACCGTCGGGTATCGCCCTTCAGTGCCGATAGACTACTCCTTTTCCTTGTGGGACGGCCCTACCTACGGAAAAAGCATTTCAACGCTCCTGAGTGAGGGGTATATCGTGCTGAAATATGACACCTATGTCCTTGCGCCACAGCATGATGCTGCGCACATTTACTGGGGTGGAACCTGGCGCATGCCAACCTACCAGGAACTCTACGACTTATGCTACAACAAGTGCGACTGGACATGGACGACGCAGGGCGGTGTGAACGGCTACGTCGTGCGGGGCAGGGGGGCCTATTCCAGCGCCAGCATCTTCCTCCCCTGCGCCGGCGTTTTCAACGCGGAGGTCTTCAATGCCGATTCGTGTGGCAACTACTGGTCGTCCGTCCCGTACGAAGACACCGTAATGTATGTCTGCGGCGCAAGGTGTATCTTGTTAAACTCGTCCGTTCACACCACATCCGTCTACTACAGCGGCGACGGATTTTCCATTCGTCCTGTCCAGGGGTTTGCCGAGACGATCACGGCCCGAACGCTGGCCTCGATCGCCATTTCCGGCCCCGACGAGATCGCAAGCCTGGAGTCCGGGCCATATTCCTGCATGGCGATCTACTCCGACGGGACGAGCGAGAGCGTGTCGGCGACATGGACGCTATCGACTGGCAGCGCATACGCAAGCGTGGTGAAGACCACCGGCGTCGTGACCTCGAAGAACGAGGGCGAGGCCGACCAGGCGGCGACGCTGCGCGCCACGTTCGGCGGCAAGACCGCCGACAAGGCGATCAATCTTCTCGCGAAGGAGCCGCCGCGCCCGCAGGACATCTACTACGTGGACGCCGCGAACGGCAACGACGCGAACGACGGCCGCTCCTGGGAAACCGCGAGGCGGACCATCCAGTCGGCCATAGACAGCGCCGACAGGGGCGACCTTGTCCTTGTGGCGGAAGGCACATACGGCCCCATTGATGCTACGGGGAAGAAGGTTGAGATCCGCGCAGTGGCTGACCTCGAGGCCGCCGTCATCGACGGCGGCGGGACGGGGCGCTGCGCCACCCTGGGCGACCACGCCGTGCTTTCTGGCTTCGTGCTGGCCAACGGCTACGTGTATGGCGACAACGGCGGCGGCGCGCTGGGAGGCACCCTCGAAGGCTGCCGCATTGAGGGCTGTGTGGCCGTGATGGACGAGGACGGCGTTGGCGGCAACGGCGGCGGCATCGCGGGCTGCCTCGCCGAGAACTGCGTGGTCGTCGGCTGCGAGGCCGACGCCTTCGGCGGCGGGGCCTACGCCTCGACGCTCACCGGCTGCACGGTCTATGGCAACTCCGCGACGGCCGGCGCGGGCGTCGCGGGCTGCACAGTCCAGAACTCCATCGTGTGGGAGAACCGCCTGTACGAGACCGACAAGAAGGGCGTGCGCAAGCTCGGCAACTGCGCCAACGTGACCGAGGGCAGGAAGACTCTCATAAAGAACGCCTGCACCTACACCGACAGCTCGCCGAAGCCCGCTGGCACCGGGAATCTGTCCAAGGACCCGCTGTTCGTTGACGCGGAGAACGGCGACTTCCGCCTGCAGTGGGCGTCGCCCGCGAAGGACAAGGCCAGCGCCAAGCTCGCGGCAGGCGCCCTAGACCTTGGCGGCCTGCCGCGCGTCGTGGGCGTGGCGCCCGACATGGGGGCGCACGAGGTCGCCGGCGGGACGCCCGTCCCGGCCGACTACGACGGCGACGGCGTGGCCGACGCCGCCTACTTCGACGCGCCTACTGCAACCTGGATGGTGATGCAGTCCCGCGACGGGCTGCTAGTCGAG
>JAGCUY010000076.1 GCA_017962605.1 Kiritimatiellia bacterium | reverse complement strand
TTGTGCCCGAAGTTCGCCTCGTCTACGGATTCGATTGCCGTCACCAGGCCGGTATCGCAGGCATAGACCTTCTTTGGAGCCGACATGCTGGCCTTGGGCGATGCCGCAAAACGCGGAATCCGCTGAACGAGGTAGGTTTCCTCCAGATAATTGAAATACTCCAAGACAGTCGACGCCGAAGCGACATGCACGGCATCCTTGATGCGGCTCGGCGAAATCCGGCAACCGACGTGTCCCAGCAGAAAAGTGGCAAGACTCTTGATAGGGACCGCGTCTTTCAGCGAATAGCGTACGACAATATCCCGATAGAGGATGTCGTTGAAAAGCTCCGACAGCACCATGCGCTGCCGGCTTTCCACATACGCCGGGAATCCGCCAACCGACAGATACTCGTCTATCGACGACTTGGATGCGCGTCGCCTGGTAAAGCGGAGAAACTCCGGATAGGAAAACGGATACAGCTCGACGTTCAAGTGTCGCCCGGTCAGTTTGGTGCCAAATTCGCGGCTAAGCAACTTTGCATTGGATCCCGTCACCATCACCCGTAGCCGCCTGTCCAGGCAACCGACGACAAATTTCTCCCATCCCGCGATGTCCTGCACTTCGTCCAGAACCAGAGTGTCCGCCTTCCGATCCTTGACAATCTCATAGAGCAGCAGAAAATCATCAGGCGAAAACGACGCCAGGCGCAAGTCGTCGAAATGGACGGAAACGGCCTTCCCTCCGTTCTTTGACGTCCATTGGTCAAGCAGTGTGGACTTTCCCGACCGCCTTACGCCCGTCACGACTGTCGCATAGTTGCGAACATACGGCAACTGCGGCAGAACATCGCGCGGCATCCCCAGCCGTCGCTTCCGTTCGCACGCCTGCTCGTCAATCGCCTGGCAAATGCTGCTGACTTTCATCTGGTCTCTCCTATGCCGACATATTATACCATCATTTCGTCGCAAATGGAATGGTCATTTCGCCATTAATGTAATGCCGCTTTAAATCGGCTTCCCCTGGGAGAAGCGGCGTCCCGCCGCTTCAAAGTCCAATGTCCTCAATCCCACATTGGCAACACTTCCAGTCCCCGCCTTCGCGCGCTGCGGCTTCTGCATCGCCGCAAACACAGTAACGCGAGAGGTGACACCATCGGCCTCGTCAAGATCCATGGCATCATCTCTCGCATGACTGTATCAAAAGGGGTTGACCCTCACGTCCGCTTTCTACACATTGTCTACTCAGACTATCCAATTGCTACGGGGACGGTAATGATCTTGCCCGAGGAGGTGAGAACTCTCACGGACTCGCCATACCTTCTACCGACATACCCTTCACTTTGAACGCGTGGGAAGCTGCGTTCCCCAAAAGACCTGCCGCCGGATTTCTGCGTGGGTCATATGCGGTTAGTATCATTGCAGGGAGTTTTTCCATGTTGACATCCTTTTCTGTTTTGACATTGTTCTATCATGACGACGACGGACTCAGGCGACACGCCCATAGCCGAGCCGCGCACCTAGCGCGGCGATGCCCGCCGCCGCGCGACGCTTGTGCGAGAAATGCGCAAATCGCCAACTTCCTTCGCATATGGCACGGGCGCGCAGCCTTTCATCGCGCCGTGCAGAACGAATGCGGCGCGCTTTCCTCTTGGCATCCAGTAGCGCGCGGCTGTCCCAGTCGTCATCCCTGCTGCACGAGGCGAGATTCCGAATGGCCGCAAGTTCCCTCTTTGAAGGCTTCACCTTCGGGCGTTCGGCGCGTCTCACGCCTTCTACCCTCGCGCAAAGGACGGAATCGTCCACGTTCCTCTCGACGCTTATCGGCGAGACCTTGACTTCCGGCACGGGCAGAGCCACCACAGAGGAGGCGTCATTCCCCATGCCGTCGATCTTGATTGCACACTTCAGCCCCGTGATCATAATGTACTTCATGTTGCCAAGATTAAGGACTGCAAACCCGCGAACCCTGCCAGACTTCACAATGTCAGGGTGGATTGCGGCATAATCTCTAAATTTGTCGCGAGATATGCACACTGAATCAGGCAGCACCTCGGCAAGCTGAAGCATGAAATCGTCCGACTCCGACCTCTCCTCACCACACTCTTCGCCGAGGAGCACGAAGTTCTCGCGCCTGGCAAAGGACTCAAGCATGGCTACATCCTGGGCGGAGTCTTGCCGGTCGCGCACATAGGCGTACGAACGACGTTCCAAGAAGAAGACGGCCTTATACCCCTGAGAAGCCAAGTTCTCAGAAACCTTCTCAAGGGTTCGCGCCGCATGCTTGTGACCCGTGCTTGCAAGAAGGTTTGCAGTGTCGAACAGGAAGAATGTACCTGTTCGCAACACCGTGCGATCGTGCTTGAGGTTTCTGCGGCCATGGTTATTAGCAACTTTCATAAACATTTTCCTTTTGGGCTTAATCAATAAAATGACCGCCTAAGCTTAGGCGGCCAAGCCAGCCTATCCAGCTGGCCGTCAAATGGTCTGCATGCACTTATGCAGACCCACCCGTAACCTGCGCCGACCTTGTCGGCCGACTTTTGCCTGCTAACTTCCTGTATTACATTGAAACCCGGAAATGACCGCCTAAGCGCAGGCGGTCGAACCAGTATAACCAGCTGCCCGTCATATAACCAGTTGCCCGTCAAATGGTCTGCATGCGCTTATGCAGACCCACCCGTAACCAGCGCCGACCTTGTCAGCCGACTTTTGCCTGCTAACTTCCTGCATTGCACAGGAAGCATATTGAAACCAGAATCTGCCGTGCCCCTTCCGGAGCCCCCCAACGGGGAAGCGCTCTTTCCGGGACCACGCCATTTCAAAGCACGTATCGCATTTCAATGATCGGCGTCCGCGCCCCCTGAGGGCGGCGAACTGTTGTGCAGTCTATCAAATCCCGCGCTTATGTGCAAGGGGGGAAGATTAAAAATCTTTCGCTTGTCAGCGCCCGCCCCGTCCGGAAGTAAACGCAAGTTCCCCTTGCGTTTACCCTCTGTAAAGATTGACCTTCATTGATGAGAGGCGGAAATCTTCTCCTTCCCTCCTAGGAGGGAAGCTTGCGTTTACTTTTGGACTCGTTTGCCTTGGCG
>JAGCUY010000075.1 GCA_017962605.1 Kiritimatiellia bacterium | reverse complement strand
GGGGATGGGGGATGGGGGATGGGGAATGGGAGAAATTTGAGATTTGAAATCTAAAATCTAAAATCTAAAATTTGAAATCTGAAATCTGGAATTTGGAATTTGAGATTTGAACTTTGAGATTTGGAAGTTGGAATTTGAAACCAGAAACCAGAAATCTGAAATTTGAAATTAGAGATTTGAGATTTAAAAATAACGGAAAACAGAGATTAGCCTCTGGCTGACGCCTGGAGAAGTTCGCGCGCATGGGCGAGAACGACGCTCGTGACATCGCTGCCGCCAAGCATTCGCGCCAGTTCCTGCGCGCGCGCTTCGCCCTCAAGCGGCCTGATTTCGGCCATCGTCCTGTTGGCGGATACGTGCTTCGAGACGGCGAAGTGGGCGTCGCCGAAGGCGGCCACCTGCGGCAGGTGCGTGATGCTCACCACCTGGTGCGTCGCCGCAAGCCGCCGCAGCTTCTCGCCCACGGCGCGGCCGATTTCGCCGCCAACATTTGAGTCGATTTCGTCGAAAACCAATACCGGGATGGAGTCATGCTCGGCCAGCACGGACTTCACCGCCAGCATCACGCGGGCGATTTCGCCGCTGGATGCGATGGCGGCAAGCGGCATGGAGGGTTCGCCCGGATTGGGAGCGAAGGAGAAGACTGCTTCGTCCATGCCGGTGGCGCAAGGCTCGCAGGGCTTCACCGCGACCTCGAACTGCGACTGCGCGAAGCCCAGCGGCTTTAGTTCCTTGGTGATTTCGGAAGCGAGCTTCTTTGCGGCCTTGGCGCGGGCGGCGCGGAGTGTCTCGCCGGCGGCGCGCATCGCGGCATCGGCCGAAGCGATCTCGCCATCCAGCGCGGCCAGGCGCTTCCCGCGCGAGAGGAGTTTGTCGAGGCGCGCCTTCGCCTGCGCACCGCGCTCGGCGATGGACTCCAGCGACTGCCCGTATTTGCGCTTCAGCCGCTGCACAAGCTCCATGCGCGCCTCCAGGGCCGCGACGGCGTCCGGATCGGAGTCGATCTGCGTGACGCGCTCCGCCACGGCGCGTGATAGCTCCTGCACTGAAATAGCGATTGAGGCGGCCTCCTCCTGCCACTCTGCGGCGGCGGGCATGATGCGCTTCAATTCGGAAAGCTTCTGCTGGATGGCAGCAAGCCGGTCGAAGATTGAGTCCTCGCCGTCGGTCAGCCCTTCTGCGACGGCGTTGCCGTCCTCGATGATGGCCTGGGCGTTGCATGCCTCTTTGTGGCGCTCCACGAGGGAGTCGCCGTCTTCTTCTGTGAGGGCGGCGCTCTCGATTTCCTCTACGATGTAGGTGAGACGGTCGATTTCCTCGTCGATGCCCTCGCCGCTGTCGCGCAGAAGCTCCTCGCGCTCGGCGACAAGGGCGGCCTTGGCGGCGTAGCGCTCGGCGTATGCGGACTTTGCGGCGGAGGTCTTGCCGAAGGAGTCGAGGAGGGAAAGTTGGAAGGCGGGGGCGAGGAGCGACTGGTGGTCGTAGGGGCCATGCATGTCAATCAGGTGCTCGCCGACGCGCCGGAGGGTCGCAACGGTGGTTGGGCTGTCGTTCAGCCAGCACTTTCCGGAGCCGGTGGCGGAGACGATGCGCCGCACGAGAAGGGTGCCGTCTTCGCATGGCGGAAGGCCGGCCTCTTCGAGGATGGCGTCGAGGGCGGAATGTTCGTCGAGGGAGAAGGCGGCATCGACGGCGAGTTCCTTCTCGCCGGCGCGGACGGCGCCGTGGTCGGCGCGCTCGCCCAGCACAAGGTTCAGGGCGCCGATCAGCACCGACTTTCCGGAGCCGGTTTCGCCGGTGATGATGTTCAGGCCCTTCGCGAAGGAAACCGAGGCGTTTTCCACGATGGCCAGATTTTTTACCTTCAGCAAATCGAGCATTGCACAGTCCTAGGATTTCACCAGAAGATTCTACCAAACCGCCTGGCGCAAGGCAAAGAACGGCGATGGCAATGGATTGACGAAAAGGGGAAGGTTTGGTTTCATGGAGGCATGAGCAAGACAACGGATTCTTTTGACAAGGCCGTGCGCGAGAGCGGCGTGTTGATTACCGGAGCCTCTAGCGGAATCGGCGCGGCTGTCGCAATCGAGTGCGCAAGACGCGGCGCCAAGACGCTTTTCCTCTGCGGCCGCGACGAAGGCCGCCTGGCTTCAGTGGCGGATGCCTGCCGTGCGGCCGGCGCCGAGCGAGTAAAGGCCGACAAGGTTGACGTCACAGACGCCGAGGCCGTGGGGCGCTGGATGCGAGAGTGCGACGCAGAATGCCCCCTTGCCGTGGTTTTCGCCAATGCCGGACGCGGCACCGCAAAGGAATCGTCGGAGAATGTCCGCGCCACATTCAACCTCAATGTCGGCGGCGTGGTGAATACCGTCCTGCCCGCAATCGAGTTGTTTAGGGCCCATGGCCCGGACAAACACGCGCAAATCGTCATCACCGCCTCAATTGCCGGATATGCGCCACTTCCGCCATGCCCCTCATACGCGGCGACGAAGGCCTGCGTGAAGAGCTGGGGACTCTCGCTGCGCGGCTTCCTACGGCCTGAGAATATCCGAGTGAATGTCGTATGCCCCGGCTTCGTGCGTTCGCGCCTGACCGACCGCAACACCTGTCCGATGCCGATGTTCATGGAGGCGGGGGATGCCGCGCGCACCATCGTGTCCCGCGTCCGCCGGGACATCGGCCTTATCGCCTTCCCGTGGCCAATGCGCCTTGCGGTCTGGTTCCTCTCCGTTTTGCCCTGGCGGCTTGCGGCCGCCATTGGGCGCGTCCTTCCTGAAAAGAACGCCGAGAACACCCAGGGAATCACATTGTAGGGGCGGGGCTTCGCGCCCCGCACCCTGCGCTGGCGCAGTCTAAAGGACTGCGCCGACAGGACGGGTGACGACAGGACGTGTGCCGACAGGCAAATTTAATCCTTGTAGAGGATCATGGTGTTAGGCGGGATCTTCTTGGCATCGACCTTGTCGCCTGACTCCATTTTTCCGCCGGGGAAGAGGAACTGGGTGCCTTCGTCGCGCCAGACAGGGCCGCAGATCTTGTAGGCGGGATTTGTCGCCGTTATAGGGCCGCCGACCTTGTAACCGGAGAAGACCTTGGTGTCGGGGGTTAGTTGCGCGAGGCGGTCGGCGTCGAGTTCTGAACCCTTTATGCAGAGGCCCTTCTCGGTCACGTAGATGGTGCGTTCGCTGTTCCATTCGGCGCCGGCGATTGCGGCGAGGGCCGAGGCGACGATGGGCGGGGTCTCGCGCCCCGCCACTTGCGCCGGTGGCGCAGGCTGAGGAGCGGCATCGACAGGACGGGAGGTGGCGGCGGTGCCTGCCGCCCTTGCGGCTGCCGCCGCCGCGCCAATGGAGGTTATCTGCTCTGGCTCGTTGGCGTCGCCCTCGGCCACAATCACGCGGGTGCCGGGCGGAATGGCGTTCCACTTGGTGATTTCGGTGCCTTTCTTGCGGTCGCCGTTGGGGAATTCGTAAATGGTCGTTTCGGCTGCGTAGGCGTCGCGCGCAATGTCCCAGGCAGACTTCCCTTTCCCCACGATGTTGCCGCCGGCCGCCTCCTGTGCGTCGTATGCGCGAACGGCATCGGCTTCGTCGAGAGCTTCGTCGGCGGAGGCCGGCGGGGGCGGGGCGACGACGACAGGACGGGCTGCGACAGCGGGAGCAGTCGCGCCCTGCGCTGGGGCCGGGGCGGGTTTCTTTTGCGCCGGCTTTTCATCGGCAACGCCAAGCGCGACTTTTGTTCCGCTCGGCACGGTTTTCCAATTGGTGATTTCGTCGCCGCGCTTCTGCTCGCCGTTGGGGAAGGTGTAGAGGGTGTCGTGGGCCTTGTAAGCGCCACGCACCACATCCCAGGCCGTCTGGCCAACGCCAATCTCCAAGGTGGCGGGCGAGGGTTGGGGAGTCGAACTGGCAGGACGGGAGGGAGTTGTTTTTGAAGGCGCGGGCTGCTGGGGTTGTTTTTGCTGCGCTGGTTTCTTTGTCTGCTTAGGCTTCTCAGGCGTGGCGGTAATCTGCGGCGCGGGCTTTTTATTGCCGCCTTTTTTGTCCACGCTGTATAGGACCTGCTGCAGGGCCTTGTCGGCCACCACCAGGCGGCCGGCCTTGACGTCGGGGTCATAGGAAGGTTTTGAGTTCAGCCCAAGCTTGCGGCGCACCGAAGGCAGAGCCATGCGCATGGCGCAGCGCTTGCGGCCACGGTGGCTGCGCTTGTGCCACTGGTTCGGCGCGCCGTAGGCCACCATCGAGTGGGTCAGGACGCGGTCGTCTGGAATTCTGTAGGTCTTCTTCAACTCGGCAAGCAGGGCCTTAAGCGCCTTGCACTGCGCGGCGTTCGGGTCCTTGTTGTGGAAGCCGACGACTTCGATGCCCACTGAGTAGTTGTCGAGCGAGGCAAGGCCATTCCACATCGAGCGGCCGCAGTGGTAGGCGACGCGCTTGCGGTCGATGATGCGGTAGATGCGCCCGGCCTCATCGACCATGTAGTTGGCTTCGCCGTTCTTCTGGAGTTTTGAACCGGACCCGCGCGCCGCGCCCTCCGTGGTGTGGAGGATGATGAAGCGAGTGGAGGTGCGCACCGGGCGCTCGCTGTTCTTGGGGCTGTAGTAGGTGTCGAGAAGCGGAACGGCGGCCAGGGCGCACTGCGCGGCGAAGAGCGCCGCCGCTAGAAAGACCTTAAGCGGCGCAAACCGCCGGAACCCCCGCGCCTTCCCCTCGTTTTCCATTTTCCGCTTTCCATTTTCCATTCGCCTACAGTCCCCTGTCGAGTTGGCGGTACTGGATCGCCTCCAGGACATGCAGGTCCTGGATGGTTTCGGAATTCTCAATGTCGGCGATGGTGCGCGCGACCTTGACGATGCGCGAGTAGGCGCGGGCGGAGAGCGACATGTCCGACATCGCGTTCTCCATGAGGGCGTGGGCGCCGTCGGTGAGCTTGCAGAAACGGTTGATTTCGCGTGCGCCCATGGCGGCGTTGCAGGTGATGGGCAGTCCGGCCTTGCGGAATCGTTCCTGCTGGATGGCGCGCGCCGTCTGCGCCGTGGCGCGCATTTCGGCGGAGGTCTTGCCGTCAGGCTCGTCGCGCCGCATGTCGGCGTAGGCGACGGCGTTCACGTTCACGTGGATGTCGATGCGGTCGAGCAGCGGGCCGGAGATGCGGCTGCGGTATTGCTGGACGCGCACCGACGAGCAGTTGCACTTGCGGCGCGGGTCGCCGTAGTAGCCGCAGGGGCAGGGGTTCATCGCCGCAATGAGGATGAAGCGCGACGGGAATGTGACGGTGCCTGAGGCGCGCGAGATGGTGACGAAGCCGTCCTCAAGCGGCTGGCGCATGACTTCGAGGACGTTGCGGTGGAACTCGGGGAGCTCGTCGAGGAAGAGGACGCCGTTGTGGGCCAGTGATACCTCTCCGGGCATCGGAGGGGTGCCGCCGCCGAGGAGGCCGGCGTCGGAGATCGTGTGGTGCGGTGCTCGGAATGGGCGGTCAACGACGAGCGACTGGTGCGAGGCGAGCGACCCGGAAATCGAGTGGATGCGGGTCGTCTCTAGGGCCTCTTCCAGAGTCATCGCGGGGAGAATAGAGGCTAGGCGGCGGGCCAGCATCGTCTTGCCGGTTCCGGGCGGGCCGATCATGAGGATGTTGTGGCCTCCGGCCACCGCCACCTCGATGGCGCGCTTTGCGCTTTCCTGTCCGCGCACGTCGAGGAAGTCGCCGCAGTCCTCGGGCACGGCGGCGCGGAGCTGGGAGAGGTCGGCCTTGACGGGGTCGAGCTTCAGGTTGCCGCGCAAATACTCCACCGCCTCGGAGAGTGTTACGACTGGGATGACTTCGAGGCCATCGACGACGGCCGCCTCCTCGGCGTTGCCGGCGGGGACGATGAACCTCCGCACGCCGGCGTCGCGCATCGACAGCGCAATTGGCAGGACGCCGCGCACCCGCCGCACCTCGCCGGAGAGCGCAAGCTCGCCAATCAGCGCCACCGGTTCAGTTGTGGCGGGGATTTCCTTCTGCGCAATCAGCGCGCCCACCGCTATCGGCAGGTCGAAGCTGGGCCCCTCCTTGCGGATGTCGGCCGGCGCGAGGTTGATGGTGGTGCGCCCCATCGGGGGCATGTAGTTGCTGTTCGAGATGGCCGTCCAGACGCGGTCCTTGCTCTCGCGCACTGCGGCGTCGGGCAGGCCGACGATGACTACATTCGGCTCGCCGCCGCCGGCGTTGACCTCAATCTCGACCGGCAGCGCGCCGATGCCAAGCACCGCGCCAGAGGTTACTCTCGCCAGCATTGCAGCGCCCCTCCTGAATTGCAGCGCCCAAGCGGGCCTGCGCCACTAGAACGACTTCACGCGATCGACGTATTCGCCGGTGCGGGTATCGACGCGGATGGTGTCGCCCTCCGTCACGAACAGCGGGACGGCCAGTTCGTAGCCGCCTTCAAGCGTGGCCGGCTTCGTGACCTTGCCGCTGGCGGTGTTGCCGCGAACGCCGGGGTCGCACTTCTCGACCTTGCGCTCGACGAAGTTCGGCAGCGTGACTTCAATCACCGTTCCGCGGAAGAGAAGCGCCTCGCACTCCATGTCGTCCATCAGGAAGAAGCGGCTGTCGCCGAGGGTGTCGGCGCTGACGCGGATCTCCTCGAAGTTCTCGTCGGTGAAGACGTAGTTGGCGCCGTCCTCGTAGGAGTAGTGGACGGTGACGTTCTCGAGCTCCGGCTTGTCGAAGCGGTCGCCGCTGCGGTAGCTGCGGCTCATCGTGGAGCCGTTGAGCATGTTCTTGAGCTTGCAGTTGTAGATGGCCTGGCCCTTGCCCGGCTTCGCGAAGTCGAACTCGGTGATGATCCAAGGCTGCTCATCGATAAGAATCTTAAGCCCTTTGCGAAGGTCTGATGCTGTGTACATTTTTTAGTTCCTTTTTGCTATGATTATTCTACCGAAAGGACTTCATTCATGCAAGCAGACAACTGGACGCCAGCCGCCGCAGGCGCGAACTCACCTCTTTACGAAAAGACCCTCTCAGTATCTACCGCTTTTAAAGGGCGCGCGCTGGTCATCGACGTAATCGACATAGAACTGCCAGACGGCCGCCGTTCCGTGCGGGAGTGCGTCAGGCACCGGGGCGCGGTGGCGATACTCGCGCGCCGGCCAGACGGCGCGTTCATCTTCGCGCGGCAGTATCGCAAGTGCATCGAGCAGGCATACATCGAAGTGCCGGCGGGGTGCATGGAGGTGGGCGAGGCGCCGGATGTCGCCGCCGAGCGCGAACTCCGGGAGGAGAGCGGCTACCTGGTGAAGTCGCTTATGCCGCTCGGTTCAATCTACGCCTGCCCTGGCTATTCTGAAGAGCAGCTGCATCTCTTCTTCGCCGAAGTAGAGGAAAAGCCTGGCGCGACCGACTTTGATTCTGACGAGAACGTCGAGACGCTTCTCTTTGACGAAACCACCGTTGAGCGACTGATCCTAGACGGCACCATCTCCGACGCAAAAACCCTCTCCGCCTGGCTCCTCTACAAAATGCGCAAAAATCCTTGACGCAAGGGCTGCACTTTGATAACATGAAAGACTCCAAATTTCTAAACTTCCAGGGCGCTTGCGCCAAACCACCAAACCTCCAAACATCTAAACCTCCAAACTTTTCAACCTCACAACTTTTCAACTTTTCAACTTCTAAATTATGTCCTACCTAATTCCATACGTAGTCGAGCAGACGGGGCGCGGCGAGCGTACCTACGACATCTATTCGCGCCTGCTCCAGGATCGCATCATCATTCTTGGCTCGTCCATTGACGACGCCGTGGCGAGCGTCGTAGTGGCGCAGCTGCTCTTCTTGCAGTCGCAGGACGCCGAGAAGGACATTTCGCTTTACATCAACTCGC
>JAGCUY010000010.1 GCA_017962605.1 Kiritimatiellia bacterium | reverse complement strand
CGCGCTTCATGGGCGTTTTTCTAGGCCGTCTTCGCCGATTTCTTTGATGTCCTTCCGCCCGAACCGCCCTTTCAGCAGGGTGTACGTCCGCTTCGGGGAAAAGTCCGCATGCACGATTCCGAAATGGTCCTCGCTGTAGAACGGATCCTTCTCGGGTGCGCGGAACTCGTAAAGGAAAAAGCGTTCCACGCCGAGCGAGTCGGCAACGTCCATCGCCTGCAGGAGATGGCGCGCCTGGTCCGCCTCGGTCGCGCCACCGCGATCACCCCCGCAACCGGCCAGGACAAGCGCCCCCTTGAAATCGCCGTTGAACCGGCAGACGCAGGCGCCGGCGACTTCACGCCCGTTCCTGTCCGTCACGGTCGTCAGCGGAATGAACTTGTCTCCGGCCTTCAGTTTCGCGCGGTCAAAGAACCTGTAGCAAGGAAATCCGTTCGGATCGGGCTTCAGTCCGGCTTTCTTCGCCGCGTCCGTCGCGAAAGTCCGCGCAAACTCTGCAAGCCCGTTCGCGGGCCCCGGCCAGACGACGTCGATGCGGAACCGCTCGCGGATGAGCCCGCCTACGGACTTCCCGTCCGGTGTCTTTGACACGATGACGCCGTTGCGGTTGGGGGCCCACATCGGGCAGCCCCCGAAGTCCACCAGTGTGCCGCCGCGCCTGACGAACCGCGCGACATGCTCGGCCGGGTCGAGCGGAAACGACTCGTCAAACGGATAGACGACGGCATCGAGCTTGTCGGAGTCAAGGAGCGCGTTGATCTCCGCCACCGTGTACGAACCCGCCGTCGAGCCCGCGGGCAGGATTTCGGCCATCGCGTCCGCGTAGGGCTTGCCGCGAATGGCGTCGCCAAAGGCGTCCACGTAGCCGACGCGCCAGCGTTCCAGATCGGGGCGGGCCGTCCGCAGCCCGGCCAGAAACAGGTCCTGCGCCGGCAGCCTGGCCCTGGTCTTATGCGTCGGCCAGCCCATCTCGGTGATCCAGATCGGCTTGCCGCCGTCGCCTTAGCGCGCCATCAGGTCCTTGAGCCCCGCCATCATCGGCTCCATCATGCCGGTCGGCGGATTCGGCCAGGTGTACGGATGCACGTTCATGATGTCGAAGAACTCCTTGCCTCCGAGCGCGTAGATCCGTTCGATGAAGTCGAGCGGCACGCCCGCGAATCCGCTGATCATCACTTTCGCCGACGGGTCCTCGGCCTTGATCGCGCGGGAAGCCGTCCGAAGCGCGGCCAGGTAGTTTTCGGGGTTCGGATTGTTCCAGAACGACTGGAGGTTCGGCTCGTTGCACACTTCAGAGACGGGGATGCGCCCTTTGAAATGGCGCGCGGTCTCGCGCGCGAACTCCTCCCATTCCCCTTCATGCCTGCCGAAGTCGTCGCGCCCCCATTCGGGCGGGTTCATGAGAATCGGCAAAAAGGCGATACCATGCCTCCTTGCGCCATCGACCGCCTCATCATACAAGCAGAAGTCCCACGCTCCGCCCGGCGCATTTGGACGGCAGCGCACGAAGTGGAAGTCAGAGCGGACGTAATCCATCCCCGCCGCCGCCATCATCTCGTAGGTTTTTTCGCGCGCGTCGAACTCGTGCCATGTCACGTGCGCGGTCGCGCCGATGCCAAGAGGCGGGGAAACGTCGCCAAGTTCAGAGAGCGCCGAAGCCGTGGACAGCATGCAGTTGACCCAGTTGTCCCGCGTGACGTGCGGATGGTCGCTCCAGAACGTCGGGAAGAATCCGTCGCCCCGCTGCATGCGCGTCGCCTCGTCCCCGAGCGTCCGCGCCTTGGCGAGATCGAGCGGATTCCCTTCCGCGCGGTAAAGCGCGAGATAGGTCTGGATCAGCTTGGCAGCGGAAGCGTCGATGGGACGGTAGCAGCTGTATTGTTCGGCCACCGACGGGCACTCCCACTTTCCCGCCCAGGGGCGGTTCCATTCGGGAATGCAGGTGGGTTCGTCCGCAGGCGTGTAGGGCTTCTCCCAGAAGACAAACTGATCCTCGGCGAAGCGCAGAAGCTCCCGCGCCTGGGCGAGCCGGCGCCTGTCGCCAGGAAAACGTCCAAGGAGGTAAATCGCCGTCGAGCAGGCGTCATGCTTGGTCAGGTTCTGGTATCTCGGGGCGGCGGGCGTGTCCTCGAACTGGCCTTCCCAGTTCCAGGTCCGAAGAGGATTGTTCTCCACATAGGCGAAGGCGCGGTCGGCGGCGTCGCGATAGCGGGCGTCGCCCGTCTCGCGCGCCAGGTCCTCGAACATCGGAATCACGCCCTGGACCGGCATCACGCGGTGGCTCCCGATGGCGCTTCCGTCCGAAATCTTCTGGTTGAGCCACCACGAGCCGTCCTCCCCCTGGAGGGCCAGATACCGCTCGGCGACCGCCCTTGCCGCCTCAAGATACTTCGCTTTTCCGTCTGCATCGAACAAGGCGACGTAGGCGCGGGCCATTTCCGCCGGATAGATGTTCATGGACACGTCTGCCTTCTCCCTGGAGATTCGCGCGGGTGCGGTCGGCTCAACGTCCGCGGCTTCGGGGTGGTAGTCGTAGGTGACGGGGAATCCGGCGAGTGGCGACGGCGGCCTGATAGTGTGCGCCAGCATCCAGTCCGCCGCGTTCTCGGCCACCCTTATCGCCCGATCTCGGTAGGCTGGATCCAGTTCCGCCAATTCGACCATTCCACGGATGAGGCTGGACAGCATCTTGGCCGGATAGCAGTTGTGCGGATAGCGGCGGTCGATGTCGCCCGTTCGCGCGAGAATTTCGGCAGACTCCGAATTGAGGACATTCAAGTAGGCCATCTGCGCCGCCTCGGCATGCGGCCGCTTCGCGGGGGGATACGACCTGGGTCGGAACGGCGCCTTCTTCCAGAACCGCCGCGTCCCCGCCGTCCCCAGTTACCTGCCGTCCGCGCCAAGTCCCTTCACCTCCAGCGAGACCCAGCCGACGGGAATGTCCCTCCAGATCGGCGCCAGCGACGCGGTGGGCTCTCCGGCATCGAACGTATGGCGCCTCCCGGTTCCGTCCGTCGCCATGAACCGGTAGCGCACGGCACCGCCGACCTTCGCGAAGGCGAATGTCGGCGGATACATGAACAAGGACGCCCGGACGTTCCACCCCTCCTGTCCGTCAACGCCGATCGGGCGGACGGGACGCGCGACATCCTCCTCCACTCGGTGCGCAAGGTCGCTATTCGCCGCAGCGAACGAGAGGGAGCAGAAGAACATGGAAAGCAGCCAGGGAAATGTGCGCCGCACTGTCATTGCCCTACCTGAAGACCATGACAAAACCCGGCTTCCACCAGCGCTCGCACGCTCCGATGTCAACGGTCGGATCATGCTTGAAAAGCCGCGCATTGCCGAGGATGTCCGTCGCGCCGGCCATCCAGTCGAGGTTGAGCCCCGCCCCGACGCACGGGGAATCGGACTTAAGCGAATAGGGCCCCTCGCCCTCCCCAGGCTCGATCACGAACTTCGGATCGACGTCCGCGAGACAGTTCACCGCAGTGCTTCCGCCATCGCGCGAACCGAACAGCGAATGGACGGCCTCCCCGTACATGACATCCGCGACGAATCCGGCCCCCGTTCCGCCAACGACAATCGAATTCGTGACGGCCGCCAGGAACACCTGCGCCCGGGAAGCGGTTCCGCCATTGCCGACAATCGTGCAATTCACGGCGGCCACGTCCATCGTGGCATTGTCGGATGACGCAATCGCCGAACCGCGGTTGTTGCCCTGGCTGACGTTGTCGACGATGACATCCCACTGGTGATAGCCGCGAACGAGCACGGCATCCTCCTTGGAAGTGTTCTCGAAAACGAAGCAATTGTAGGTCGAGGAATTGTAGCAGGCCCCGCCCTGGACGCCGTAGGCCGTGTTGCTGCAGATCGTGCAGTCGATGTTCACGCCGTTGAACGTGCCGCCGCCGATGGTTCCTTGGTTGCCGGAGATCAGGCAACGGACATTGGTGCAGTTGAATGTGCCTCCCGCGTAGCGAACGGAATAGTTGTCGATGATCCGGCATTTCTCCAAGTAGGCCTCCTCCGCGCCGCCGCCATCGACGCCCTGCCCGACGCCGTTCTTCCAGTAAAGGGCCGTGCGGTTGCCCTCGATGGTTGAATCGTAAATGCGGCCGCGGTAAACGCCGGCCCCGCCGCCCAAACCGCCATACAGGGAGACGTCCGCCCGTGTCGTGTTCCAGGCGATGAGCGAGTTTGTCACGAAGCAGTTGTAGACGCCGCCGCCTTTTCCGCCCCAGGCCTGGCCGGAGGCGCTATGCCCGTCGTTGCTCACGACGTTGCAGTTGTAGAGACGGCAGTAGTCAGGCCCGTATTCCGAGCCGGCGCCCGCCCCGTAGGGCGCCGTGTTGAAGGCGATTGTGCAATCGTAGGCCGCGCAGGGGTCGGTTGCGTCGCCGGCGATGGCGCCGCCCGCATAGGAGGCGACGTTGTTTGTCAGCACACAGTTGTAGAGCGTCCCGCCCCAGATGCCGCCGCCGCTGCCTTCCTGGTTGTTGTCCCTGTTGGTGCGGCGGACGGTGCAGTTGCGGATGACGCAGTCGCGCCACGTGCCGCCCATCGACCCGCCGCCCTTGTAGAGAGCGGACGCATTCTCCACGATGCAGTTGGAGACGGAGAACTGCTTGTGGACGGTGTTGCCCGAATAGCCCAGGACGCCACCCGCCTGGTAGACGGTGTTCCCGCCGCGCGAAGTGAGATTGCGCATAATCGCGTTGCTCCCAAGGTAGATTACGCGGGAGGGCAAAGTGCTGCCAGGCTCGGCCACGGTACGGAAGAGAATCGTCTCTTCGGGGTTGTCGCTGCCGCCTATCAGCTCCACGCCGTCCGCAACCAACATAGCGCCGTTTTCGGCGTCAAGGTCGTAGAGGCCAGTGGCCAGATGGATGACGTCGCCTGAAGACGTCGCCTTTTGGGCGGCCACGATGGGGCTTCCGCCGGGGTTGCCCTGCGTGTAGTCGCCCGTGCCGCCTGGTGCGACATAGTAGTGTGTGCCGCCGGAAGCCGGAATTGCAGCACCCGTTGCTACCGTTGCCGCGGCCAGGATGGCGGCGGCGCGTGTGGTTGTGGTTTTGTTCATGTTTTCTCCTTGTGAGTTATCGGTTGAAAAGTTGAAAGGTTGAAAAGTTGAAAGGTTGGAAGCCTCGGCTTGTCGCGTGTCGCGTGTCGCCTGCCCGGAGGCCTCCGCATGTCGCATGTCGCTTGTCGCCTGTTGGGAGGCCTCTGCCGAGGCGGGCAACGACATGCGACTCGCGACACGCGACACGCCGGCCACCCCCGCCCCCAGCGCGGCAATCCCGCAGAGCAGCAGCGCCAGCAGCACGGCCTTGCCGCCGGGCGTCTTCTTCATCTTATCCACTTTGGCGCCCATCTTGGCGGCAAGTATCTGCCGGGCATAGCTAAGGCGCCATTTGACGGTGCCGGACGACAGCGCAAGAATGCGCGCGACCTCATTTACGGAAAGGCCCATGAAGTAGTGCATCATGAGCGTCTTCCGTATGTCCTCCGGCAACGTCTCAATCGCATCGCGCAGCAGCGCGGCGTCAACCTCACGGTAGATGGCCTCCTGGGCGTCATCGTCAATCGCCGCCTCAAGCGCGTTGGGATCGCAGACTATCTTGTCATTTATCTTCCGCCTGGTATCCCGTGAATGGCGACGGACGAGAATCCGGCACATCCATGCGAAAAAGGCCGACTGCTCCACATAGTTGTCGATGCTTTCAACGACTTCCGCGAAGGTGCTGTTCACGAGTTCCTCCGCGTCGGACTCGTTCCGGCAAAGCCGGCGGGCAAGCGACATCAGCCCCACCCGGAATTCGCTTTCCAGGTGGCGCGCGCCCTTTTCCCGATCGGTTCGCAGTTCTTCAACGATGTCCATGACTTATGCCAGAGTAATATCCTCTAACATATATTATGACACCGAGAAGGAATTTGGTTGGATTTAATTTTGGCGCTTCAAAGAAAAATGTGGGAAATGTGCAGTCATGAATCAAGGCGCTACCGCGCCGGAACACGGAAGCGGCACGGAAAAGGGAACGGGGAACAGGGAGAATATAATGTGAAAATGTGGAAACAGCCAATACCAATGTTGCCAATTACCAATGTCGCTATTCGAATTGGGTATTGGGTTTGGGCATTGGCAACATTTTCACATTGGCAACATTTCTTTCCCCGTTCCGGCCGCAGCGCCTAACGCAAGTCGCTTCGCGACACGCAAGGGTTACGCTCGCATCAATGTGGCTACGACGGGCTATGCCCTACGCCACAATCGATCCTCGCGTGGGGAGAATGGACTTGCGGCAAAAGCGATTGTGGCGTAGCCGCCACGGGCGGCGTCGTAGCCACATCGGTTTTGACGCAGCTTTTGCGTCCGGCCATAGGCCGGTTGCGTTAATGGGGGAACGGGGAACAGGGAGAATATAATGTGGAAATGTGGAAACAGCCAATACCAATGTTGCCAATTATCAATGTCGCCACTCGAATTGGGTATTGGGTTTGGGCATTGGCAACATTTTCACATTGGCACATTTCGACAATCGTGCCTAGGGGAGCGCGAGACTGCCCCCAGTGAAGTAGATGGGGTCTTCGCCTACGGGCAGGAGATAGGCGCCGGCGGCGTCGCGCTCCGGGCGCATGATGCGGCCGGCGAGGGAGCGGAAGGTGATGCCAGATGGAGCGGCCTCGAACCGCAGCGCCAGGCGCTCGGCGCCACCAGTCTTCCAGATGATGCCAGCCTTCACGCCGTCGGGGCGTGTCCATTGCGGGAAGTAGAGGCCGCGCGCCTCATCGCGCCATGGCCCCGGCGTCTGCACTGAACCTGCGGGACGCATCTTCGTGAAGACGCGGCAGGCTTGGAAAGCGGGCTTGGGGGAGAGGTCTCGATGGACGATGCCAAAGTGGTCTTCGCTGTAGAGCGGGTCGTTTTCGGGCGAGCGGAATTCATACCAGCAGTAGTGTTCCACCCCTTCGGCGAAGGCGATGGCCATCGCCCGCGGCAGGTAGCGTGCCTGGCCGTCCTCTCCGGCGCTCTGGAGTCCGCGCCCGAGGATGCCGCAGAAGATCACGCAGCCGTTCGCGCCGCCATTCAGCCGCGTCACGCTTGCCCCGACGGCCTCATGCCCGTCGGCGTCCTTCAGCGTGAGGATCGGGATGAACTCGTCTCCATCGCGCAATAGTTCCGGCGTCTGGAAGCGGGCGACGGGGATGCCGGCGGGGTCGCCCTTGAAGCCGGCGGCCAGCGCCGCCTCCGTCGCAAACGCCGCGCCACTGCGCGGAAGGGCTTTATTCGTCCAGAAAGCCGCCACGCCGACGCGGAGCCGGTTGCGGAAGCGGCCCTCTGCGTCCTGCTCCTCCAGTTTGAATACGCCGGGCGCGGTCTCGCGCGCCGGATACCACATCGGCATGCCGCCGAAGTCGGCCAGAACGCCGCCCGCCTCGACAAAGGCAAGCACATCCTCGACCGTATCCACGGGGAAGGTCTCGTCGAAGGGATAGACGACGAGATCGACGTCGCCCGCCTGAAGGCGCTCGCGCAGCCGCTCGCCGAAGCAGACCTCAAGGGTCGAGCCTGGCGGCAGCGCCGCGCCGAAGTCCTCTGCGGAGACCTTCGGCGGAGCGCCGTCCGGACCGGCTTCCGTGACGGCAAGGACGACACGCCACGTCTTCTGCTCGGGGCGCGCGATTTTCAAGCCGGCGCGAAGGATGTAGAGCGAGTCAATCTTCATGTGGTGGGTCGGCCACCCGTGTTCGGTGATGGCAATCGGCTTTTCCGCATCGCCGTATTTCGCCATCAAGTCGCGGAGCTGTTCCAGCCGCGCGTCGAGATTGCCCTCCGGCGCGCGTGGATGGTTGTAGGGGTGGACGTTCATCACGTCGAAGAATGGGCCGCCACCGGCCTCGTAAACGCCCTCGATGAAGTCCCATGGCGTTCCGGCCGTGCCGCCGAAGAGAACGCGGACTCGCGGGTTTGCGCGTTTGGCGGCCGCATAGGCGACACGCAGGGCTTCGGCGTAGCGGGCCGGATCCGGCTCGTGGTGCCAGAAGCCCTTGAGGTTTTGCTCGTTCCAGATTTCAATGTCGGGCAGACGGTCGCCGTAGTGCGCGACGACGGCCTCCACATAGCGCCCCCATTCGTCTAGGTGCTCCCAGATGGGGTCCGCCCACTTCGGGAGTGGGTTGCCGTAGATGATCGGCAGAACGGACAGCCCCGCGGCCTCGGCATCGGCCATCACCGCGTCGTAGTGGGAGAAATCGAACGGCTCGCCGGGGCCCTTCTGGATGCGCCACCACTCGAAGTCGAAGCGGACGCGCCCGATGCCCGCCTCGGCGATCCGACGGCACTCCTTCGCGCGGAACTCCGGATCCCGGACGCGGTGCAGGTGCGCGCAGACACCATATGGCTCTGGCGCGACGTTCGCCGCCGCAGTCGCGGCGGCGAACGAGAGAGCCAACGCGGTGACGAGTGATAATTGACGAAGGACGAGAGATTGAGGGGTGTCGCCCATGGTGCTGAATACCTACCGTACGTAGATCATTGTCGCGGGGCAGCCCTTCACATACAAGGAGCCGTTTTGAGCATAGACGGTGTAGGGCTCGCCCTTGTGTGCGTCGCCGTCGATGAGAACCTTCCAGGAATCCACGGTCGCGAAGTCCGTAGCGCCGGAGAAGAGAACCGGCAGGGGCTTCCCGCCAGCGACAGAGTCATCCCTAAACGCGCGGAAGTTGACGAGATTCACCGTCATTCCATCCGCCGCCGTGAAGTTCGCGAAGGTGCCGGTGGTTGCCGTGCAGTCGATTTCGAGGCTCTTCACGCCGTCCTTCTGGTCGGTTGGAAGCGCCATCGTCGCACCGCCCGAAACTGACAGCGTCGCATTCGTCGGCATCGACGCGCCCGTACCGTTTGCGGTGCAGGGAATCATGTTGCCGCCGTTGAACCATGTGTCGTTGGCGACGACTGCGTAGGCGGAGTCGGTCTGCGAGGCGAGCAACGTCCAGGTCGTGCCATCTTCGCTCGCCTCCAGCGTCCACGATGCGGGAGTGCGGCATTGATTGTGATTGTAATTCCAGACATCATCGCCACCGGTCTGGATGTTGTAGCCCGCGACGGGCGCTGCGTCGTCCGCGAGGCGCATGATGAAGCGGATTGCCTTGTCACTGTCGTTGAACGTGCCGCCGCTGAAGTAGGCCTTTGTCGTCGTTCCGTCCACTAGGCTTGCGGGGCTCTGGTTCCCCGTACTCGCGCCGTGACCCGTGCCGAGGATGCAGGTGTAGGAGCGCTCATTGAGGGCGGAGGCGGCAAGGTTCTGCCCCTGGTAGGCGTGGTTGAGGTTGAGCCGGCGTCCCGCCTCGTCGTACAGGGCTAGTTCGTCCATCTGGAGGCTCTGATAGCCATCGCACGTGTAGAGCCCGGTGATGCTGAAGCGGTAGTACCGCGCCTTGTGCGGCGAGACTTCGACGAAGACCGGACGGGCGCACCCGGCATTGAACCACGACGAGTTCGCCGTGGAGGCGTGGGGATCGTCCGTCACGGCGTCGAGCGTCACCCAGCTCGTGCCGTCCATGCTGCCGTCGAGCGACCAGGAGACAAGCAGGCGGTTGGGGTTGTTCACCGTGTCGTTGCCTGTCGCGAGGTTGTAGGCGGCAACGGGTGCGGCGCCGTCCGCAAGGCGCATCGCGATGTACGGATACGAGGAGGCCGTCGGCGTCATCCCCGCGTACATCTTCGTGCCGACATTGCCGTCGAAGAGTTTTTCCGGCGCCTCGTTGTGCCCGGCATCACGCACCCAGGCGGAGGTCCCGTTCTTGACAAACGAGAACGATCCGGCGGTGAGACTGCCGGAGGCATTGACGCCGGCGTTGGATAGGTTGAGGTTGATGCGGTTTCCACTTGCATCGTAGAGCGCGAGTTCGCTGAGCTCGAACTGCTCGCTCGTGTTGCCGCCGTTCTTGCCCTTGAAGCAGAGGCGGTAGTAGGTGAAAGCCGTCGGCGAGGCCGTCTGGACGAAGCGCAGCGTCCCGCCCTTTGCGGCAATCGTTCCGGCAAAGGCGACGTTGTCGCCGCCCGCGCGAAGTTCGCCCGCGCCGGCCTTCTCCACGATTCCGGAACCGGCAAGGGCACCGCCGGGCAGTTTCACGGTTTCGCCGGAGGCGACATCCCACTGCGCCGTCGCGCCGCTCGAAACGGAAACTGTGCCGTGGTTGACGACCGTTCCGAATCCGAAGTCTTGATTGACCGTGAGCGTGTCGCCCGACGGAACGAAGACCGCGACGCCCGAATAGTCGGTGATCGGAATCGAATCGCCGTCGTTGTACCAGGTCTGGTTCGTAATCGGATTGGGAACGTAGGGCGACGGCGAAGTCTCGCGCGCGATCTGCACCCACGCCACGCCGTCGTCGCTTCCGAAGAGCGCCCAGCCCGTCACCGTACGGCCGTTGCCGGTGCCTTCGGCCCACACGTTGTCGTTGGCCGTCGCGATGTTGTAGGAGGCCACTGCCGGGGCGTCGTCGGCGAGGCGCATTATGACGCCCGGCCAAGTCGAGGGATTCGACTCGCTGAGATTGCCGCACTGGGACGCATACGACTTGGTGCCGAGATTGCCGTCGAAGAGGTTCTGCAGGGCGTCGTTGTGGTCCGTTTCGACGCCGGCGGAGCCGTTTTCAAGGAGTGTGCATGTATTGGGTGCGCTGAGGCGCGTGACCCAGTCGTTGTTGCGCACATTGCCCATGTTCGCGAGATTGAGGTTGATGCAGTTGCCGGATGCATCGTATAGCGCGATTTCGCTCAACTGGAAGATGCTCGTGCCCGTGATCTTCGTCACGCTGAAGCGGTAGTAGCGGAAGGGCTTGAGCAGCGGGGCCTCCCCGCCATTCGCCTGAAGCGAGAATACGGCGTTTGCCGCCACAAGGGAGGCCAAAAGGCATGTGCGGATTTTCATTATAGTTTCCTTGATGGGTTAGTTGTTGTCCAATGGAGCACTGCCACACGGCATGGGTCCCCACTTGGAACGCCAACTATTCTATCACTTCCGCCGCACCGATTCAATGGCGGACATAGGCCATTTCGGCAATTATTACACAGGTCATTTCGGCAACGGCTTTTTTGCTTTTCATCCACACTAAAGACAATTATCGTTTCCCCATTATTTGTTTTTCGCTTGGCTACGCCACTGGCGCATCGACATGCCCGTGGCGCGCTTGAAAAGGAACCCAAGGTGCGTGCCGCGCCGGTAGCCGCACCTTTCCGGGATTTCCTCGATGGGGACATCGCTCCTTTTCAGCAGCGACATGGCCTCTTCCAGACGCCGCGAGTGGATTTCGTCCAGGATGGTGTGCCCAGTCGCCTGGCGGAAGCGCAAGTCGGCAAGCCGCCGCGAGCAGCCAATTGCGGCTACGACATCCGCAGCGACAATGGGCCTGCAGGCATTTTTCCTAATCCATTCGAGGGCACGGATGACAATGCCGCTGGGGATTCTCAGGGTGCGGGTCGAAGCACGACGCACGACGCTTTCCACGCCATAGCGCACAAATCGTCCATTTGCGCGGCCATGACGGCTTCCCGACTCCGCGAGTTCAACGATGGCCGCTGTGGCAGCCGCTCCGCCGCCCTCCAGATCGATTCGGACACTGGAGAGCGTTGGTTCGTTCTGTTCGCAGTATTCCAGGCTGTCATCCACGCCAATCAACGCGATGTCGCTGGGTATGGAAATCCCCAGAGACATGCAGAGACTCGCCACATGCGCGGAGGTCTGGTCGTTCGCGGCGAAAATGCCGCAAGGTGTCTCAAGGCCGCGCAGAAAGCGGGTGAGCGCATTGCGGAAGCGCGCCGCGTCTGCGGCATCGGCGGCCGGAGGCGTAAACGCGGTGGCCGGATGGCCCATCGACGCCACGGCGTTCAGAAACGCATCGCCGCGTTCGCGGCTCCACTTTGGGGCTCCAAAAGCATTGACGAAGGCGAAACGGGGGAAATCCGTCCGCGCGAGTTCCCGCGCGGCCGCATCCGCAAGGGCCATGGGGTCGCTCGCCGCCGCCACGCAGAGCCGGGGGAGTGTCTCCGTCGGGCGCAAGTCCCAGATCACCATGGGGATGCGGCGCGCCTCCCGGCAGGCCAGCGCCTGACGGTAGTACTGCCGGTCAACCACAAGCCCGCTCGGACGCCAGATGTCAATCCACTTGGCGAAGTCCGGACGTTCGCCAAAATGACGGCCCTCGACGACATCGACGAACCAGCCAGTCTTCTTCGCGCATTGTGAAATGCCTGCGATTTCGCGCTGTGTGTTGTGGCCCATTTCGGCTACGACAACGAGAATCCTCTTTTTCGCCTTCCCTCTCATTTTCTTCAGCAGCCATCAATCATGGACAATTCACCCGAAAATGTCAAGGTCCGGGTCCAGAGAGGCCCGGTCATCAACAAACAAGCAATCAAATGGCGGCAACGCAATGGTTACTCGCCAGAGGGAAGCAGGAAGGCTCCGGTGAAGTAAATCGGGGCGTCGGAGATGTCGAGTAAAAAGCGCTTCGGGCCAGTGCGGCGCAGGGGGAGCGGAAGTCCAAAGGCGTCCATGAAGGTCACTTCGTCGGTATCGAATTCAAATTCGAGTCTCTGCGGTTCGCCCGTCGTCCAAATGGCGCCGGAGTGCGTGCCGTCTGGGCGCGTCCATTGCGGGAAGTAGAGCTTTTTCGCCTTATCGCGCCATGGTCCTGGCGTCTGCACGGAGCCGGCGGGGCGGCGGTCGGTGAGCGTCGCGTATGCGCTGTATGCCGGCTTGGGCGCGAGGTTGCGGTGGACGATGCCGAAGTGGCTCTCGCTGTAGTAGGGGTCGGCCTCGGTCGCGCGCAGCTCGTAGGCGTAGAACTTGTCAACGCCTTCGGCGAGGGCGACAAGAATCGAACGCGCCAGATAGAGCGCCTGCTGGCGCTCGCTGTGCGCGATGGGGCCGAAGCCCTTCTGCATCCCGCTGACAACGAGGGCACCCTTGAAGTCGCTGCCGAACTTGAAGACGGCCGCCGCTGCGATTTCCCTGCCGGACTTGCTCTTCCCGGAGAGAATCGGGATGAACTCGTCGCCGGGACGCAGGAACTCGGGCGTGAGGAAGCGCGTCCCGCCATAGCCCGCCGGATGCGGCTTGAAGCCCGCCTCCTGCGCGCGGGGCGTCGCGAAGACCTCCGTCCTCGTTGGAAGGTCGGGGTCGAGCCACCAGGCCGAGAAGCCAAGGCGCAGGGCGCGGCGGTCGGCGGCGGGGTCGCGGGTCTTGTCTTCGCTCACGTTGCCGCCGGCGTCGCAGAGGTAGGGGAAGTACAGCGGTGCGCCGCCGGTTTCGACGAGGACGCCGCCGCGCCGCACGAAGTCGGTCACGGCCCCGATGGCGGCGACGGGGTAGCCTTCGCCGTCCATCGGGAAGACGACGGCGTCGAAGGCGTCGGCCGCGAGCTTTTCGCGCAGTTCGTCTGGCGCGCAGCAGACGGCCGTCGAGCCTTGCGGCAGCACGGCGAGGAGTTCGCCGGCGAAGTCCTGCGGGGGCGTCTTGCCCTCGGGCGCGATGGAGGCGCATGCAACGCGCCAGGTACGCTGCTCCGGACGCGCGATGCGGAGGCCGGAGAGCAGCACCTGCGTCTCGACGGTGCCGACGCCGTTCTTGTGCGTCGGGAAGCCGACTTCGGTGATCCAGACGGGCTTTTCGGCGTCTCCGAACTCGGCCATCAGCGCGCGCAGCTTTTCGATCTTGACGTCGAGCGTCCCCTCGGGGGCGAGGGGTATCGTGTAGGGGTGGCAGCAGACGACGTCAAAATAGGGCGCGGCACCGAGTTCGTAGAGGGCGCGGATGTAGCCCAGCCCCACATCGGAGACGCCGCCGAGGCAGACGAGCGCCTCGGGGTTCGCGGCCTTGATCTCGTCGTGGGCGGCCTTGAGGACGGCGAGGTAGTTCGTCGGGTTCGGGAGGTTCCACCAGCCGGGGAGGTTGGGCTCGTTCCAGACCTCGAAGGCGGGAAGGCGCGCGCCGAAGCGGCGCATGACGTCCGCCACGTAGGGGTGGAAGGCGGCGAGGAACTCGTCCTGATGCTCCTCGAATGGCAGAACGCGACGCGGTGACGACCCTCCCAGGATGGGCAGGACTGTGACGCCCTCCCGCTCGGCGGCGTCGAGGACGGCGGCGAAGCGGGGGTAGGCGTTGTCCTTCTCCCAGGCCGCCCAGTCGAGGTCGCACCGGACGCTACCGATGCCGGCGACGCGCATCAGGCTGAGTATGCCCTCGCGCTGGTCGAACTCATCGCGCGGGAGGTGGGCGCATGCGCCGTATGGGGAAGCGGCGAGAGCGTCAACGCAAAGAGTGCCAAGAATCGCAAGGATTACACGTCTCATGCCTGGTGTTTCCGTAAAAAGTTTCCGCTCTTCCCGTTACGCCGCCTTACCGGAAGACCATGACGGTGCTGCCGGATGTCACGCGCAGAAGGAGCGCGTCGGCCGTGCGCACGAGCTTCACTCCCATGCCGCCGGCAACGTTGTTGACTAGCGTGCAGTCGGTCAGCCCCGTCAGCGTCTTGCCCCGCACGAGCACGTAGTCGCCAGGCTCCAGCACGCCAGTCGCCGTCACGGTCACCGTTGGCGCGGCGGGGAACGCCAGGTCGGCATTCTCGGCCACGAGAGCCGGCGCGAACGCGCCATTCGCGTATGTGAACGACAGGTTGCCACCGGAAACGGTCAGCGAGCCGGAGAACGCCGGATCAAGCGATGCTGACTGCGAAGCGGCCGTCGCCTTTCCTGCACCGGCGATGCTTCCCGTGAAAGAGCCGTCAAGCGCGACTTCCTCGAACGCGCGGAGCGCCCATGTCCCGTTTCCGGCGACATTCGCCTGGCCTCCGGTCACCGTGGCGCCAGCCCCGACGGTGACCGTTCCGACGGATTCCGCCTGCTTGCCCGTCAGCCCCCATTTGCGGGCGAGGTAGGATTCGACGATCATGCGCTCCGTGTCGGTGAGCTTGTTCGTGTAGATGAGGAACTCGGCGTAGTCCTGGCCTCCGGCTTTGTCAACATCCTGCGGACTTCCAATGTTGCGAAAGGCCCGTCCATCGCTTCCGGCTTTGTCGGTGTTGAATGAGATCACGTCCCACGAACCGCTCATGGGCGTGTTGGTGCAGACGACGGACGTCCCGTTGACCCAGGTCTCGTAAAGAGATCCGTCTTTCGCCTGGAAGATGCCGTTGCCCACGCCGTAGCTGGTGCCCGTGCGCTGGAAGTGGTCGCTGCACTGCGGATTGTTCACGGCAACCACCCCTGCGCCGCCGCTTGTGTATCCGTTGTAGCCGCCGAAGATGCAACGTCCGCCGCCGCGTTCGGAACCGAAGACCATGACGCAGGTATGGATATAGACGGCATGACCCTCGGTCGCGCTCTGCATCAGGTGCATCCGCCGTCGTTCGCTGGCACCTGTACTGCCTGGCACTCCTGTCTGGTTCCATTCCGTACTGAGTCCAGATGAGCGGTTGATGCCGAAAGAGAGAATCGGCTTCCCGCCCAGGCCGTTGGTGACGATGAACGGATAGAACTGCGGGTAGAACGTGCCTGCATCCTGCCAGCGGTTGTTCCAGAAGAAGTTGAGCCGCTGCTCCGGGCGCTTGTCGTACCATTTCTCGACGAGCGGATAATCGTTCGTGTAGACGGCGGCCGGCTTGTCCGCGCCGAGAAGATATGAGGGGTTGTGGTAGCCCGCCTGGTAGCCCTCCTTGTAGAGCGGCGCGTAGGTTGAAAGATCGGAGGCGTCGAACCAGAGCGCGGGCATGGAGCCGAACAGGTCCCCGTCGCCAAGTTCGACCGAGCCGGCGTTCACGACGACCTCGGCCTCGGCCCCCACGAAGCCCACGCGGCTGCCGTCTGCGGCAATCACCTTGCCAGGGCCGGTGACCAACCTGACGCTGCCATGGAGAGAAACGGGTTTCGTCCGCTGGTCGGCGAGGAAGGAGATCTCCTCGATTGTCCCCGAGGCGACTTCAAGGACGTTGGAACTGACGGGCGAAGCCATGTAGCGGATCTTCACGCCCTTGCCGACCGTGCCGAAATGCAGACGTATGCCGTTTTTAACATAGATTTCGGTATCATCTGCGACAGAATCTGCCGTGAAATCGCAGGTGTTGGCCGTGGCGGAGGCATAGACAGCGAGCTTTCCGGAAAGCGTGCCGACGCGGATGTGCTGCTTCGCAGAGAACTGGAGCCGTGCGCCGCCTTCGCCATTGCTGGGGTCTATCAGGCTACCGCCTTCGAGCGCGCCAACGCGCCAGTTCTCGTTTGTGCTTCCCGACCCGCCTGGAGCGGCGAAACCGAAGGACACAATCTCCTTCTTGGACTGGGTGAATCGCATCTTGACCGTGCCGGCAAAGTCGGAACTAAGGCGACAGCCGTTGTTCATAACGTAGTAGCCTCCGTCGCCATACTGGTTTATCGCCAGAACGCTCTGCGCGTCCATTCCGCCGACGCCGCCGTAGAAATAGGTATAGACGTTCCGGGCTTTATCGGGCCACGCATCAGCCGAAACGGTAATCGTGCCCGTTCCGGAAACACCGCCCTTGAAGTGGTGCGTGGCGGCGTTCATGATTGTGAGCGTGCCGCCCGCAAGCACGACATCGTTGGAGCAGACCGTCGTCGTGTCGCTGTTGATGCCAGATCCCGCGCCGGTCGCAGGATTGAACGTGGCCGGACGATCCTGAAGCGTCGATGACAACGGAACCGTAATAACCGTAGTCGCCGCGAAGTTTGTCGGGCTTGTCATGCGAACGATGCAGCCTAACGGCACGGCGTAGGCCGCATCGGTCACCATGGTGCCGCCATAGAACGTAAGCTGGACGCCCGAATCGCATTCGTAGGGAACCGGATTGCCCCACCTGTCGGGAAGGGCCAGCAGGGACACATATCCCGCCAGCTGCAACTTTGCGCCGCTCGCGCCTGATGCGAAGGCGATGGCGTTTTCAGGGAGAAACGCATACTTGGACGAATCGGCGCTGCCGAAGCGCACGGTGCAGGGCAGCACCAGCCGCCCGGACGGATCGGTCTGGAATATCGTCTTTGCGAAACGCACGGACGCCCCGTTGTTGACGACCACCGTCACCTCGCCGCCGAGAGAGATGCTGTTCTGGACGGTGGCATCTGAATTGAACACAATCGTGCCGCCCGTGGCTTCGATCACGGCATCGGCGTCGGGCGTGCTCGCATCCCAGTCGAGCGTTTCGCCCGGCCCCAGCGTGACGGCCATTGACATTTCGAGCGCAAGCGCCGCCACAGCGGCGGCAGCCCATTTGATAGTTATTGTCGTCATGTGTCAAACCTCTTGTGTTGCACCCGCCCTTGGGCCAATCCCAATGCGAGGAACGGCAACCATTTTACCAGTTGCCAACCTGACAGTCAAGAAAAATACTATCAAATCAGCAATTATTAAAATATTAATCAAGCAATGATGTGACGTAAACGCCTAAGAAGTTTTTGCCCTTGGGGCAAAGTTTGGAGGTTTGGCGCAAGCGCCTTGGATGCTTGATGTCTGGCGCAGCGCCAAGCCTCATTCGTGCCGGCGGAGCCAGGCCTGGCGCCACTGGCGCATCGTGCGGCCCGTGACGCGCTTGAAGAGGATGCCGAGGTAGGGGCCCTGGACATAGCCGCAACGGCCGGGAATCTCGCCGATTGGGATGTCGTCGCGCTTCAAAAGCGACTTGACCTCGTCAAGGCGCCTTGCGTGGATTTCGTCGAGAATCGAACGCCCCGTCGCCTTGCGGAAGTTGAGGTCTGCCAGGCGGCGCGAGCAGCCCATGACGGCGACAACGTCATCGACGTCTATTGGCGAGCAGGCGTTTAGCCTTATCCACTCAAGGGCGCGTGACACACGGGCGTCGAAGACTTGCAGGACACGGGTGGAGGCGCGCCGCACGACTCCCTCCACGCCATAGCGGACGACGGGGCCGCCGCCCGAAGCGCGGTGGCGGATACGGCCGGCACCATCCCTTATCAGCGTGGAGAGAAGTTCCGCCACGGCGCGACCGCCACCCTCGATGTCGAGGCGGACGCTCGTGAGCGTCGGCTCGCCGCGCTCGCAGTAAATGGGGCTGTCATCGACGCCGATGAGCGCGACATCTTGCGGAATCCGCAGCCCTAGGGCGGCGCATTCGTTGCGCACGAGCATCGCGGTGGCGTCGTTGGCGGCGAAAATTCCGCATGGCTTCTTGCGCGCGGCGAGGAACTTCGAGAGTCCGGCGCGGAAGCGGCGCGCGTCGGAAACGTCGCTCGGCGCTGGCGCAAAGACTGAGACCTGGCGGCCCAATGCGGTGATGGCTTCGGCGAAAGCCGCGCCGCGTTCGCGGCTCCAGACAGGATTGTCCAGCGCCGGCACGAAGGCAAAGCGACGGAATCCGGTCTCCAGCAGTTCGCGCGCGGCGGCGTCAGAGACGGAGGTGGAATCGTTTATGGCGCAGGCACAGCCAACATGGGGGGCCGACGCCGCGGCGGCATCCCACACTACAAGCGGCAATGTGGCGGCTGACTTCTCCTCCAGCACCGCAGTGGCGAACATGGGATCGACGACAATCCCGTCTGGCTTCCAGAAGTCAATCCACTTGGCGAAGTCGGGACTACCCCCGAAATAATAACTTTCGACGACATCGACGGACCAGCCGGTCTCCTTGGCCCAGGCGGAGATGCCAGCGATTTCGCGCTGTGAGTTGTGGCCCATTTCGGCCACGACAACGAGAATCCTCTTTTTCGCCTTGTCTCGCATGCCATCAAATCAGTTTTGGGATTATCTGGCTTAGATTCCCCGCGCGCCTCACTTCGCCAGCGCGACGCGCTTGCCGAGGAAGGCGACGCCGTATTTGAGGACGCGGAGGCCGGCGGCCTCCATTTCGGCGGCGTAGCGTTTTTCGTCGATCTGGTCGCGGGCCTCGCGGGCGGCGGCGGCGAGAAGCGCCTCGATGCGCTTCTGCGACGCGCGCGGCGGCACCTTCGGCGCCTTGAACTCGAGAATCACGCCCGGTAGCGTGACGCCGGGGCGCGGCCTCATCGCGATGTCCGGGCGACCGTCGCCCTCCTCGCGGTTGGACTTGATCTCGAAGCATTCGCGACCTATCGCGAGCAAACCGAGGACAAGCCCGTGGAAGAAGTCCTCGTGCGCCATGTCGAAGTAGCTCGCCGACGAGACGAGGAACGCCTCGACGGACTTGCGGAACTTCTCCGGGTCGCCGCTTGTCAGCGAGGCGAGAATGTCCTGGAGGTCGTCGCCGACCGCCGGCACGCGGTTCATCGGGCCGAGAACCTCGTTCCTGAACACGCGCCGGAGTTCCCTGTTCGGGAAGGCAAGCTTCGCCTGGTCGTTGTCGTCCGGCCCGGCGAGGACTTTCAGGTAGCCCGTATGCACCAGAAGCGGCCAGATGCGTTGCGGCTCGTTCTGGATGGTTCCGTAGGGGCCGAGGTCGCCGGGGCATGGGACGAGGCATTCGCCATTCTCGAAGAAGTCGGCGAGCGAGTCGCGCATCTTCGGCGTCATGCGCGAAAGGACGTCGGCCACGAGGTCGTTGCTGCTGGTGTTCGTCCAGTAGGGCTTTGGCGTGAAGCCGTCATCGACGTAGTTCAGGAGCGACCACGGATTGTAGATTTCGCGACCGCCGAAGAGATAGCCGTCGTACCAGGCCTTCGCCTCGTCCATCTTCTCCGAGTGTCCGTAGGCGGTCAGCAGCGCCCTGACTTCGTCCTCCGTGAGGCCGAAGCAGTCGGAGAAGTCCTTCTCGAAGACGGAATAGACCTTGATGTTGTTCAGCCCGGAGAGGACGCCCTCCTTCGCCACGCGCAGGATGCCGGTGATGACGCCGAGGCGGCAGTGCTCGCCGTCCTTCATCGCGCCGGAGAGGAAGTTGCGGAAGAACTGCAGCGCCTCCTCGCCGAAGCCGTGCGTCGCCGCCCAGTTGATGGGCGAATCGTATTCGTCGATTAGGATGACGGGGCGCTCCTTGTGGACGGCGTGGAGAATCTCGGCAAGCATTCCGAGCGAATTTGCCAAAGCCTCATCGTCCGCCTTCTCGGCCGCGACTGTCCTGGCTTGTTCGGCCAAGTCGGGATCGGCGTCAGGAGAAGAGAACGCGGCGCGGTGCCGTCGGAATTCCTTGCCGATGGCGGTTGCCATGAATGCTTTCGTCGCCGCCCAATCCGCGCCCTTGGCGTCCTTGAAGGTGATGGAAATGACCGGGTACTTGCCCTGCTCGGCGCGGTGCGCCGGGTCGGCCCAGACCCTGGTGCCCTCGAAGAGGTGCGCGTTGCTCTCCGGCGTCTTCTCGAAGAACGTTCGGAGCATCCGTATCGCGAAGGTCTTGCCGAAGCGGCGCGGGCGCGTGAAGAGCGCGACTGTGGCCTTGCGGTCGAGAAGGCCGGAGATGAGCTGCGTCTTGTCGGCGGACCAGTAGCCCGCCCTGACGGCGGACCAGTCGCTGTTGCCGACGGGCAGCGGCTTCTTCACGGGGGTCGGTTTGTCCAGGATGCTTTCCATGTTCACGCTCCTTGTCATTGACGGCATCCATCATACCATACCGCTGCGCAAGGTGCAAAGGGTCGGGAGGGTCGCGCTTTGTCGCGTCCGCGCCGCAAGGCGCTGCGGCAGGAACGGAAGCCGCCCCTAGCCCCTAGTCCCTAGCCCCTAGCCCCCATTTTCACATTGGATGTTGGCTGTTTTCACACTTCCACATTTTCACATTTCCCAAGGCCGTCGGCCCGCGCAGCAGGGCGGCGCATCAGTTTCCCTGCTTCGGCGCGGTAGCGCCAGGAATACTCACAGCGGAGACTGATAATGCTTCCACAAAAAACTTGGAAGAAACAAAAAATAAAGCACAATACATTGTGCTTTGGTGGGCCTGGTAGGACTCGAACCTACGACCAAGAGATTATGAGTCTCCTGCTATGACCAACTGAGCTACAGGCCCGCAGTCCATCGG
>JAGCUY010000009.1 GCA_017962605.1 Kiritimatiellia bacterium | reverse complement strand
TCGAGCGCGTCGTAGGCGTATTCGAGCGTTTCGATGACGACTCCGTTCACGGAGTTTGTGATGGCTATGACGAGGTTGCGGCGGTAGGCGTCGCGGACTATGGTGCGCGTGAAGGTCGTGCCATTCGTGAGCGTCAGCGTATATCCGGCGTCAAGGCGATCAGAGGTGTAGGAGTATTCGACGACTGCCTCGTCGTTGGAGATGGCGGCGATCAGCCCGTCAGAGGAATAGGAAATATCACGCGGAGGCGCAAAGCCGCAGAGAGAGTCTTGCACCAGTCGTCCGTATGAATCGTAGGCGCGTTCGATGGTGTCGGTCGTCGCGGCCGCCGGGGACGGCGGCCCTCCCAGTATCGTGGTCTCGTTGGTGCAGTTTCCGTGGACGTCGCGCTGGTAGGTTGTGGAGGCGACAGCGTTTGACTCGGCGATGCGCTGGCCGAACACGTCGTAGGCATACGAATGTAAAATTGAAAATGGAGAATGTAAAATGTCGTTTGTGGCATTGCCGTATTCAACGGAGACGAGGCGCCTGTTGGCGTCGTAGGTGTTCTCCTTCCAGCGTCCGCTGGCGTAAGTCGTGCGGAGCGGGAGGTTGTCGTGCGTGTAGGTGTACGTGACGGTGGAACCCTCGGCGTAGGTCTTGGAAACGCAGTAGCCCGTAAATGGATCGTATGCCCACGTGGTCGTGTCCCACGTCGTGCCGTCGCGGGTGGTGGAGAGGCTTGTGCGGCGGCCATGCGTGTCGTATGCGTGGCGCACGGGATAGGTCGCGCCCCACTCCGCCACAACGCGCCCGAAGGGGTCGTAGGCTTTGTATATTGTCCCGCCAAGGGCGTCAGTAGTGGCGACGCGGTTGCCAAGCATGTCGTAGTCGTAGGTTTCGGTGACGGCATCGGTGCCATTCGTGTAGGTGGTCGAGGCTATGAGGTCGCCGCAAGAGGCGTAGTTGAATGACTGCACGGGAACGACTGGCGCGTCCGCGCCCATCTGGCGGGATGTGGCCACGACGCGCCCGAGGGCGTCGTGGCCGCTTGTGGTTTTCTCGCCGTCATTTTCCGTGGAGAGGAGGACACCGTGGAGTGAGCGGCGAATCGTCGTCGGGGCAGTGGGGGATGTCGTGGTTTCTGTCTCAATGCCAGTTTCGGGGTCAAAGGTGACGATTGTTTCGGCAACCGTTTGCGGTTCGGCGCCGCAGCGCCCCGCCAGCGTCACAACATGGCGGCGACAGGCGTCGGAAAGTCCAGTGAGCTGCGTGCGGACAACCGTCATCGAATTGGTCCCGGGGCCGACGACTGCGGTTGCCTCCACCTTCCACCATTCGTTTGAGAGGTTCTCGTATGCGACATCTGCGCGGTTGGTGATGCCGTCGACAATCCTGCCGACCTGTTCGCCCAAGTCGTCATAGAGGTAGTCGGCGGTGCGAGGGGCAAGGCAGTCTGCCGCCGTTGTCGAGGAGAGGAGGCGCGAGGTCGCGCCATCGTAGGCGTGGACGGTGAGGATGGTGGCGCCGTTCGCGCCGGGGGCGGCCGTGGAGACGAGGCGGCCAAGGAGGTCGTAGGTCGAGACGGAGTTGGTGACGACGGGGCCGTCCGAGGATTCGGTGACGGCGTATTCGACGCGGCGGCCAAGCGCGTCATATTCCGTGAAGCGGCGGGATGAGTTGAAAAATGAAAATTGAGAATTGAGAATTGGCCCCCACGCGCGACATGTGGAGCTTCCTCCGCCATAGAAGGAGCGCGTCTTGGTTTCCATGACTTCCACGCCGTTGGTGAGGACGGTCTCGGTGGTTTCCACGCAGTCCTGGAGAATGTCGGTGGCGACGACCGTGGTCGCGCCGCGCTCGTCGGTGCTGACGGAATAGTCGGAGCCGATGTGCGAATGTAAAATGGAAAATGTAGAATGTAAAATTGAGGCTGGCGTGGATGCCTCGCCGGGGGTGTGGGCGATGCCGACGACGGTGTTGGTTTCGCGGCCAAGGGCGTCGAAGAAGTGCTGCGTCACCTTGAACCCGTTTGTGGCATCCGCGCCTCCATTTTCCATTCTACATTCTACATTTTCAATTTCCCGAAGCCACACTTCCTCCTCAGCGTAATAGAGATGGTCGGTGCCGGTCTGCGCGGAGCGGAGGACTTTGCGGCCTTCGCGGTCGCGGCTCCAGAGGAGGCGGCAGCAGGAGTAGGCGTTGGTGAGCGAGGTGCCGTCCAGATACGATGTGGAGCGGAGTCGGTTCTGGTTGTCGTAGATGGACTGCTCGTCGGCGACGATGGTGTCATCCGCCGTCAGGCGAATCGTGCGGCGGAGGACGGTGCCGTAGCCGGGGTCGGATTCTGTCACCTCGTAAGTCTTGAACTCTTGTCTCCCATCTCCTGTCTCAGGCCCAAACCGGTGACTCTCGCATATAAGCCTGCCGTTCGCAAGCGTATAGCCGTTCACTGTGAGGATGCCGTCCTCGTCCAGCGTTTCGGCGGCGGCGTTCCGCATCAGGAGCGGCGTTCCGTCGCCCGTGTCGGCGTAGGTGATTTCGTAGGAATAAGCTATTCCGGTTGAAAAGTTGAAAGGTTGAGAAGTTGAAAAGTTGAAAGGTTGAAAAGTTGAAAAGTTGAAAGGTTGAGAAGTTGAAAAGTTGAAAGGTTGAAAAGTTGAAAGGTTGAAGGATTGAGAGGGGCTGTTTTCAGTCATGCGTAAGGCTTCGCGCCTGATGGCGGCGTAGCCGTCGCGGAAAAGGCGAGTGTAGCGCGTCCAGGTGCGTCCGATGAGGGTCGCCTCGCCGTTCGACACGACATAGCGCGTTTCGCATCGCGGCCGCGCCGCGTCGTCGGGGTGGCACGAGTCGCCGTCAGGCGGCGCATAGTCCCAGACGGTAACGAAGGCGTTTTCAATGTCGGAGACTCCGAATAGTTCATTGGAGACGACATGGGGGAATTCCAAAGGCCAGGCGGAGTCTCCGCGCTGCTCCACGCGCAGGGTCTCGTGGCCGAGTTCGTCGTAGTCGGTGTAAACCCAGGGGCGGGCGTTACCCCAGACTAGGCGCGGCCGGCCGTGGCGATCTGAATGCGAGGGGTCGTCCCAGTAGTCGGCCTGAGACCACTTCTCGCCACGCCCGGTGGATTCGACGCGGATGGTTTCCCGCAGCACGGCGTTGTCGCAGTAGCCGACGCGGTTCTTCTCGACATAGACGGACGACAGCACCGTGCCGGACGCGTCCGTCGTGGTGCGCATCTCCGACAGACCTTCGCCGTGTCCGGCAAAGTTGTCGTTGACCGAAAGACTGGTCGCCACGCCGGCGACGTTGTCGAAGCGAATCCAGTCGCCGGAGTAATATGTGAAGGTCTCGTCGGACATAACGTTGTCCAGGCGGCTGATCTTGCGGAGGCGGATTTGCGACGCGCTGCCGTTTTCGTTCACGATCTCCCATGTGTGCTCGAGGGTGTTCGCGGCGGTGTCGTAGATGGTGACACGCACGCCGTTCGCGATGTTCCCGATGCGCAGGTCGCGGCCCCGCCGGTCGGAGCATACGATGCGCCGGATGCCGGACGCGGTGGTGTCCGCAACCGTGGCGTCGGGATGGGCGAGGAGCTGGAAGGTGCCTTTCGTGATTAGGAGTGGGTCGTCGGAGGAGAACCAGACGAAGCCGGCGACCTGCCCCTTCACCGGGGCGCCGAGCGGGATGCGGAACTTGAGCGATCCGAGCGACGGCCCTTCGAGGGAGTCGCAGTTGCCGTCGGCGCAGTCGGACTCGCATCCGCACTCGTCGTCGAGGGGGTCGTCGCCGTCGCCGCCATATTCGGCTTCGCCGTAGGTGTGCTCCGCAGAGCCGAACCAGGCCACTACGCCGTCCACGAGCACCCTGCCAGTGTCGCCGACGAAATCCGTGGTCACGATGTCGCCGTCGTTGCCGAGGCCGCTGGACACCCAGGGCGTGCAGCTATCCTGGCTCCAGCCGCCGTCCCAGTCGCGATACCACTTCCTGCGGAGACATGCGGTGTCTAGCGGATAGGGGTCGTCCTCGGAGTAGGAATCGCCGTACCAGTCGTAGGACAGGCCGTCGTGGCGTCCGCCGTGGCCGCCGCAGTTCCACCCGACGGAGGGGTCCAGGACGACAAGCGTCGAGCCGCCGCCATTCGCAGTCGCGGCAAGGCGCTGCCCCGCCGACTGGCGCCGGAGGGCCGGCGGCGGAATGCCCGGGGACAAGTTCGGAAGCGTGTATATGCCGGGGCGACTGACATAAATGAGGCCGCCGGTCGCGTCGCCGGAGAAGGTGAAGTCGCCGCCTGTGTCGTCGGCCATCCCCTCGAATCCTGACATGTCGCATTCGTCGCTTCCCACAGGCGCGTTGCAGGGGCGGCCGGAGTGGTCGATCACCAGCCGGAGCGACGTGCCTACGCCGCCGGTGAATAGGAAGAACCTTGCCCCGCTCTGCCCGATGATCTCGCGCCCGCCTTCCACTCTGGCCGTCGGGGAGTAGGCGATCAGGTGGAGCGGCCGGGGCGAGCGCATCACCCCTTCGCCGGTCGCCCTCAGGCGGAGGGTGAGCGTGGCCGCGAGGTCGTTCGTAGCAAGCGGTATGCGGAGGCTGTCGCCAATGGGCGACACCGACGCCGCGCCGCACGCGCCGGTGTCCGTCTCCCATTCGAGAAGGAGATTCTGGAGGAACCACCCGGCGGCGTTCGTCGGGTTGGCGGAGATGAAGAACTGCTGCCAGGCGCTTGAGCGCCCGATGTCGAACGTCCGCTCCCAGACGAGGTTCGTGGCTCCCTCCGGCAACTCTGCGGCGAAGCCGTTGAAGAGGCGCCAGGAGGCAAGGTTTTCGGCAAAAAAGGCCTCGTTGTTCGTCGATGCCGCCACGCTGGCGAGTATGTCCGCGTCAGGGACGTTGCGTTCAAGGGGGTCAAGTCCAAGCGCCACCGCCTCGCCATCGGAAATGCCATCGCCCGAAGTGTCAGGAAGGTCGGGGTCTGTGGCGTAGGTGAAGAGTTCGTCCGCCAGCGACAGTCCGTCTCCGTCGCGGTCGGGGTTGGCGGCGTCTTCGGCTGAGAGCGGATGGAAGGAAATGTTAAATGGAGAATGGAAAATGGAAAATGAGGCGTTCGTGGCGATTGTGGCAAGCGTCGTAAGAAAAGGCGCACCTCCCAACGCCGCGCCGATGACGACGTTGGTCAAGTCCGCCGCATTCCACTCTCCACTTTCAATTTTCCATTTTACACTTGCCAGGTCGTAGCGGTAGGCGAAGCGCCCATTGGGCGAAAGTTCCGCCTGGACGCTGACAGGGGTGTTCGTGTCGCGGTTCAGGAGGGCGTTCCGCCATGTCAGCTGAAGGGTGTTGGATGGAGTTAGACTGTGCCAGAAAAGGGAGGGGAGTTCCCCGTTCCCCGTTCCCTGTTCCCCGTTCCCCTCTACCCAATTTGCCTCCGGCACGATGCCCAGCGGGGCGGAGAGTGGCGCGAGCCAGAGGTTAGTGGCAATGGCGCCAGTCTCATTCGTCACGCACAGTTGCACCCTGCCATTTGAGAAGACGCGAAGCATGGGTTCGCCGCCCAAATACACCCAGTCCTCCGCCGCGCCAAAGGCTAGCCAGTCGGCGCAGGGCACGGCATTTGACGGCGCGTCGAAAGAAAAGTTCTCGTTCGTGCCAGAGCGCACAAGGACAAATCCCCGCTCAAAGTCCTCCGCAGTGAAGGGCTGCTGAGCGCTAGGCCCGTTCCCCATTCCCCGTTCCCCGTTCCCCCCATCCGGCTTATTTCCGGCGTAGATCCACAGGGCGGCGAAGATGACTGCAACCAGGATGCGGTCGGTCCTCCGCAATCCGGCGAATGCCGCCATTGCCCCGCGTAGCATCCTGGCGCCCCGTCCACGCAGGAAAATGGCGGCACACGCGACCGCCATTACGCCCGCGAGGGAGAGAGACAACGCTGTCCAGAGTAGTGGCGGCATGGCTATTTCATTTCGAAAATGAAGGAATGTGGGTGGATGTGGCAGATGAACCACTCGTCTGGAACGCCAGGCCCGCGGCGCGTGACGCGCATCATGTTCCATTCCGGGCGGTAGAGCCAGCCGTGCGCGGATGAGGAGAGGTTGGTGAAGACCGGCGCGCCGCTCTCGTCCATGGCGGAGAAGTCCTTGAGCCCGCGCCCTTTGGAAAGTTCCAGGCGGACGGTGAACACGCGGGAGGTCGCGCCATCGGCGGCCTCCTCCTCAATGCGGCGGCCGCCCGGCATGTCTTCCGCGAAATAGCGCCCGTTGCGCCATCCGAACAGGGTTTCGGACTCGTCAACGCCGAGGACGCCGTCGCCATCGGCATCGCGGCCGAAGGCGACCTGGAGGCAGTTGGACACGCATCCTCCATACAGGGCGAACCGCAGCTCTATCGCGCTGGAAAAAACGTCGCTCACCACTACGGAGACATTGGTCGAGACCTCCGTGTCGGCGAACGCCGGCACCTGCGCGGGCGGCATGGAAACCATGCGGGCAAACGCCTGCGCCGCAGAGGCTGCGGCCAATATGGCAATGGTGAGTTTCACATTTCGGTCAAAAGTCAGCGCGCGGCAAGGGCGGCGCGGATGAGTTCCTCGGTGTTGGTGCGGTCGGCGCCGCCGTCGATGGCGGCCTGGACCATCCTGTATGCGACTTCCTGGTTGAAGCCGAGCGAGGAGAGGGCGAGGATGGCGTCGCGCAGGGAGGCGTCCATCGGCGCGGCTCCGCCGCCGCCGGACGCCATCGCCTCCACAGGGTCGATCTTGCCCTTGAGCTCAACGACGATCCGCTCCGCAGTCTTCTTGCCCACGCCCTTGACTGCGCTCAGGCGCTTGGCGTCGCCATTGACGACGCAACGGCGGAAATCCTGGACGGACAGCCCGTCGAGGACGGACAGCGCCAGCTTCGGGCCGACGCCCGAGACTCCCTGGAGGAGGTCGAATACTCCGCGTTCCTCACGGGATGCGAAGCCGTAGAGCTGCTCGTCGTCCTCGCGCACGACATGGCGCACGAAGACGCGGCACTCGTCGCCGACGGATGGCAGGGAGTTGTATGCGCCGACGGGCATGGCCACGTCGTAGCCAACGCCGCCACATTCAATCACGGCCAAGCCAGGCGACTTTTCGAAGAGTATCCCATGGAGCATTGAAATCATTGCATCACCGTTGAGAAGTTGAAAGGTTGAAAAGTTGAAAAGTTCAGAGGTTGAAAGGTTGAGAAGTTGAAAGGTTAATCACAACTCCACATGGGGCTCCCGCCCTTCCAGATAGGCGGCGTAGTTCTCGGCGCCCATGTAGCGCCGCATGATGCGCTCGTCTGCCTCTGCCATGCGGATCGCCACGAGGCCATCGATGCAGAAGTTGAAGGCTGGATCGACGTTGAAGCAGACGACCCTGCCGCCCATCTTGGAGTATTGCTTCACGAGGATGGGGATGCTCCTCCCTTCTGGCTCGATTTCCTGGACGATCTTGGCGGCAGCCTCCTGGTCGGCGAAGATGGCGTCGTATTCGGGCAGCAGCCATTCGCGCGGCTTTAGGGGCTTGGGCGCGAGATACGGCTTCGCGAGCGCTACCAGCTTCGTCGCCCCGCAGGAAAGGCGCATTGAGCGCATGATGATCTCCTTCGAGGCGTCAAGGTAGTCGTTGGAGATGCTGACCGGACCAAACAGGCACTCGTATTTCCGGTGTGTGGCGAGGTAAATGCAGATGCCCTTCCAAAGCAGCATCAGGGATGAGAAGGCGCGCTGGTATTCCCTCCTCACAAAGGAGCGGCCAAGCTCGATTGCCGGCGATATGGCATCGACGAATGGCTTGTCGTAGTCGAAGCAGGTGTGGGTGTAAAGCCCCTCGACGCCCTTCTCCGCCATGATTTCATCGGCCAGGCCAAGGCGGTAGGCGCCCGCGATCTCGCGCTTCTCCGGATTCCAGAGGAAGAGGTGGAGATAGTAGTCGTCGTATTTGTCGAGGTCGATTTCGGTATTCGTGCCCTCGCCAACCTCGCGGTAGGTGATTTCGCGGAGGCGGCCGAGTTCGCGGAGGCAATTGGGTATCTGGGAGGCCCTGGCGAAATAGACTTCTAGGCCGTCGCCCTCGCAGGCACGCGCCTCAGGCGGCAGGGCGGCGATTTCCGCCGCCAAATTCTCGGGCGGGACAGGTGGGATGATTTCCGCCTGCGCCTGCTTCTTGTCCTCTGCGGTTTTCGCCAGGCGGCGCGCCTTCGCCGCCGCGTCCTCGCGCTCGGCGAGGACGTAGGTGCGGAGCCGGAGGAAGGAGGTGAGCGCCTCGTCGGTGGTGTATGGCGCCATCTCGCGGGGGGAAATCGGGTCGCCAATCTCGACGCGGATTTCGCGCCCGGCCTTGTTCACGAACTCCTGGGGCAGCAGAAGCGTCCTTAGGCGCGGGTGGATGCGGCCCATGAAGTTGAAGAAGCGGCCATTGTCGCCACCGAAGAAAATAGGCACGACCGTTGCGCCGGTCTTTCTTATCATGCGGGTGATGGTGTCGCTCCACTGGATGTCGCGCACCAGGCCGGTGCGACGGTCGTAGCTGGAGACTTCGCCTGCAGGGAAGACGACCAGCACATGGCCTTCCGAAAGCCACTTCAGCCCGGCCTTCATCGAGGCCATGTTCTCGCGCTTGGCGGCGGTTCCGCCAAAGGGGTTCACGAAGAGGAAGTCCTTGCGGAGATCGGGGATGACGGAGAGCATGAAGTTCACCAGCACCTTGGCGTCCGACCGCCAGTGCTCCATCATGGCCAGCATGATCACGCCCTCGATGCCGCCAAAGGGATGGTTGGCGACAACCACCACTGGCCCCTCGGCTGGCAGCGGGCAGGAGGCTGGGTCTGCGGCGCCTCCCCTGCCCTCCCGCCAGGTAACGCCCATTGCGGCGAGGACTTTGCTGGAAAAGCACCGGCTGCCGTCCATCGTCCTGGTGGCGGCGTAATAGCGGTTCAGGGCAGGAAATCGGAATATGCGCTCGAGCAAACCGCGGAAAAGGCGAACCCAGAACCGGAGTCCTGGATTGTCGATTTTCGCGGGGTCGAGCCTAAAGGGGTTGACCTCTTCGTTTTTCATCGCTAATGATTATAGCAAATTATCGGGTGCGCATGTGCTTTTTGGTATAATAGGTGCATGTATCTGAAATCCCTTGAAATGTCCGGCTTCAAGTCTTTCGCCGACAAGACGAAGCTGGTATTCGAGCCGGGGCTGATAGCAATCGTAGGCCCGAACGGCTGCGGCAAGTCGAACGTTTCCGACGCCATCCGCTGGGTCCTTGGCGAGCAGCGCCCTACCGCCCTGCGCGGCTCGAAGATGCTCGACGTGATTTTCAACGGCACCGACTCCCGCAAGCCGATGACCATGTGCGAGGTCAGCATCACCTTCGCCGACTGCGAGGGCCTGCTGGCCACGGAGTTCAACGAGGTCACCGTCACCCGCCGCGTCTTCCGCACCGGCGACAGCGGCTATTTCATCAACAAGGCCCCATGCCGCCTGAAGGACATCCAGCGTCTCTTCATGGGCACCGGCATCGGCACGACCAGCTACTCCGTGATGGCGCAGGGCCAAATCGACGCCATCCTCTCATCCCGCCCCGAAGACCGGCGCACGATCTTCGAGGAGGCGGCCGGCGTCACCAAATACAAGGCCGACCGCAAGGAGGCGATTCGCAAGCTGGAGCAGACCGACACGAATCTCTCCCGCGTAACCGACGTCCTCCGCGAACTGCGCCGCCAGATCAACTCCCTCGAACGCCAGGTCGCCAAGGCGGAGAAGTTCCAGCGGCTGAAGGCCGAACTCCGCACCCTTGACCTCTTCTCCGTGCGCAGCGACGTCGCCGACTTCGACAACCGCCTCGCCGCCATCGCCAGGGAAATCGCCGAAACAACCGCCCGCGAGGAGGAGGCCCAGCGCGAGGTCACGGACCGCGAAGGCGCCACCGCCTCGATGCGCGCCGAAATCGAGGAGCGCGAGGCCGAAATCAACGACTGCGCCGAGATAGCCGCCAAGGACGCCGCGAACCTCAACCATGCAAAGGACCTGATCGCGATTGGCGAGCAGCGAATCGCCGACTACCGCGCCTGGGCCGACCGCGACAGCCGCGAGGCTTCCGAAATGCGGACGCAGCTCGTGCAGCTCGAAGAGCAGGTGGCGACCCTCGGCGAGGACGCCAAGCGCCTCGACATGGAGGTGGTCGCCGCCCGCGAGGAGCGCGAGACCGTCCAGGAGCGCACGGAGGGCGAGCGCTCAGCCATCGACGCCCTCCGCCAGGATCTCCAGTCGCGCCGCGCCGAGAGCGTGGAGCGCGAACGCCGCAGCGCCTTCCTCCAGAGCCGCCTCGCGGCGATGGACGCCAAGCGCCATGCCGCCGACGCCCAGAGCGAGCGCCTTGCCGGTGAGCGAGACAAAATCAAGGCCGACCTCGATGTGCTGAACGAGTCCCGCGCCACCCTTGAAGGCGTCGTGGAGACGCTGCGCGACCGCGAGGAGGAGTCGGCATCCTCATGCTCCGCCGCCGAGGGCTTGCTTGAGGAACTCCGCTCCACCATCTCCACCGGACGCGAGGAGATGGCGCGGATTTCATCGCGCATCGCCGCCGCTCGCGCGAAGATCGCCCTCCTGCGCGACCAGGAGAAACAGGCCGAGACCTTCCAGGCCGGGTCGCGGATGCTGCTGGACGAGTCGAATCCCCTTGGCCTTCCACCCGGCGCGCTCCTCGGCACCCTGGCCGAAAAGTTCACCGCCGCCCCGCGATACCGCACCGCCCTTGCCGCCGCCCTTGGCGCATGGGTGGACGCAATCGTGGTGCGCGGCGCGGACGACGCGCGCTCAATCGTAGCCGCCCTGTCCGCCAAGAACGCTCCCGCGCGACTGGTAGTGGCGGATGCGGGCGCCGGTAGCCAACATGCCGCACCGGCCGGTCTTTCCGGCCTTGAACCGCTTGCCAAGTTCGTAGAAATTGCCGACGACTTCGCGGACACAGGCCGCAGGATGCTCTATGGCGTCATGCTCGCGCAATCGCTCGAACAGGTCCCGGCATCCATTCCCGATGGCGCGACCGTCGTCACCATCGCCGGCGAGGTCTTCGCCCCTGGCGGACGGTGCGAGGTCTGGCGCGACGACGCGGGCGTGAACCCCTTCTCCCGCCACATGGAGATTGCCGACGACGAGGCGCTCGTCGCGGCCGAGCAGAGCCACCTCGAGGAGATGGAGGACGACGTGGCCGACGCGGAGCGCCGCGCGGACGCCGCCGTCCAGGCGCTCTCCGGCGCCCGCGCCGCCCTGGATGAGGTGC
>JAGCUY010000074.1 GCA_017962605.1 Kiritimatiellia bacterium | reverse complement strand
GGTTGGCGAGCCACGGCGCATTCCATTCGTAGTCGCGGGGGACGCGGGCGAGTTCCATTTCCAGACCCTTGGCGAGCGGCATGAGGTCGGACTGCGACCGGCCCGTCGCCGCCAGCACCTTGGAGTTGTCGATGACGCGGTTGAAGAGGCGGTCGTTCCGCAGCTGCCAGGCGGCGCCAAGGTTCCAGGGGTCGGCGATCATGATTCGCAGGTAGTCCTCCTCCGGCGCCCAGACGGCCTTGAGGCCGCGCAGGGAGGCGTAGATGTCGGCGATCTCGCCCCAGGTGTGGTTTTCCGCCGTCGCCAGGGTGAAGGCCTCGCCAAGCGCCTTTTCGTTGAAGAGGAGGTCAGCGAGGAAGCGGGCGTTGTCGCCGGCCCAGGTCATCGTGCCGCGTATGTCGCGCGCCGATTCCGGCAGCACGACCGCCTTGCCGCGGTCGGCGCGGCCCACGACGAGCGGCGCCTCAAGCGTGGTGAGCTGGTAGCGGTATGTAGAGTAGGTGATCGACGGGCGGACGGCCGTCCAGTTGTTCCGGCCAAGGGCCTTCAGGATCCGTTCGCCGCGTGCCTTGTAAACGCTGTAGTCGTCCGAGTTCCGCAGGACGATGTCGTCGGCCGTGTCGATGAGGAGGCGCGAGTCCTCGCGCACGGGAACGTCCTTGCCGTCATAGACGCGGTAGCTGGAAAGGTAGATGTAGTGGCCCGTCGAGGCGTCCATGAGCGGTAGCTTGCGGGCAATCTCGCCCGTGGGGTAAACGAGGAAATCCACGATGCCGTCGTAGTGGTTTTCGAGGAGTGGGAGTAGGAATGCCTCCTCCTTGGCGTTGCCCTGGATGCGGCGGACGCCGGCCGGGTCGGCGGAGGGGTCGGGGGCGTCGAGCGCGACGGCATCGACGGCGTAGCATTTTTCAGCGAGGAGCGGGACGACATAGCGTCCCATGGCGCCCGAGGCGCCGAGAACGAGGACTTTTTTCATGGCAGTTGGAATCTGAGGTTTTCGAAAACACCTTTGAGGTTGGCGAGCGGCGGCATTGGGATGGCGTCGCGCGGGTCGAGCTTTGCGAAGGTGAGCGCAAGGCCGAGAGAAGGGGCGATGAGGCGGTGGAGCGCGGCGAATGCGCCGGAGACAAGGTGGACGAATGGCGTCTTCAGCTCGCGGCGGCAGAGAAAAGTGGCGCGCAGTGCGGCGAGGAACTCCTCCTCGGTGTCGGCGGTCTGCACGAGCTTCACGATGTCGGCGCCGCGCTTTTCAAAGTCCTTGAGCTGGGCCAGGACCTCCTCCGGCTCGACGAATGCGTAGAGGTGCGCTGAGATAATGACCTGCGCCCCGGCCTCGTGTATCTTGGCGATGAGGCGCTTCTGCTTCGCGATGGCGGCTGACTTGCGCGCCCACTCGCGCGGCGAGGGGTCGTAGAGGTCTCCCATCACGTCGATGCAGGCGGCTCCGGCCTCCAGCGCGGTGAGAAGGTCCTTCTGGCGCGCGTCGTCGTCCTGTTTGAGGTGGTCGTTGCGGTAGAGGCAGCACATCGTGGGGAGCGGCGTGGCCGTCATGAATGGGCGCAGCGCCTCGACCGTGCGCTCCTCGCGCGGCAGGCATGCCAATTCGGCGCAGACGGCGTCGGCGCCCTGCCAGTGGGCGGCGCGGGAGTTGCGGATTAGTTCCGCAACGGAGTTTCCGGCGAAAAGCGCCGTAAAGAGCGGACGGCGTTCCAGCGGGAAGCGCTTTCTTGGGGTCGGTGCCGAGGCCGGGCTTTTTTTCGCGGCGGTGCGCGATTCCTTTTTCATAGCGGAAAACAGTATAGCAAAAAGGCGGGGATGCTGGCGGAGGGCTACCAGAGCCACTGCTCCCTGACGGGGCCGAAGGAGCGGCGGTGCTCGGGGCAGGGGCCGAGGCGTCGCAGCGCCTCAAGGTGCTCGGCTGTCGGGTAGCCCTTATGGCGGGCGAAGCCGTAGCCGGGATATTTCGTCTCCATCTCCAGACAATAGTCATCGCGCGCAGTTTTGGCGAGGATTGACGCCGCGGCGATGAAGAGCGACTTTGCATCGCCCTTCACGAGATTGCGCGAAGGGAAGGGGAGGGATGGCACCGGTAGCCCATCGACAAGGATGGAGAAGGGGGGTACGCAGGACGGAGCCTGCGAATCAGGACATGCGCCGCCAGCAGGTTGTGTGCAGACAGGACATGCGCTGGCAGGCGCCTTCTCCGCTAGGGCGAGCGCGGCGCGGCGCATGGCGAGGTGCGTGGCCTTGAGGATGTTCAGGCGGTCTATCTCTTCTGGAGAGGCTGAGGCGATGGCCCAGAGGCAGCCGGGCGTGGCCTTGATCGTTTCGGCGAGGGCGTCGCGTCTGGCTGCGGTGAGTTTCTTCGAGTCGTTCACCTTCGCCCATGCGCCTGTGATGAGTTCGCCTGCAAGCGCAAGGGGAAGTGATACGGCGGCCGCCACGACTGGGCCAGCGAGCGGGCCACGCCCGGCTTCGTCGATGCCCATTACGGGATTGCCAAGTTCGCGCTCATGGTCAAGGGAGGGCATGGGGCAAAGCCTCTACCATCATGGCTCGGCGACCGGCGTTGCGCTCGTTTCCGGCGCCGGGCAGGGGATCCGAACCGGAGAGGATGCGGAATCCGTTGCGCCGGGCAAGCCCAAAAAGCGGCTCGGGCCAGAACCATGGCCGCAGTGCGCAGTCGCAGACGAATGGCGCGATGCGCCGCATCTCTGGGTCGCAGAGGAAGTCGCGGACTATGGCCGCACGTTTGAAGAGCCACTTGCCGCGCCCCCATGCGAGGGCAACGGCATATCCGGCCTTCGCCATGAGGCGCGCCGTCTCCTTTAGCGGGAGACCGTCGGGCACCTGCGCCTCGCCGTAGTAGCCGAGAAGTTCGAGGCGGTCGCCTGTGGCCACCTGGCTGGCGGGGAGGAGGTAGATGGTCGCTCCATCGGCGGCGCGGGTGGCCGTCCATGTGGCGTTGGGCGCGGCCGGCGGCGCGATGCGCCACTCGGCGGGCTTGC
>JAGCUY010000008.1 GCA_017962605.1 Kiritimatiellia bacterium | reverse complement strand
TGTGTGTTGCGGCGATTGCCGTTTTGTGCGGGTGCGCCCTGTTCAAGGGCGAGCCGAAGCCCAACGTGTTGACAAACGAGGAGGAGGTCCAGGGATGGACTCTTCTTTGGGAGGGCGACTTTCCCTCCAATGGTTGGGTGGGCGTATCGGCCGGCTGCTCGAACTTCACGGCGCGCGGATGGTATGTGGCGAACGACGCGCTCGTGGCGCAGCCGGAGGCCGACCCCATACGTACGGCGGTTTCCTTCAAGGATTTTGACTTCAAGGCCGATTATCGTCTGGCGCCGGGTGCGGCGGTGAAGATTCTCTATTTCCACAACGCTGAGACGAACACTGACACGTCGATTGCCTATCCGCTCACGCCGCCGTCCGACGCAAACGATCCGCATGCGTGGCAGACGGTCCGCATTGTCGCACGCCGCAAGCCGATCACGCATTGGCTCGACGGGCGGATCATCGACCGGAAGAAGCGTGACGACGCCGAATTGCAGGGGCGCATAGTTCTCGCCCCGGGTGGCGGCACGGTCGAGTTCCGCAACATCAAGATCCGCACCTTCGGAAAATGGTGATTACGGGTTGTCCCGGAAAATTCAGGGCGCATCCGCGAATCGTGCAGGGAGCAATCACGCCGCCATCAGCTGGTCGAGCATATCCACCGAGTTCCAGATGAAAGCGACAATGAGGGCCCTGAACCCCTTGCGCGACCAGTACTGCCCCGTCCGCTTAAATCTGCCCTGGAACTGCGAGCACTGCGACTCCATTGCGCCGCTGCCGACTGGGAAGCCTAGCTTGGATGCCAGCGGGTAGTTCATGTGCCGCCTGTGGTCTCTGAAGTACTGCGCGGCCTCGTCGAGCCGCTTTCTCTTCGCCTCGTCGTTCTTGCCATGTTTCCTTATCGCCCTCTCCACCCGCCTGAGGAAATCCCGGCCTCCCTTCTCCTTCAGCATGGTCTTCGAGTCGCCGGCCCATCTTGCGGCCTTTTCGGCGTCTCCGTCGAACAGGTCGAGGGCGAACGCCGAGACGTGCTCCATGTTGTGGTAGAGGTCGAGGAGCCCCATAGCGTGGTTCTTCCCGCGCGAGAAGCGCATCTTGTACTGGCCCCACAGCGGCTTGCCCCCGTCGGAGACCCAGCACGCCCGCTGGCACTTCCGGTAGCCGAGGTGGCAGGCCGCCTCGTACAGCGTCGCGCCAAGGGCGTTGGCGTCGTCGCCGGGGAAGGCCGTGACGGGCAGCTTCCAGGCGATCTCCCTGCGCCCCTCCGACACGTCCATGCAGTCGTCGGCGAAGTAGGCGACGCCAGAGCGCACCTCGTGCCACGCATAGGCGCATTGTCCGTCCTTGCGTCCGTCCTTCGCCCATCCATCCTCGCGGAATCTCGCCATCCAGCCGTCCGCCTCGGCCACGATGCCGTCTCCGCGCCCGTCCGGCAGCGGCGGCTCCGGCATGCCCGCGCCCCCGACGCCATCCACGACCCTGTCGTTGATGGTCGTGTCGGAAATGGAGAAGCCGAGCAGGCGCAGCGAGAGTCGCTCCGCCGCGCCATAGCTCCTGGCCTCCACCGCGAGGGTGGCCACAGACGCCTCCGCCTCCGGTGTCACGTCTTTTTTTTTACGAGACCCAGTCTCTCCTTCGCCGGGCAGACCCACCTGCCGGCAGCACGGTCGTAGCCCTTCTTCACCTCGACCTCGACAGGGCCGAACGGCGACGTCGCCATGACCGTGGTGCGGCGCAGCCGGGTCAGGGGACGCCCGTCGGACCCGACGAGCTTCGCCTTGCCCGCCTCCAGCCTGAGCCACTCCTCGTAGTCCTTGCGGGCGGCCTCCCTGATCCTGGCGCACTGGCCGCGCTCCATCTCGGCGAACCTGCGCCTCGCCTCGGCCACCTCGGCGGCCTTGGCGCCGTCGTTTCCTTCTTTTCCCATTCTTGCCTCCTTGACTTGGTAGCATTTGAATGCTACTATATTAGCCGAAACGCGGAGGAATGTCAATGGCGAGACGAAACAAAATCGAGGGCGAGATAGCGGGACTGCTGTCGTCGCTGGCGCAGACGGGGCCGATGCGCCCAGGGTCGCTTTCACGTCAGTTCAGGAACCCCGACGAGCGCAAGACCCCGTTTTGGCAGCTGAGCTACACGATGGGCGGAAAGAGCCGCAGCGAGTACGTCAGGGCCGCCGACGTGCCGCGCATCAGGACGGAGATAGCGGAATATCGCAGATTCATGCGGAAAATCGCGCGAATCGTGGCGCTATGCGTCAAGGCATCGCGTCAAAGGCGTTCGTAGGTGTCGTGGTGATTTCGTAGTCCTTGCACGATTCGCGGATGCGCCCTGTAATGCGTCACTGAACAGCGGGGGTGTGAAACTCCGATGGTTGGCAAAGGGGCTCCGCTACCGCTACGCCTGATGCTGCGCACAGTCCAACCGCCCGGCTCTTGGGAAGAGGAAGTCGCGCACGGCAGATTTCTTTCCCGTCGAGGCGTAGATGTCGAGGGCCTGCGCGAGCTTCGCGGCCGGGTCGTCGTAGCGCAGGGCCAGCGTCTCCATGACGGCCTGGTTGACCTCGCGCACCCGAAGGGCCTCCTCGGACTGGCCCCCGAAGCTCGTCTTGCGGGCTATGACCAGCCCCCTCACGCCGCGTTCCGCGCGGTTGTTCTCCGCCGGGATGCCGGGGCCTCTCGCCCAGTGGTAGACCCTGTCCGGGTGTTCCC
>JAGCUY010000073.1 GCA_017962605.1 Kiritimatiellia bacterium | reverse complement strand
GGAGCGCCTGAAGGCCGTGCTTACGGAAATCAAATCGTCCGAAGGCCGGACCCTGCTCTTCATCGATGAAATCCACACCATCGTCGGGGCGGGCAAGACCGAAGGCTCCACCGACGCCGGCAATATGCTCAAGCCGATGCTGGCGCGTGGCGAGCTCCACTGCATTGGTGCCACCACCCTTGACGAATACCGCAAGTACATGGAGAAGGACGCGGCCCTCGAGCGGCGCTTCCAGCCGGTAACGGTTGATCCGCCCTCGGTTGAGGACACGATCTCCATCCTGCGCGGCATCAAGGATTCCTTCGAGAAGCACCACAACGTGCAGATAACCGACGGCGCGCTCGTCTCGGCCGCGACGATGTCCGACCGCTATGTGCAGGACCGTTTCCTGCCCGACAAGGCCATCGACCTGCTGGACGAAGCCTGCGCCTCGATCCGCACGGAGATGGACTCCATGCCATCGGAGCTCGACGAGCTCACCCGCAAGGTGACGCGGCTTGAAATTGAGGAGACGGCCCTCAAGAAAGAGAAGGACGCCGCCTCGGCGGCGCGGCTTGAGGAATTGCGCAAGGAACTGGCGGAACTGAAGTCGCGCGCCGACGCGATGAAGGCGCAGTGGCAGAACGAGAAGAAGGTCCGCGACACCACGAAGGACCTGCGCGAGAAACTCGACAAGGCGCGTCGCGACTACGACCGCGCCGAGCGGGAATACGACCACGAAGCCGCCGCGAAGTTGCGCTACGGGACGATTCCTGAACTGGAGCGCCAGCTGGAGGCGGCGCGCGCCAAGCTCCACGAAGGCGGCGGCCAGACCCTCACCAGCGAGGCCGTGACAGAGGCCGAAATCGCCGAAGTCGTGTCGCGCTGGGTGGGCGTTCCTGTGCAGCGCCTCATGGCCGGCGAACGCGAGAAGCTGCTTGATCTGGACAAGGCGCTCAAGACCCGCGTCATTGGCCAGGACGAGGCGGTCGAGGCGGTGTCCGACGCCGTGCTGCGGTCGCGTGCCGGCATCCGCAACGCGCGGCGACCCATTGGCGCATTCCTCTTCCTCGGCCCGACGGGCGTGGGCAAGACGGAACTCGCCAAGTCTCTCGCCGCTGAACTCTTCGACAGCGAGGACAGCATCGTCCGCATCGACATGTCGGAATAAATGGAGAAATACTCCGTGTCACGCCTCGTCGGCGCGCCTCCGGGATATGTCGGCTACAAGGAAGGCGGGCAGCTCACCGAGGCCGTGCGGCGCAAGCCATACAGCGTCGTCCTGCTCGACGAAATCGAAAAGGCGCACCCAGACGTCTTCAACGTCCTGCTGCAGGTGCTCGACGACGGCCGCCTGACCGACGGCCATGGGCGCACCGTCGATTTCAAGAACACCATTCTCATCCTCACCAGCAACCTCGGCTCGGAGTTCATAGCCGAAGGACATGGCGAGGTCGATGAAGGCGTGCGCGAAAAGGTGACGGGGCTGCTGAAGCAGGCATTCAGGCCGGAGTTTCTCAACCGCCTTGACGAGACGCTGATCTTCAAGTCGCTCGGCAAGGGGGAGATCGCGAAGATCGTGGAGCTGCAGCTTGCGGAACTGCGGCGGCGGCTTGCTGACCAGCGGCTGACACTGGAGCTTGCCGACGGCGCGGTGGCGAAGATAGCGGAGATCGGTTTCGATCCGGTTTACGGTGCGCGGCCGATCCGCCGGACAATCCAGCGCGAACTGGAGACGCCCATTGCGCGCGCCATCATCGCCGGCAAGTATCCTGAAGGCTCGACGGTCAAAGTCGCTCCCGACCTGTCCATAGGATAAATGCTATAATCCTTAGTGCATGAAATTGTCTTCCCCATCCAATCCAAAGTGGCGCGGCTGGCGCCGCGGCGAACTTCAGATCCACTTCATCCACACTGGCGTTGGCGAGTCCATATTCGCCATTCTCCCGGACTCCACCTCGATGCTCATCGACTGTGGCGACCAGGCCGCCATCACCCGCGGGCCGCATGCCGTGCCGGTCGTTCCCGGGCCTGAGCGTCTGGCCGGCGAGTGGGTCGCCCGCTACGTCCTGCGCGTGAACCCCAATGGCGCGGATGTCGATTGGGCCATCCTGACCCACTTCCACGGCGACCATTCGGGAACGCCTTATTGGCAGAAGTACCGCTCTGTCTTCGGCGAGAGCGTCAAGGCGATAGGCGACTGTGCCAGAAGCGGGTTCGGCCTGGCCGCCGAGTATCTGCACTTCCGCCGCGGCACCGACAGGGGCGTTCCAGGTTACGACGACCCGATAACGCCATCCAAGGGCGAGCTGGGGGTGGTGATCCAGCATATCCGCGCCCTTTGGGAAGACTTGCGCCGGCGCGACGGCCTTGTCGCAGAGCCATTCCGCCTTGGCGCAACGGACCAGTTCACGGCGGAGCACGGCGGCGCGGAGGGGCTTGAAATCCGCAATGTCTGCGCAAATGGCCGTCTGGCGATTCCCGATGGGACCATTCGCGACCTCTACGCCGAGCGCATAGCGCGCGAGCACCCCTCGGTGCTCAACGAAAACGCCATGAGCCTGGGCATGGTCGTTCGCTATGGAAATTTCCGCATGCTCCTTGGCGGCGACTTCAGCGACCGCTTCCCGGGCCCAGACGGTCGCGAGGTCTTCGTCGAGGACTACCTCGGCGAGGCCGTCGGACGCTGCGACGTGGCCAAGATAAACCACCACGGCCACCACGCCATGGGAAGCGCCCTTGCCGCAGCCCTGCGGTCGGACGCCTATGTCGCATGCGTGTGGGACAACCTCCACTGCACCGACGACACGATGGAGTCGCTCCTCGTTCCCGGCGCGCCTGATGACGAGCAGCCTCTGTTCTTGCCTACGGTCCTGCCGGTGCGGGCAGATGGCGAGCGCCCGTGGTGGCGCTTCGTTCCGGAGCAGTGCCGCACGGGCTGCCATGTCGTTGTCACGGTTCCGCCCGGCGGCGAGCGCTATGACATCTCGCTCATCGACGCACGCGACGAGGAAATGCGCGTTGTCGGGGAGTTCTCCAAGGAGACGCGCCGCAAGTAGGCGTAGCCGCGACGATGGGCAGGATCGGCATATTCGGCGGAAGCTTCGACCCGGTGCACTCCGGCCACCTCGCGATTGCGCGCGAGGCGGTGGCGCGGCTGCGGCTGGAGAGGCTCTGGTTTGTGCCGGCCAAGGTGTCGCCGCTGAAACGCGGGGCGATGGAGGCTTCGGACGAAGACCGGCTCGCCATGCTGCGCCTGGCGACGCGGAACGAGATGCGCTTCGGCGTCTCGGACTGCGAGCTGCGGCGTGGCGGCGTTTCCTTCACCGTCGAGACACTGCGCCGCTGGAAGGAGCTAAGGCATAGGGACGACCTCTTCTTCGTGGCGGGGATGGATTCGCTGCTGTCGCTCTGGCGCTGGCGGAACCCTCTTGAAATCACCTCGCTTTGCAGGTTCGTGACCTTTCGCCGCCCCGGCTCGGCCATCACGCCGACGCCGGAAGACCTGCATTTGCCGGCGCACACGGCGCGGGCGCTGCTGGCGGACATCATCGACGCGCCGATGCTTGACGTCTCGGCCTCGCAGGTGCGCGAACGCCTTGCGCGTGGCATGGACGCCGCGCCGTTCCTCGACGAGGCGGTGCTTCGCTACATAAAGGCGCGGAAACTCTATCTCATCTGACACCATGGGCGACAACGGCAAACTCACCGACTTTGAGCGACACTTCGGCCTGCGCATGCAGGCGACGCGGTCGCGTCCGCCAAAGCGGCGCTGGTCGCGGCAGTGGCGCGACTACATGGAATCGCTGCAGATGGGGGCGCGAATCGGGCGCGGGCGGCAGTATGCCACCGGCGGCAACGTGAGAAGCCTGGAGGTCGCGCCGGGAGTCGTGGAGGCGATTGTGCAAGGCAGCGACTACGAACCTTACCGCTGCCGCATCCTCTGCGAGGCGATGAAGGGGAAGACGAAGGCGAAGCTGGTCGAGAGCCTTCAGGCGCGGCCGATGCTGCTTGCGCGGATGCTTGTCGGCGACTTGCCGGAGGAAGTGGAGACGCGCTTCAGGGCGGAGGGGCTGCCGCTGACGCCGTCCGAGCTGGCGCCGCTTACGGCGGACTGCTCCTGCCCCGATGGCGCCCACTTCTGCAAGCATGCGGCGGCCGTGATGTTCCTGCTGGTGGAGGTCTTCGATGCCAACCCGCTGCTTCTGCTGAAGTTTCGCGGGGTGAGCGAGCAAGACCTCTACGGGGATGTCGGCGGAGAAGGGGGCAAGGCCGAGGGTGGACTGCAAGCGGACAGCGGCAAAGGCGCCGCAGCCATCGCCACGGAGCAATTCGTGGGTGGCGATTTGATCGAGTTCCCGGGGGCCCTGCCATTCTGGCGCGGGGAGAGCCGCTTCGCGGAAAGCATCCAGGATTGCATTGACAGGGCCGCCGAGGGTGCGAGAAAGCAGCTGGGGCACTAGAGAAGCGGGCGGAGCAGGGCGGCGAACTCTGCGGAGATGTCGCGCGAGCGGATTTCGTTTATGCGCTGTTCCTGTCGCCGTAGAATCGAGGCCTTCAGCCTGGGCGTGTTCAGGACATGGGTGATTGTCTCGGCGATGGCCGGGTAGTCGGGCGGCGTTCCAAAGAGGACGCCGGCGCCGCCAAGAGTCTCTGGAACGGCGGAAGTGGCCAGCGCGAAAATCGGAACGTTGTGGAGCATTGCCTCCACCAGCGGGGCGCAGAAGCCCTCGTGGTCGCTCATGCAGAGGAAGGCGTCGGCGTTCTCGTAGGCGGCGTTGAGCGACTCCTGGGTCACGACATCTAGGAAATGGACGCGTTGGAGGCGCAGCATCTCCGCATAGACCGTGACGATGGATGAGTAGGCCTCCATGCCAACCATGGCGCCGATGTGGAAGAGCCGGGCGCGGGGTTCGATCTTCGAGAGGTAGTAGAAGACCTTGACCAGTTCCTCGATTCGCTTGTTCGGGGCGAAGCGCCCTACAAAGAGGATGTTGAAGTCGCCGCCTTGGCGGTCAAAGAGGAGGTCTTTGGGGCCAAAGGCTCCCTGCGCGAAGCGCTTCAGGTCAATTGGAAGCGGGAACACCTTGACGTCGCGGTAGCCGGCGGCGGTAAGTTCGGCGGCGTTGAAGGCGCTGACGGCGGCGTTGAGGTCGGCCACGCCTGCGAGCGCCTTCATCTGGCGGCGCCCTTCGCGGAGGGTGGCCGCCGTGGAGCGGTTGGTGAGGTCGAAGTATTCGGGCGGCGTGATGTTGTGGTAGATGATGGCCTTCCTGCACTTGAGGCCGGCGAACACCTCGTTGGCCTTGCACCCTATCGAGAGATGCAAAATGGCTATGTCGTCGGGTGCGACCTCGCGCGGAAGGGCTGCGAGGTCGTGAATACCAGAACGGCTCTCCGGGGCGACATTCCCCGGAGAGCAGTATATCGCGCCCCCGTTTCCCCAGGAGCGGACGACATCCCGCAGCAAGTTGGCGACGTCGCTGATGGCGTCGTATTTGCGGTAGCCGGCGACGATCTGGTGGATCTTCATGGCTCGCAGAAAGCGCCGTGCGGGTCCGGCGCACTGTGCAGGAGACTACTTGTTCTTGTGGCGATTCGCCTTTAGACGCTTGTTGTGCTTATGCTTTGACATCTTCGCACGGCGTTTCTTCTTGATCGAGCCCACGTTTTTCTCCTGCTTTTACTAATTTCGGACTTCTTTTGTTCCGGTTGGATGACCTCCGCACGCGCGGCGGTCAGAAAATGATCTTGTTCAGCGGCAGTTCGATGATGCCCGTCGCGCCTGCCTCGCGCAGAGCCGGGACGATTTCGCGCACCTTGACTTCCTCGACGACCGATTCCACCGCGTGCCAGCCGTTCGCGTTGAGCGCGTTGACCGTAGGCGCATGGAGCGAGGGGAGGACTTCGACGATCTCCGCCAGGCGCGAGGCCGGGACGTTCATCTTGAGAAGGACGCGCGATTCGGCTTCCAGCGCGCCGGACATCAGCATGGCGAGCTGCTCCATCTTGGCGCGCTTGCCGGGATCCTGCCAGGCGGCCTTGTTGGAGATGAGGCGGGTGGTGGAGGTTAGGATGGTTTCAAGGATGCGAAGGTTGTTGGCGCGGAGGGAGCTGCCAGTCTCGGTGAGATCGACGATCGCATCGACCAGCTCGGGGGCCTTGACCTCGGTGGCGCCCCAGGAGAACTCGATCTCGGCCTTGATTCCGTTCGCTTCAAGGAAACGGCGCGTGAGGCCGACAGCCTCGGTGGAGATGCGCTTGCCGTTCAGGTCCTGGATGGACTTTATCGGGGAGTCGTTCGGAACGGCGATCACCCAGCGCACTGGGCGGGACGTGCTCTTGGAGTAGCAGAGTTCGCAGACCTCGACCACGTCGGCGTTGTTCTCGTAAATCCAGTCGTAGCCGGTAATGCCGGCGTCAAGGAGGCCAAGTTCGACGTAGCGCGGAATCTCCTGCGGGCGCAGAAGGCGGCACTTCAGGTCCTGGTCATCGCACGAAGGAAGGTAGCTGCGGGAGCCGCAGACAATGGTGAATCCGGCCTTGCGCATCATCGCGAAGGTCGCTTCCTGCAAACTCCCCTTGGGGAGACCCAATATGATTGGCGACATCATTTTCACTAAAGGCTAATGAAAAAAGTAAAATAAGATTCTATCATTTCCCATTAAGAATGGCAAGTAGATCTTCTTCGGATAAAGCGGCGTCGGAGGTGCCGTCGAGGACGGCGTCCGAGAGCATCCGCTTCTCGCCATGCAGTTCAAGCACCTTCTCCTCGATTGTTCCCTTCATCACAAGGCGATAGACCGTGACCGGGTTGCGCTGGCCAATGCGGTGCGCGCGGTCTGCCGCCTGGTTCTCCACCGCCGGGTTCCACCAGGGGTCGAGCAGCACGACATAGCTGGCGGCAGTCAGGTTGAGGCCCGTTCCGCCCGCCTTGAGGCTGACGAGGAAGAATGGCGCCGCGCCGCGCTGGAAGTCTTCCACGCAACGCATCCGCTCCTTCTGCGGCGTCGAGCCATCGAGGTATTCGTAGCCCCAGCCGTTGCGCTCCAGAATCGGCTTGACGAGCGCCAGCACGTCGGTGAACTGGCTGAAGACGAGGGCGCGGTGGCCGTTGTCGCGCAGTTCGGCGAGCAGGGATTCCAGCGCCTCAAGTTTTGCGCCAGTTCCGGCGCCAGCCACCACGAGCGACGGCGAGCAGCAAAAGCGCCGCAGTCGCGTTAGGGCCGCGAGTATCTTCATCCTGGCGCCTTTCGCGCCGGACTCGAATTCATCGAACGCCTTTTCGCGAAGCGACTCGTAGGCCGCGCGTTCGGCCTCATGCGGCTCCACGGTGAGGGTGATTTCCGTCTTCGGCGGCAGATCGTGGAGCACTTCGCCCTTGACGCGGCGCAGGATCAACGGCCTCACAAGCGTCCGCAGCGCGGGCGTGGGGCGTCCTGCCTTGTCGAGGAAGCGCCGCCTGAACGAAGGCAGCGACCCTAGCAGCCCTGGGTTGAGGAAGTCGAAGAGGCTCCAGAGGTCGGAAAGGCGGTTCTCCACCGGAGTTCCGGTTGCCACGCAGCGCCACGACGAGCGGAGGCGCTTGGCGGATTCCGCGCGGTGCGTCTCGGCGTTCTTGATCGCCTGGGCTTCGTCTAGGATTGCGCCGTTCCACTGCACGGCCTCGAACTGTTCGGTGCGGCTCGTGAGAAGGCCGTAGCTTGTGACGACGAGGTCGCGCGGGCCAAGTTTTTCCGGGAGCGTGGCCGAGTCGGCCGCCCGCACCACGCGCAGCGAGGGGGCGAAACGCCCGGCCTCGGCGCACCAGTTGCCGCAGACGCTTGCCGGCGCGACCACGAGCGACGGCCCTTCGTCGGCGCGTTCAAGCAGAAGCGCCAGCAACTGGACCGTCTTGCCGAGACCCATGTCGTCGGCCAGGCATGAGCCAAGGCCGCATGCGGCGAGGCGCGCCAGCCACTCGAAGCCCTCCAGCTGGTAGGGGCGCAGGCGGGCGGCGAGGCCCTCCGGCACATCGTGGTTCGTGGCCAGCCCTGCCGAAATCTTCGCCGCCGCCTCAACCATGTTTTCGGGCAGCTGCGGAGCGTCGCCCTGTTCTTCGCCATCGTCGCCGTCATTGAAGGCGTCGCCAAGCATTGGCAGCGCGGCGCGGCTGACATGGACTTCGTCTTTTTCGACGGTGGCCGCCGCAGACAGCGCCTCCAGTCGCTTCTTCAGCGTGGCAGAGAGCTTCAGCCATGCGCGGCCTCCAAGCGGGATGTAGCCGCCAACGCGCAGCGGGAGCGCCTCCAGCAGTTCGCGCAGGGCGACGCGGCTGCCGTCGTCGAGTTCGAAATCGCCTTGCAGCTCCAGCCACCAGTTGCCGTCGCGGCCGCCCTTGAGTCGGCCGTTCTTCACGGCGCGGAGCATGGTGCGGTCGGAAGGCTGCGCGCGCCACTCCGCCTCAAGGCCGCCATTGGAGGCCGCGACGGCCGCGTGCAGGGCGTCAAGCATGGCGAGTTCGCGAGCCGGGTCTTCGGTCGCCCACTCGCTTTCGCCCTCGCGCTCGCCTTCGAAGTCTGCCAGCGCCGTGCGCACGATGTCGGCTGCCGCCGTCTCCGCCTTGATGTCGCGCACGAGGATAAACGGACTTTCCGGCCGCGACACCGCGACCTCAGCCCTGCCGCGTCCAGGCGGGAAAAGCAGGTCGCGCACTTCGGGCGAGGGCCGCGAGCGCAGGGAGAGGCGAAGGGCCTCTTCGCGCCGGTCGAGACGAGCGACGAGACCAGCCCCGCCGGCCACGCGCGGCAGCGAGTTGCCGTCGCCAACGGCCGTGACCGCGCCATGGACGGGCAGCCCCGCCTTCGCCGCCTCGGTGAGGATGGCGCGGGCCTTCTCCGCGCCGCCGGCGGGTATGGTGACTTCGCGCGTCTGCCTGCCGGAGTAGCCATCGATGACGTTAAGGACCGCCTTCAGCGGAGGCGTGACGCGCCACCAAATGTAGCGGCCCTCGGACTTAACAATCAGAGGGTTGTCGGTTGCCTCCCACGCCAGACGCGGCATCCGCATGAGCAGGGAGCCGTCGGGCCTGGACTCCGTGTCCAGTTCGATGTCGCGCACTTCGATGTCTGCGGCCGCAATCGGCACGGGCTTGGGCCCATCGTAATCCCTGCCCTTGTAACCTATGCCTAATTTGTCCACATACCATTCCTGAAGGTTGAAATAACTGCCGGCGATGACCGACCAGACAAGCGCGTTGCCTGCGTCGAGCAGGATGTCGAGCAAAGGTGCCCGTTCGTCGCCTAAGGCACTGGCAAGGTCGCCTTCTCCGCCGTATTTCCTCACGCTTGCCACCCATTTCGAGAGAGCCGCCGCGCTTGCGGAGGGAAGTTCTAGCTCGTCGTCAGCGAGGGCTTTCTTCAAGGCGCGCCACGTGCATGGCTTTATGGGCGGGGGATCCGAGACTTGCGACTTGCGCAGAAGCGCAAGGTCGATTTCCTGAAGGCTGAACGCCTTGTCGCCATCGTGGAAGGAGGGCTCATTGATTGGAAGGCTTTCCATTTCAAGGATAGCGGAAAGGATTTTTCCCGTTTTTCTCTTTTTGGGCGCAGCCTTCCCCTTGGCCTCCACGAATGGGGTGAGGGCGCTGACGAGGTCGTCGAGTATGGCGTCCCATGGCTGCGCCACCTCCGTTCGCAGCCAGAGAAGTGGTTCGTCGCCTGGCGCGAGTTTGGACAGCGTCAAAGCCGATTCGGAAACCTCCGGATACTGCGCAAGCAGGCCCCCCATCTGCGCCGCGAGGAAGAGCCATCCGGCCTGTGCCGCCGTTATGGCGAAGTCAAGCGCCTCCTGCACCCCCTTGAAGTTGGTGCGGACGGCGGGGCGCTCGCTGAGGGCGTGGGCGATGGTCACGCCCAGCCAGCCGAGAGGCGTCTCCGCCTTGTTGGGAACGGTTGTCCGGCCACCCATCATGGCCGATTCGACACCCTTCCAGAGCGGCGCCAACGACGATTCGTCATAGTAGCGGCGGATGTTGGCGATGGCCTCGCATAGCCGCGACGGGGCCTTTGCGAAACGCGCCGCGAGAAATGCGATGAGCGTCCTTTCGGCCATGGAGCCTTCAAGGAAAATATCCACGGCGCCGGTGGGCATGCGCCGCCAGCCTTCGCCGAAGAAGCTCCGGGCAAAGGCCGTGGCTTCTTCAAGTGAGTTGCCGTTCACCGTAAGGGCGGCGTAGCATTCGAGAAGGTCACCGCGCCCGGCCCAGACGAAAAGCGCCGCGATGAGGCGCGCGAAAGTTTTCGAGCGGAGCGTCGCGTGGGCTTCCGCTGCGGCGACGATGCGGTCCAGCCGGTCGCCGACAGGCTTCCCCTCCAGCAGCGCCTGTTCGAGATCGAGCGGAAGGCGGAGTTCGTCCGTTAGGGGCGGCGGGGTGAGGCTCCAGTTGCTGTATGGGGCGTCTTGGTCGTCGCGCCAGGAAGCGGGAATGTCGCCTGTCTCCTCGACGAAGGCGTCCAGGCTCTCGGCGAAGCGCCCCTTGAGGTTGAGGTCGGAGTAGTATTCGAGCTGGCGCAGGCGGTCGTCTTCGAGGGGCTTTTCGGGAAAGGCCTTGGAGGATCTGTTCGACGCCAGCGCGGCGTGGCGGACAAGAAGGAAGGCGTTGTCGAAATTGATTTCACCGAAGGCCGCGGCCGCGAGGCGGCGAATCATCGCGATGTCCTGTTCGTACATCTGGAGTTTCAGACAAGAGCCGTAGAGGGCGCGGATACGGCCCTCGGCGGCGAGCGTGCGGTAGGCGAGGTTCATCTCGGCGTCGGTCGGCTCCGGCGAGCCGCACGAGACGCGGAGGACTTCGCGCCAGGCCACCCATTCTAGGGAAGACTCGAAGAGCGACATCAGCGCCAGCAGCTGCCACTCCACGGGCGTCAGTTCCTCTATCCTGCGAACTTTAAACATGGGCGAAGATTATATCAAACTTATGGGGTTGAGCCCTCGGGCGAAATTTAGTATAGGTTTGGTGCAAGCGCCCCATGCGGCAAGGAGGCGCACAAAAAGTGTGAGGAAAATCAAGCGGATGTTCTTCTCACACTTGTGGCGAAACAAAATAAGTGTGAGGAAAATTCGACAGGGGGGTCAATTCTCAAGTTAAACGCAACATTGTCAGAGTAAACGCGACAAAAAGAGGCGAGGATTGCCATTGAGGGTGATTTTGCATGGCGTTTAGTCAGCCAAGGGGCGTTTTTCGTGGTGTTTTTGGAGGCTGTGGGGCACACCCCGCCCTACCCGTTGCGTTCCCATTGTTTTTGGCAAAGAAAACGCAACCGGCTTTGGAAGCATTAAACGCAACAGAGTTATGCGTTTAGTATGTCAGGGCCGCGCTACGGTTTCTTGTTCCCGGCGATGGGTTGGGCGAGGCCCTCCAGGATGGTGGTCTGGGGGACAACGCACTTGTCGCCGAGAAGCTGCGGGCGCAGCGTGACCTCGTTCGGCGGGATCTTCGAGATGCCAAGTTTCCCGAGTATGCCCCCGCCGTAGATGGCCTCGAAGAGGTCGAACGGCGTCTTGTCGCCTATTGAGCGCCTGGGGTAGGAGTTGACGTGTGACATGACGAGGTTGACGTCCTCCTGGGTGAGGCCGTCCATGGGGTGCCCCTTGGGGAGGACGCGCCTTATCTCCCCGTGGTTCCTTTCGCACTCGGCCTTCTGCCACGAGGCCATTGCGAGGCAGTAGAAGACCCGCGTCGTCGCCGCCCCGTCCGCGTCCCTCTCCAGCGACCCCGGGTCGGAGAACTCGGCCCCGTTGTCGGTGAGGACGACGGGGAAGAGCCTCGCGAAGGCGTCGCCGAGCGTGTCGCGGAGCCACGCGAAGACCTCCGCTACGGAGGCCGCGGTGTTGCGGTCGCGGATGAAGGCGAGCTGGAGGTGGCAATTCACGAAGTGGAGGGTCAGGAGGACCTTGCCGCCCCTCACGCCCTCCACCGTGTCCATCTGCACGACGGCGCCGTCCCCGTTCGCCGCCACGAACGCCTGGTAGTCGTCGTAGGTGCGCCCCGCGCGGCACTTCCCGTCGACGAGGTGCGGCAGCGGCTTCGCCTTCCTGGGCCTCAGGCGCTGCTTCCTCGGGAAGGCGCTTTCGCCGACGCGCAGCACGCCAAGCGCGTGGTAGCGGTAGAGCGTCTTCTCGCTTACCGTCATCTCGGCCGGGTTGTTCACCGCTATCGCGTGGAGCGACTGCCGCGTCGCCTTCATCCGCGGCACCAGGAAGCCGCGCAGCGACTCCAGCTCCCCCTCGGTGATGTTCGCGCCGCTTCGCGTCTCGACGAGCGTCTGCCGGTATGCCGCCTGCGCCGTGTCCGAGCGGTAGAGCATCTTCGCCAGCCCGCAGGCGTTGCGGTCCCGGCATCCGTTGCAGACGTATGGCGGCCGCGACAGGCGCGGGCAGACCTCCTCCTCGAACCCCTTGCAGACCTCCCAGCACCTTGTGGCGCACAGGCTGCACTTGGCGCGCCGCTTCGCGCAGTCCCGGCACAGCCCGCCCACGTCGCACTTCCTGCGCTTCGCGCACGGGTTGTAGTGCACGAACCGCCCCGTCTCCTCGCTGCGCACCCGGCGCTTCAGTATCTCGCGCGCCACCGTCGAGGGGGACTTCCCCAGTTCAATCGCAACCTGCCTCAGGCTGCGCCTCTCCGCGAGCAAGGACACTATCCTCGCCCTGTCCTGTTCCGTCAAATGAGCCATGCGGCTCCTCCTTTTTTGGTATTATAGTTGCCCTCAATGCGCATGAGGGGCACCGCGAAATGCGGTCGCCCCTCTATTTTACATCCTCCGTTTGGCAGACTAAATGCCACATGCCCCTAGGGGCATGGCTTCACCGGCATCCCCCTCTTCGACAACCCCGCTCCTACCCACGTCCTTGGCATACTAAACGCAGCCCCCTTCCTTGGCATACTAAATGCAACAGGGCATGTTGCGTTTACGTTGAGAAATGACAAATTCGACAGGGGTTTTCCTCACACTTTTTGCACTTTTGCAAAAACGTGATATAATCCTCCCATGTTTCCGGAAGGATATCTCTTCGAGGACTTCGAGGATATCTTTAGCAAGGTTTTCGGCAGGGCGGCACAGCGGAAGCGACGACTGCTGTCAATCCTTGCCGATGGTCCAAAGACTGTCTCGGGTGTGGCGTCTCGCCTCGGAGTTGACCGTAGTGGTACGTTGGCCGAAGAACTGAAGGAACTCGACACCGCCGGATTCGTAACAACAGACAAGGGGCTTAATCCCGAAACGGGCCGTCCCGCATTGGAGGTGCGTTACAGAATCAAGGATTGCTACACCAGATTCTATCTACACTATGTCGAACCGGTTCGCGAACGTGTTGAGAAAGGGCTTTTCTCGCTATCCTCGCCGGAATCAATGCCAGGATGGGATGCCATGCTGGGACTCCAATTTGAAACGCTAGTCCTCAATAACTTTCAAGAACTATTACCTTTGATGGGGCTGGCGCATGCGAACATTCTTTCCGCAGGGCCTTATGTCCGCCGAGGACGGCGTGGAGAGGGTTGCCAGATGGACTTGCTTGTCCAGACGGAATTCATGGCCTGGGCGGTGGAAGTCAAGCGTCGGAAGAGCATCGGCGTAGGAATCATTGACGAGGTCTCGGGCAAACTTAAAAGATTTCCGATTCGAGACGGCGTGACATTGCGCAAGGCGCTCGTTTACGAAGGTGAGCTTGCAACGTCCGTGGTGGAACGAGGTTATTTTGACGCGCTAATTCCGGCTAAAAAACTTCTTGGTCTCTAGCGGCTAAAAAACCTGGCAATCTTAGCCGCATTGGATGTTGGATTTTTGCCCCACGTGCGGCGATGTGGTAGAATGGGAATCATCCAATTCACCACAATTCTTAACCATGAAAAACATTCCTTCGTTCCTCCTTGCCTCGGCGCTGGCCATTCTCGCCGGGTGCGCAAGCGTTCCTCAATCCGCCCCGCAGCCCGCTCTCTGCGCCACTGCGTCCGATCCTTTTGCCTCCTCGCTGGCCCCGACTCCCGGCGCCCGCGTGGAAAAGGCCCTCGCGCCCTGGATTGAAAGCGGCGAACTGCCCGGTGCCATAAGCATCCTTTGCGACGGCGACCGCACGGAAGTCACTTGCGCCGGCTTCTCCGACGTCGCCGCAGGGCGCCCGATCACGCTCGACGACGCCTTCATGCAGTGCTCGCAGACGAAAGGCTTCTGCGGCGTCACCGCCGCAATCCTCGTTGAGGAAGGCAAGCTATCCCTCGACGATCCCGTCTCGAAGTATCTGCCGGAGTTCAAGACGCTCTGGGTCAAGGTCTCCGAGACGAACGACACGCGGACGCTGCAAAAGGCGCAGAACGAGCTGACGGTCCGCATGTGTCTGAACCACACGGGCGGATTCCCGTTCGAAGTGCCCGCCAAGGGGGCAAACGTTCCGGGCGGCGGCTGGTCGGGCGGCATGCCCATTCGTTCCGCGGCCGTGACCGCCGCGACGTCGCCGATCCTCTTCGAGCCTGGAACCGCCGTCAGATACTCCAACACCGGCATTGACATCGCCGCCGCCGTCGTCCAGACGATTGTCGGCAAGCCGTGGGAGGACTTCCTCCAGGAGCGCGTCCTCGACCCGCTGGGGATGACCGAAACCCGCTTCAAGCCCACGGATGAACAGCTCGTGAGCCATATCGAGCTCTACGACGTCCACGAAAACGCCCCCGCCACCTTCAAGCTCCAGAACGGGAACGAGCAGCGTCCCTACAACGATTCGCATGTCTTCCCGTCGGCTGGCGCCGGCCTCTGGACGACCGCCCGCGACCAGGTGAAGTTCTACCGCATGCTGATGAACGGCGGCATTGGCGACAACGGCGTCCGCATCCTCAAGGAGGAGACGGTGCACGACATCCTCGCCACATCTTCGCGTCCCGCCAGCCTGGGCAACTACTCGCTCGGCCTCAACGCCACTGCGGACGGCAACGGCTGGTTCGGACACGGTGGCGCCTGGGGCACCAACTGCCAGGTCGATATGGTGAAGAAGCGCCTGAAACTCTGGGTCGTGCAGCTCAACGGCAGCCCGCGCCCATGGGACAAGGCCAAGGCGGCTGCGGAAGACGCCTTCTTCGCGGAGGCGCTTGACCGCGAGGGCGAAAAGGCCTACACGGGGCGGATGGAGTAGTCCTCGCCATATAAAAAACATTCCGCCGTAAAAATTTTTTTCGCAGAATTTGATTTTTTTACGGCGATATAGTAGAATTTGCCAAATGCGCAGAAGCCCGAATTCGCGGGCGCGCTCTTTATTACTAACCAAGCAAGGAAGGAACTGAATGAACCGCATCATACTCAACGAGACCAGCTACCACGGATCAGGAGCCATCAAGGAGATCCCCGCCGAACTCAAGTCGCGCGGACTCGCCAACCCAATCGTCTTCTCAGATCCCGACTTGCTGAAGTTCGGCGTCACGAAGAAGGTCACCGACGTGCTCAAGGCCGCCAAGGTCAAGTTCTCGCTCTTCAGCGACATCAAGCCGAACCCCACGATTGAAAACGTCAAGAACGGCGTCAAGACCTACAAGGCCAACAAGGCCGACTGCATCATCGCCGTAGGCGGCGGCTCCTCCATGGACACCGCCAAGGCCGTCGGCATCATCGTCGCCAACCCGTCGTTCGCGAACGTCCGCTCCCTCGAGGGCTGCGCCGCCACCAAGAACCCCTCCAAGCCGATCTTCGCCGTCCCGACGACCGCCGGCACCGCCGCCGAAGTGACGATCAACTACGTCATCACCGACGTCGAGAAGCACCGCAAGTTCGTCTGTGTCGATCCGCACGACATCCCGGCCGTCGCCTTCGTCGATCCCGACATGATGGCCACGATGCCCCGCTCGCTCACCGCCTTCACCGGCATGGACGCCCTCACGCACGCCATCGAAGGCTACATCACCAAGGGCGCCTGCGCGATGACCGACATGATGCACATCGAGGCCATCCGCCTCATCTCGCTCTACCTCCGCGCCGCCGTCGCCAACAAGCCGGCCGGCCGCGAAGGCATGGCCCTTGCGCAGTACATCGCCGGCATGGGCTTCTCCAACGTCGGCCTCGGCATCGACCACGCCATGGCCCACGGCCTCTCCGCCCTCTACGACATGCCGCACGGCCAGGCCTGCGCCATCCTCCTCCCGATGGCCATGAAGTTCAACGCCCCCGTCTCCGGCACGAAGTACCGCGAGATCGCGCGCGTCATGGGCGTCGAGGGTCTCGACAAGATGAACATCATCCAGGCCCGCAAGGCCGCCATCGAGGCCGTCGAGAAGCTCGCCGCCGACATCGGCATCCCCAAGACCCTGCGCGGCGTCCTCAAGAAGGAGGACATCAAGTTCCTCGCGCAGTCCGCCTACGCCGACGCCTGCCGTCCGGGCAACCCCCGCGAGTGCACCGTCGCCGACATCGAGAAACTCTACAAGTCGATGCTGTAGGAAATGGCTTCGATTTGGACAACGCGCGCAAGCCTCGGCCTGGCTTGCGCGCGTGGCCTCGCGCCTTACGCGCTCCGCGAAGCGCGTGAGGCCGGATGCCGCATAGTGGCGCACGACGCCTCGTCCGTCACCGTGACAGGGACGCTACTGGATGCCATGCGCCTCAACCTCATGATGCGCACCGCGCACCGCGTCCTGTTCCCGGTATTCGAGGCGGAGGCCAAGAACCTCGACCACCTCTACCGCCACGCCGTTGGCGCGCCGTGGGAGGCGTGGCTTGAGCCGGACGGCTATTTCAGCGTCGCCGGCGTCGTGAAGAACGACACCGTCCGCGACACCAAGATGCCCGCCCTGCGCCTGAAGGACGCCATCGCCGACAGAATGCGCGAGAAGTGCGGCCGCCGCCCCGACTCCGGGCGCGAGCAGCGCGGCGTGTCCATATTCTTCATTTGGCGCGAGCGCTCCCTGCGCGTCTTCATCGACACCTCGGGCGACCCACTGTCGCGCCGCGGCTACCGCATGATTCCCGGCGACGCGCCGATGCAGGAGCCTCTCGCCGCCGCATGCGCCATGGCCACCGGCTGGAACGAGGACACCCCCTTCATCTCCCCCATGTGCGGCAGCGGCACGCCAGCCATCGAGGCCGCCATGATCGCCAAGCGCCGCGCCCCCGGCGCAATCCGCCAGCGCTTCGCCTTCATGTCTATCAAGGGCTACAAGGAGGAAGGCGAGGCCGCGTGGCTCGCCATGAAGGACGAGGCCGTTAGGAACGAGCTCCCGCCCGACAAGATGCCGCGCATAGTCGCGACCGACATCTCCCGCGACGCCGTGCGCATCGCGCGCGCCAATGCCAAGGCGGCCCGCATGGAGCAGTTCATCTCCTTCGGCGTCTGCGACTTCGCCGAAACGGCCGTCCCGCCAGCCCCCGGCGCCATCTTCATGAACCCCGAATACGGCGAGCGCCTCGGCGAACGCGAGGCCCTGAAGCCACTCTACCGCCGCATCGGCGCATGGCTGGCCGACTTCCCCAACCACCACTCCGCCATCCTCACCGCAAGCCCCATGCTCGCTAAGGAAACCGGCCTCAAGCCGACGGAGCTAATACCCTTCTTCAACGGCGCAATTGACTGCCGCCTTGTGAGGTTCTCCTAATGTCACTCTCAATCGGTATCGTCGGACTGCCCAACGTGGGCAAGTCAACACTCTTCAACGCCCTGACGCGCACCCAGAACGCCAAGGCCGAAAACTTCCCCTTCTGCACGATCGAGCCGAACACCGCCGTCGTGCCGGTGCCCGACGCCCGACTCGCCGTCCTGGCCGACATGGTTCACCCGCAGCAGATCATCCCCGCCACCGTCGAGTTCACCGACATCGCCGGCCTCGTCCGCGGCGCAAGCAAGGGCGAGGGCCTTGGCAACAAGTTCCTCGCGAACATCCGCGACGCCAACGCCATCCTCGAAGTTGTGCGCTGCTTTGAGAACGCCGACATCGTCCACGTCGATGGCGCAATCGACCCCGTGCGCGACGTGTCCACCATCGAGAGCGAGCTGATGCTTGCCGACATCGAAGTGGTCGAGGCCCGCATAGCGCGACTTTCGAAGGTTGCGCGCTCCGATCCCAAGGCCCGGCCTGAGCTTGAGGCCCTGGAGGCCCTCAAGGACCACCTCTACGCCGGCAAGCCCGTGCGCACGTTCCCGGGCCATGACGAAGAGGCGCTCGCCACCGCCCTCCAGGAAGGCCGCTACCTCAGCGACAAGCCCGTCATCTACGTGGCCAACGTCTCCGAAGACGCCATCTCGGCCGACAACGAGCACAGCGCCGCCCTGCGCGCCCACGCAATGTCAGTCGGCGCGGAATGCGTCCGCATCTGCGCCGCCGTCGAGCAGGACATGTCCGGCCTCGACGACGCCGACCGCAACGAGTTCCTCGCCTCCTACGGCATAGCGGAAAGCGGCCTCGACGTGATTGCGAAGACCGGCTACTCCACGCTTGGCCTTGCGTCGTTCCTGACGGCGGGGCCCAAGGAAGTCCGTGCCTGGACCTTCAGGCGCGGGTGGAAGGCGCCGAAGTGCGCGGGTGTAATCCACAGCGACTTCGAGCGCGGTTTCATCCGGGCCAAGGTCGTTCCCTACGAGGACTTTGTGCGCCTAGGAGGCGAAGCCGCCTGCCGCGACGCCGGCCTCCTCCGCGAGGAAGGCCGCGACTACGAGATGAAAGACGGCGACATGGTCGAGTTCCTGTTCAATGTCTAGGTGCGCGTGGCGCATCCCCTGCGGCTTTACTGCCTAGGCGCGATGGCGTCATCTCCTCGTGGGGGAAGTTCCTTGACGAGTTCTTCGCGGCCGTCAGACCAACGGCGGACGAAGGTTTCTTGCGAAAAGCGAATCATGTGACCTCCTTGAGCCTGATGATGCTATATTTTTCTCTAACCATGACTTTGTATTGACTTACAGAAAAATTAAAGATTGGCTTAAAGTCATAAATCTTTGACAGCCCCTTTGCTAAAATCTTTACCGACAAAGAGAGGAAGTGGCTATGACCGCATTCGACAAATACTGTGAGGCAATACGCATGGACGAGGAGGGGGAACTCGAATTCGAGTAGCGCCGCGCCACTCCCGCGAATTTTGATATAATTTTACCGTTCACCTTGCGCGGTGACGCGCGGGGTGGGCGGCAACTTGGCATCACGCCAGCAAGTCGTTCAGAGGAAATACTACCACTTTTCAACTAGTCGAACGGCATGTTGGAGGCGATGCGCCCGCATGGGCGCATTGTCTCTTCATGTAATCGACTAGGCCTGTGGTAGGGCTTCCTCTGAGTGCATGGAAGACAGTGCGCTCTTTTTTCATGCACGGGCTTCTCCCCGCGACGCACAGGGGCGCGGAGACTTTCACCGATGGCAAATACCAGCCTTTCCTCGGCGAAGAAGGCGAAGCAGGACGAGTTCTACACGCAGTATGCGGACATCCAGACGGAGATGAACGCCTACTTGGAATATGACGCGGATGTGTTCAGGGACAAGACAGTCCTGCTCCCGTGCGACGATCCCGAATGGAGCAACTTCACCCGATACTTCGCCGAGAACTTCTCCGCGCTCGGCCTGAAGAAGCTGGTCTCGACAAGCTACGCGCCAGAGGCGAAGTCAGCAAAGTATGGCTCACTCTTCGAATACGATTTCACGCCTGGCGGGGAGAAGCCGCTAAATGAGCGGGGGCGGATTTTCATTCTGGACCATGACGCATCGGGCGATGGCAAGATCAACTTCGACGACATCGAATGGCAGTATCTCGATCATGACGGAGACTTCCGCAGCGACGAGGTGCGGCGGCTTCGCGACGAGGCGGACATCATCGTCACCAACCCGCCTTTCTCCATGTTCCGCGAGTTTATTGCGTGGATAATGGAGGCGGACAAGAAGTTTTCAGTCATCGGCAATCGCAACGCCATCACATACAAGGAGGTGTTTCCACTCATCAAGGAGAACAGGATATGGCTCGACAACCCCTTCGTCCGCGGCGCCGGATACTTCAAGTCCTCCATGGAAGTTGACAAGCGACTCAGCTACTACAACTCGCACGACTACCGGGAAGGGTTCATCCGCGTCCCAGGTGTCCGCTGGTTCACGAACATTGAGCATGGGCGCCGCCACCAGCCGCTTCAGCTCATGTCGATGGCCGACAACATGAAGTATTCACGCCATGAGGAGGTGAAGGGCGTCGGCTACAGGAAATATGACAACTACGACGCAATCGAGGTGCCGTTCACCGATGCGATTCCAGGCGACTACGACGGCGTTATGGGCGTGCCGATTTCCTTCCTCGACAAATACTGCCCAGAACAGTTTGAAATTCTTGGTGCGACAGAGAGCGAGGGCAAAGGCTTTTCTTGCGGGTTGTGGGATGCCTCAAGCGGCATTTCTCAACCAGTCGTGAATGGAGAACGCATTTACAAGAGGCTTTTCATTCGCCATAGGAAAGGAGACAAATAGTGAAAACGACACTTCGCACTGACATAACGGTTGGCGACATTTGCAAGGGCTTCTACTACAACACCCTCGAAGGCAAAGGCGTCCGCGGCTGGAGCGGGAAGCTCGTCATCCAGCCCGAATACCAGCGGAACTACATCTACGCGAACGGCAAGGATGACGTGGCCGTCGTGGAGTCGCTTTTGAAGAAATATCCCATCGGCCTCATCTACTTCTTGAAGAACGGCGACGAATACGAGGTGCTTGACGGGCAGCAGCGGATTACGAGCTTCGGCCGGTTTGTGACAGGGAAGCTGGATGTCCTTGACGCGAACGGGATGCCGCACAAGTTCGATCCGGCCTTGCATGGATGGCTGCTTAAGACGCCGCTCACCATCTATATTTGCGAGGGGGAGGGCGACGATCCCGAGAGGGAAATCAAGGACTGGTTCAGGACGATCAACATTGCGGGGAAGCAACTGACGGAGCAGGAATTCCTGAACGCGACCTATTCGGGGCCGTTTGTAACGGCGGCGAAGACGGTGTTCAGCAATTCGGCCAACGCCAACATGCAGAAGTGGAAGCGCTTCGTCGCCGGGGATGAGAAGCGCCAGGCCGTTCTGGCAACGGCGCTCGACTGGGTGTCGAAGGGCGATGCGGAAGGCTATCTGAAAGACCACCGCTACGACTCGAACATCTCGGAGCTGACGGGGTATTTCGATAGTGTCATTGCGTGGATAGACGGGATTTTCAAAGACACGCGCCCTGAAATGTGCGGGCTGAAATGGGGGCGGCTTTACGAGAAATACGGCAAGAGGCCATACGACCCAGACAGGCTTTGGGAGCGGGTTGAGGCGCTGTTTGCCGATGCCGCAGACGAGAAGATCAAAAGCAAGGGAAATATCTTTGAATATGTCCTTGGCGGTGAGACTGAGCCACAGCTTTTGAAGGTTCGGATATTCAAGCCCGAGGTTGCCCGCAAGGTCTATGCGCGGCAAACGGCGGATGCGAATGCGAAGGGGAAGTCAAATTGCCCAGACTGCGCACTTGGCCACGATGCGAACGCGAAGCGCATCTACGCCTTCAGTGAAATGGAGGCCGACCATGTGACGGCGTGGTCAAAGGGCGGGGCCACGAGCGAGGCGAACTGCCAGATGCTCTGCAAGCACCACAACCGCGTCAAGGGGAACAGTTAAACAGAGGAACCAACTGTGAACATTGGCGCGACTCCGGCGGCGTTTCCGTCATCCCTGCCTCGCCAGCCAGAGTGAGAACATCCGGCAGCGATTGTCGATAAATGATTTTTTCATGGCATAATTTAACGGATTAAGTTTTTTCGGGTGGGATGGCTCGATCCTTCACACACAACCTCACTCCACTAACCGAATACGTGGAGGAGCTGGCACCTCGGGCAACTTCCTCACGGAAACATACGTCAGCCTCCGCCGCATCGTCGGCTTCCACTCTGGGGGCGCGGGCTGCCCGCCCGCGAATGGGACGACACGCTTCCAGCGTGTCATGGACGCGCAAGATGCGCGTCCTTCTCTCGCGGGCGAGCCGCCCGCGCCCCGACAACTCTTCGGCGCCTCCGGCTTCCCGACGAAGATGACCGAATCCGAGTGCGTCGCCAAACTCTTCAGGCGCTACCAGGCGCTTGTCGCCGGCATGAAATGACAGCCGTCTAGTGCATCCGGCCTGGCTCGAAGCGTTCCCCGGCCAGGGCGCGCTTGGCGAAGACGCCCCAGTAGGGCGTCGGCTCGTAGTCCCAGCCGGTGATCAGGCAGGGGCTGGCCTTGGGATGGAAGCACCAGGCCGTCCAGTTGAGGCGGTGTTCCTGGATTGTGGCCAGCATGTCCGGCACCCATTCCTCAGGCGGGACGAAGTCCCCGGGCTTCTCGAAAGGCATCGGCGTGTCCTGCGCGCCGACTTCGCCCATCAGTATGGGATACTTCTCCGCAGCGTCCAGAAAAGACTTCTTCCAGTGCCTCTTCCACGGATAGCAGTGCGACTCGTACATGAGGTTGCCGTCGTCGAGGGCGTAGCCTTCCAGGACGCCGTCCAGCGTGTAGGCCCAGTCGAGGCCGCCGGCGGAGACGAGGTTGCGCGCGCCAGTGGAGCGGACGGCATCCACGAGCGCCTGCATTCCGACCGTCCGCTCGCCGACGAGCTTCTCGCTGTTCTCGGCCGGCGCGGCGCCGGTCCCCTCCGCAGAGGTCATCCCGCCGTTGCGCCAAACCTCCCACGAGATGTCGTGCGGCTCGTTGAGAAGCCCGAAGATCACGCCGGGATGGTCCTTGTAGCGCGTCGCGGCGTCGAGCCAGAAGGCGGCGTGGTGGGGCTTGGCGGCCCGGTATTCGTGGAGGTCGAGGACCATGTACTTGCCGCGGCTTTGCAGGTAGTCGGCGACCTGGTCCACGAGACCCCGGTAGCTGGCGAGGCCTGTCTTCGGATTCTGCCACTTGCCGCGCCCGAACCAGTAGCTGGAATGGACGGCGAGGCGGATGACGTTCACGTTCCACTGCCCGACGAGATTCGTGACGGACTCCATGATGTGGTCGCCGCCGGGCCCCCATTCCAGCGACGGGACGGCCACGCCCTGGAGCCAGACCTCCTCGCCCGTGGTGGCGCTGACGAGCCTGTTGCCGCGCGCCTGGAGCGGGGCGGTCGTCCATTCGGGCTTGATCGGTAGCGTGGTGCTACGCTCGACGCCGTCCAAAGCGGCGTCGATGGCTGAAATCGGCGTGAGGCAGATGTCGCGCACCTCGAAGGCGCCGGCCCTGACGTTGAAGAGGGCCGGCATGAGGGCGATTCCCGCCACGCCGGACGGGACCTCGAAGGCCTTGCGCACGGGCGTCCAGTCCCGGGTGCCGGTCCAGCCGCCAATCGCCGGCCCGCCCTTGACCTTCTTGCAGGAGGAGTCGATGAAGTCGGTCATGATGCGGGCGTCGAACCACTTCTGCGCGCCGCGCTCGACGCCCTCGGTCTTCACCTCGCAGGTGAGGAGCAGCGCCTCGGTCCCCTTGGGAAGGAAGACGGGGGTATAGACCAGGCCCATCTTCCCCTCGCCCCTGAATGGCACGGAGATGTCGCGCTTGTCCTCTGGCACGAGGTTGGCGGCCTGCGCGGCGCAGAGTCCCAGGATGAAGGCGAGGAAGGCGAGGGTCTTTTTCATGGCAGGGGTTCGCAGAGGCGGAGAAGTTCGTCGAGGGACGCGGTGGCGAGACATTCCACGGTGTCGGCCGCGCCGTAGTAGATCTTCACTTCCCCGGAATCTTCCAGTATCATTCCCCCCGGGAAGATGACGCTGCCGCGGAAACCCGCGGTCTCGTAGTCTTCGACCGGTGGCAGGAACGGCTCGCGCGAGAGGCCGACGACCTTCGACGGATCGTCGAGGTCAAGGAGCATTAGCCCGGCGCAGTATTCCTTGCGCCAGCCGCCCTCCCAGGAGGATAACTCGCGCCCGGAGACGCGGACGGAATGGATTGTCGCGAGCCAGCCTTTCGGCGTGCGGACCGGCGGGGCGGCGGGGCCGATCTTCGTGGTTGCGTATGGCACGCGCTCCGCGCCAAGGACGAGCCGGGAGTCGCCCCAGAAGCGCAGGTCCGGCGACGCGGAAAGCCAAATGTCAAACGCCTCGGTCTTCCCGTAGCGCGAGTAAACCGGCATGGGGCGCTCCAGCCGGATGTAGTCGCCGCCGATTCTTTCCGGGAAGACGACCATGTTGCGGTTGTCGGGCAGGGAGAGCGACTTCACGTCGAAGCGCTCGAAGTCTTCCGTCGTCGCGACGCCGCCGCGCAGACCGTGCCGCGTGTCCATCGCGAAGCAGACGACGACGCGGCCTTCGACCACGGTGAGGCGCGGATCGTAAACCCGCAGCACCTCGTCGTCGCGAACCGCCCAGACGGGCTTCGGCCCCGGTGTCCAGTGGATGCCATCGTCGCTCGTGGCGACGCCGAGATTCGTCGAAAAGCCGGGATACGGCTTTCCCGCGCCACGGGCGGCGCGCCAGTCCTCCTCCGTCGAACCGTAGTCGTTGCGGAAGAGCATCACGTATTTGCCCTGCCACTTGCAGACGCCGGCGTTGAAGACAAGCGACGCTTCGTAGGGGATGTCCTTGGCGGACAATATCGGATTCAACGGATGGCGTTTCATGGATCGATCATCTGACAAGTGTTATAAAGTCCTTTTCAATTATTCTCCGTGGCTCCGTGCCTCCGTGTGACACTTTGACTGCCGCGTGTAGGTTTATTGCAGCGAAACTACAGTGAAAATAGGCTTTCCGGTCGCCCACAGCTCGGTGCCGTTTTCGCGAAGCTCGAGCGACAGGACGCGCTCGCCTTTCGTGAAGGAGGAGAGAGTCATCGCGGATGTCGTCGTGACGACGCGGACCGGCTCCTCGCTTGCGGCAAGGCTTGCGGGGAGATTCACGACAAGCGACGCGCCGTTTGCCACGGAAACGGACTTGGCGGAGAGCGTCCCTTCGAGGAGAACCGTGCCGCCGTTCACCCTGAAGTCGCCGCCGATTGTCACGGATCCGCCGAAGCGCTGCGTTCCCGCGCCAATCTTGGTCATGTTGAAGTTGCCCTTCGTGTTTTGAATCGTCCCGCCGAAGTCGCCGCCCGCGTCGTTGCCGCCAATGGTAAAGGTTTTCGTGCCGGTGTAGGGTTTGTCCACAATTCCGCCGCCAAAAAGCCCGTTGATTGTCGGTTCATCGACGAAGATCTTTCCGTTCACATGCAAGTTGCCCGTGCGGGCACCGCCGGGGACAAAGGTCTTTTCCGCAATCGTCACGCTGCCGTTTACGTAGAGGTCTCCCGAGAACGCGCCAGTCGCCCTGACGGTCAGCAGCCCCTTCCCGGCGGAGGCATCGAGGGGGTTGTCGCCAATGACGACGTCGCGACCCGCGACGGAGCCTTCCAGCGCCGCCTTCTTCGCCGCATAGTAGGAGATGTAGCCTGTCGCCTCGCCGAAATCGACGCTGCCCTTGAACGTCGCGTTGTCTGCAGTGGAGGAGAGATCGAGGACGCCGGAAGAGATGCGCACCGTGCCGTTCGTCGCATAGACCGTCGCCGCGGCGGTCGAGAGCATCGAGAAGGAGTTGATGGTGCAGTCGCCGGCGAAATCGACGACGCCCGACGCCGTCACGCGCACGTTCGCGCCGGTCGTCGGGGCAACGCCAGTCTGCGCGAACGAGATCGTCTCGTATTCGGTGTCGGGTTCAAGAAAGCGGAAGCCCGTGTCGGCGTCGTAGGTGACGAGGCTCGTCCAAACGGCGTCGGCGGCGCTCGACGACATGGCCCCGCGCGCCCACGGGACGATGGGGACGGAGGTCGTCCCGGCGACGCCGGTGCCGATCGTTGCCACGCCGTTCGAGCAGGTGATGTTGTCCGTCCCGGCGGTGCCAATGGCGGCCGTGCCGAGGACGTTGTTCGGCGCGTGGATGTCGAGCATGGCGTTGCCTTCGCGGACGAAGTCGTCGATGTCCAAGTGGGCGTTGGCGTAACCGGAGCCGCTGGTCGCGGCAATGCGGTCAAGGCCACCCTTGCCGGAGCCGGGGGCGATGGTGAATGACGAGGCGGTCTTCCTCGTCGCGCCAGAGGTCTGCGCCGCGAGCGCGAACGATTCGCTTTCAAGGCGCACGTCGCCGAGGTTGGATTCCGTCGGGCCGACAACCGGCGTGTCGCCGCCGCTTTCGCCGCCTGACGAGGCGGATTTCGTCTGCGCGAAGAACCACGAAAGGACCTCGCCGTTTTGGTATGTCCGTGTCCAGACGTTGTGCGGAGCATCTGGATGCTCCCAGTAGTGGGCGTCGGACCCGGCGGCCCACAGCGCGCTCATCATGCTGCGGCTGCGGCTCACGGGAACCGACGTGTCCTTGCTGCCGTGGAACGTCCAGATGGGCATGGAGGCGATTCTTGGCGCCTGCGCCAGGTCCGCGCCGCCGCAGATGGGGAGCGCCGCCGCAAAGACCTCCGGGCGGCGGCAGATGATGTCCCAGGTGCCGTAGCCGCCCATCGAGATGCCCGTCGCATAGACGCGGTTGGTATCGGTCGTGGGGTCGGCGAGGAGCGTGTCCAGCAGTTCGAGTGCTAGCCCCATCGTCTCGGATGGCTCTACTGGCATCGTGTGGGCAGCGGCCCCCCAATCGACCTCGACCCAACGCTTGCCGGTTGGCACCTGTCCGGCGACGAACTTGAAGCCCGCCTCGTTGGCGTCCAGCCACGCCACGATGTCGGCGACGCCGTGGTGGAGCTGGGAGACGTTGTTGTCGCCGCGCTCGCCCGCGCCATGGAAGAAGAAGACAAGGGGGACCTTGGAGCCATCCGCCGGAACCTTTTCCGCCCAGCGGTAGAGGAAGTTCGTGCCGTTCGAGCCGGTGAACTGCCGAGCTTCCGTGCGATCCTGGATGCCACCCAGGGCCGTCAGTGCAAAGGCTGCGGGCAGCGTGGCAATCAATGTTTTCGTGGGTTTCATGGCTTGGATCGGTTGCGGTCGATTGCTGTCGATTGCGATCGAATTAGTGCATTGAAATGATTGTCGGGGCCTTCGTTTTCGGCATGGCCCAGAGTTCGGTGCCATTCTCATTGAGGCGCAACGAAGAAATGCCTGTTCCAGCGACAAAGGAAGCGTTGATAGGCGCCTCGCTCTTGAGAACGCATTGCGGCTCGCGCCACTTGCCTCCCGTCACATCGGCGTTGACCGTAACGGAACCGCCGGAGACGGCGCCGGTGACATTCAGGTAAGTTGCAACGCCGTCCTCGACCTTGACGGCGAGATTTGCGCCGTAGGCGAACGTGAGCGTCGTGGCGATGGAGCCGCCGCCGCCAATCGTCGCGCCGGCGGCGACATTGACCGCGCCCTGCGTGACGGCACCGTCGAGAACCACCGAGCCGGCGTTGACATTGAAATTTCCATTGGCAGCTAGCGTCACCGTGCCGCCGAAGCGCTGCGTACCCGCGCCGATCTTTGTCAGCGTCGAGGCGTTGTCCGTCACGGAGAACGTTCCGGTGAAGTCGCCGTCCGCGTCGTTGTCGCCAACGAACATGCTCTTCGTCCCGGAATAGGCGCGATTCACGGTGCCCTTGCCGTAAAGGCCGTTGATCGTGAAATTGTCGGCCTGCAGTATCCCGTTCACGTAAACGTCCCCGTTGCGGTCTCCATGCGGGAGAAGCCCCGTCGCCCCCACATTGACGAACGTCTGGATGAATGTGTCGCCCGTGTAGGTGCTCTCGCTCGCGTTTCCGCCAAAGACAAGTCCGCTTGTGGCAATGGGGGCGGAAGTCGCCATCGGCGTCGTGAAGGTGACGCCGGCGGAACCCTTGAGCGCGCCATTGATCTGATTTCTCTTGCCGCCGGGGCAGACGATGAAGCCCGGACGCGAACCGAAGTCCAGCGGGACGCCAACCGTCGGATACTTGTAGTTGCCCGCAGCGCTGTTGTAGCCAATGAGCACCATGCCGCTTTCAACGGTCAGGGTCGCATCTTCGACATTTTCGCCCGGCATGATGGCCGCGCACTGGTCGCCGCCGTTTTTCGCGCCGATGTAAAGCGAGTTAACCGTGGCTGGTCCGGAGAGGTAGTTCGTCGTTCCGTAGGGGATGAGGAGATTGACCGCCGTTTCCGCGGAAACATCCGAAGCGTAATCCGTGGACAAGTCAAGCGGGACAAGCCCGTTTTCCGCATCGTATGAGACAAACGACTGATCGTACAAGCCGTTCTGCCCGGCCGTGTCGCTATCCGTCTTGGCTCCGATGAGCTGCGGCACAATACCGCCGATGGTTTCGGGTGCGGTGTCGAAGAGGATCTTCACGTCTCCGCCAAGCTTCGCGCCGCGGACGAGAAGGGAGCTGCCCGGCTCCAAGTCGAGGCTTCCGATCCGGACAGTCTCCGTCTTTCCGGATGTGCCGGCGCGTGGGTAAAGGATGGAGCAGCTCGGCTCTTCGGCAAGCACCGTCAGCTTCCCGGTGATTCTGTCAATCACGCTCACGTAGTTTTCCTGGAACTCCACGCGGGAGCGATTTAGCGTCAAGTCGCTCGCACGGACGGCATCAATGTCATTCTTGTCGCTCGACGTGAAGCCAGTCTTAAGCACCATGTTCGTGGAAAGGGAGATTGAACCCGAAGAGCCGCCCGCGCTACGGAACGTGAATGTGCCAGCTCCGTCGAAGACGAGATCGCCGTTCGTCATGCGGTCGGAGAATATCCAACGGGCACCGCCGTTCATGAAGACCTTCCGGGACTGTCCTCCGAAGTCGATGTTGAGTTTCTTCTTGTCATCGTAGCCGTTGCCGAAGACGAAATCCGCCCCCATGGAGGCTGGTGTCAGATACAGATCGTCATTGAGCGTCACGGTGTGAGGCCCGTTTGAGGCGCGGATGATTGTGCGGGCGGAAACGGCGCCGAGAATCTTGAAGGATCCCGTCCAATCCGAATCGAGATAGATGTCGATGTCGCCCGACGCGGCCGCCCAGTCGGGGCTGAACACGCCGCTGACGGTGGCGTCGGCCCAGTTGTCGGGCGACAGGAACGAATAGGCCCCGCTCGCCGTCTGGCTCCAGCCTGTGGTGATGTCGGCGTTTACAGCCGCCGGGATTGCGAAAGCCGCGAGGGCGGCGAGGATTGCGCGTGTTGTCTTCATGGTTTTTGTCCTTTGTGGTTAGAGGGTGGTCGAGTGCTGTCGATCGCCATCGGTTGCTGTTGAATGCTCCCGAGCGCTTCCGGGCGTTTCCGGAAAAACTGCGGGCGGCGCGGAAATGGAGCCGCGCGCGACAAGCGCGACGGCGGTGGCGGCGTGCGCAGGAGCCGGGGCGTCGTCCTGCGCCGCGGCCTTGTCGCCGAGTGCGGCCGCGAGCGCGGACGCGGCGGCGCGACCCATCGCGGCGAAGTCCTGCCGGACCGTCGTGAGCGGCGGCGAGGACCATTCGGCGATCGGGTC
>JAGCUY010000072.1 GCA_017962605.1 Kiritimatiellia bacterium | reverse complement strand
GGGGTTGAACGAGTCCGTTTGCGCCGTTGTGCGGATATCGACGGAAATCTTGAGGACGCCATCCGTGAACTCGTTGTAGAAGGGCTGCATCGCGATTGTGGTGTTGTTCTGATAGCTCGACGAGTTCGCGTTGACGAGGGCACCCGGATTGCCGCCAGCGTCCGCGACCGTGAAGAGGACGCTTGAGTGGCAGTAGCCGGTCTTCATCGCCCAACCGTCCTGATAGGCGGTGGCGGAGTTGTACGGTTCCCGACCCTCCGAGGCTATGCCGCTGACGGAGCGCACAAGCCCACCGGTGATATAGTCCGTTTCCATCCAGCGGGCTGACGGCGTCGCGCCCGACGTGCGCGTCGTGAAGTCGTTGGCGTATGGCGTTCGCGTCGAGGCGGCGGCCGCACCCGCGGCCAGAGCGGCGACGATGGTCATCGTTGTTTTGTTCATGGCAGTTTCTCCTTTTTGAAGATGCAACCATTCTACCATTCGGCCCTTCCCGATACTACCACCTTTTGCGGCTAGTCTTTTTCCATTTTGCGACAAGGTGCTTTTCCTTGACAGGATTAACTTGATTGACAGGATTTGTCTTTCACACGGAGACACAGAGGCACAGAGGGTGGCGCTACGCGCGACCACGAAAGCCGGCATCGCGGCAGGCCGCCAAGAGCGGCCTCGCGGGCCTGTGATTGTGCCGCCTCATGCAAGCATGGCCGCCGCCATCCTCGGCCCTTGCGATGCGCTGCATCGCCGCCGTTTCAGCCGGCCCTCGCCCACCGACACTGCCGGCTAGGCCAGCTGCTCGACGGCGTGGCCGACGACCATCTTGGCGAGGTCGCGGCGCACCTCCTCGTCGGGCACGCCAAGCGTGTAGCTTTCGGTGTCCGAATCGTAGTCCTTGACGGTGAGGTAGCCCGCCTGGAAAAGCATCCCTATGGGCTTGAGCGAACGCAGGTCGGCCACGTCGAACTCGGATTCATCGACACCTTCCACGCGCTCGTAGTCGCGTTCCAGAATGTCCTCGCGCTTGAGGTAGTTCATCAGCATCGACGCCCTGCCGGTAGTCGTCCATTTCGGGCCGAACGCGGGGTTTTTGAGCGCCAGAGTCTCTGAGACGGAGACCGGGTTATATAGCGTCGTTCCGTCGAACTTGGAGAATCTAAAGCCGTTGTACCAGCGCTTCATCTCGGCGCGGTAGTCGTCGTAGGGCATCCCCATGACGCGGGCATGCTCGCGGAGGTGCGGCTCGAAGTTGGCGGTCAGTTCCTCGTCAGTGTAGCCTAGGATTGTCGCGTATGCCGGATCATCCATCGAAATATCGACGATGTTGCTCAACGCCGAGAACACGGAGAGCTTGGAGAACTTCGAAACGCCGGTGATGATGGCAAAGCGGATGAAGCCCGTGCGGTCCTTCATCTGGATGTAGAACTCGGATAGACGCTCGCGTATCGCCTCGGCCTTGTCGATGTCCGCCAGCGCGTGTGCGACTGGCGCGTCGTATTCATCTATCAGGATTACGACGCCCCGGCCCTGGCTGTCGTTTGTGGCCGTGTCGGCGTCCGCATCCATGGCGCCAGCGCCAAGCGTCTCGATGGCGAGGCCGAAGTTCTGCCCCGGCGACAGCGACGGATCGTATGCGACACCGGCGGTGGCGAGGCTTCGCGACACCTCTGCTGCGAAATCAGCGTCGAAACGTTCCGGCGTGAGTGTCGAGACGCCGTTGAAGCGGAACTTGAGGACAGTGTATTTGCGCCACTGCCAGTCGGTCTTGGAGATGGCGAGTCCATCGAAGAGGTCGCGGCGTCCCTTGAATATTTCCTCGAAGGTGGAGATCATCAGCGACTTGCCGAAGCGCTGCGGGCGCGACAGGAATACGCATTTGGGGCCATGCCCGCTAATGAGGCGATGGAAATATGACGTCTTGTCAACATAGATGAAGCCGCTTCTGCGCAAGTCGGCGAAGTCGCTCGTGTCGCGGGCGATGGGATGCAAATCCTTTTCACCAGTATGTCCGTCGATGTCATTCATGGCTTCAATGATACAACAACCGCTCCAATGGCGCAAATAAAGTTGAAAGGAGAGCGGGCAACCTTCCTTTGACATCGTATCACCGAAGTGATATATTGGAGCCATGAACACGGGACGGGTGGAAAACGCGGCGATATTCCGCGACACGGATAGCATCGACGCCTTCAGGCGCGCTTTCCAATAAACGAAGACGAACTGTGGCGGCAATGCGGAAAGACGGCGAAAGCAAGCGCATACCGAAGATCGCAGTCCTCTTCTCGCTCGCGCTGGAGGGGGAGCGGAACATGTGCCGTGGAATCCTCGACTACGCCCGCAGCCATGGCCCCTGGCGCTGCCACCTCGTCGAGGGCAGGCCAGAGGAGCAGCTGCTGAACCTCAAAAAGGAGCAGTTCGACGGCATCATCGCCGCCGGCGGGACGCGCGAGAGGAACGCCTCCTTCGCCTCCGTGGGCGCGCCCTTCGTGCTGATGGAGCCGCGGCCGGAGATGCTGGGGCCGGACGGCTCCTCGACCTTCCCGTTCGTGACGCGCGACTCGCGCGCCATCGGCGCCCTTGCCGCCTCCTACTACCTGAAGCGCGGCTACAAGTCCTTCGCCTACGTAGGCGAAACGAGCGGGTGGTTCTGGAACGCCGAACGCCGCGCCGGATTCGAGGAGACGCTTGCCAAGGCCGGCTTCAAGTGCGCCGCATACGACAGGTTCACCAAGCGCGAACGCCGCAGCTGGACGGTCGAGCGCCCGCGAATGGAGCGTTTTCTGTTGTCGCTGCCGCGCCCGACGGCGGTCTTCGCGGCGATGGACGGACGCGCGCGCCATGTCGTGAACCTCTGCGCCGACATCGGGCTGCGCGTCCCGGAGGACATCGCCGTGCTTGGCGTGGACAACGATCCCCTGCTCTGCGGATCGACCGTGCCGCCGCTCTCCAGCATCCGCACCGGCGGCTACCGGCGAGGCCAGACCGCCGCCGCGATGCTCGACGCCCTGATGCAGGGACGGCCGGTGGAGAAGCGCAGCGTCGTCCAGGAACCCATCAGCGTCGTGACGCGCGGCTCAACCGGCTACGACGCCATGAGCGACCTCTACGTGGCGCGGGCGGTGAAGTTCATGCGCGACCGTATCGGAAACGGCGAAGTCATCGATGTCGCCGACATCGTGCGCGAGGCGCACTGCTCGCGGCGCTACCTGGAGCGGCATTTCCGCGCGGGGCTTGGCCGCTCCGTCCACGACGAACTGATGCAGGCGCGCCTTGAGCGCGTCAAGACGCTTCTGGAGGAGACGACGCTGCCCATAGGCGAGATTTCCGCGGAGGTCGGCTACTCGCGCCCCAGCCGCCTCGCCGCGATGTTCCGCCGCGAAACCGGCACCACCATGCGCCAGTGGCGCCAGGAACACCGCGAGACGGCGTAGGTAGGGAACGGGGAATAGGGAACAGGGAGAAGAGAATGTGAAAATGTGGAAACAGCCAATACCAACAGCCAATGTGGAAATGGGGGCTAGGGACTAGGGACTAGGGGCTAGGGACTAGAGGCGGCTCCCGAATCCCGAATCCCGACCGTTTCCCAGCTTCAGCGCAAACGCCTGGGAAGTTTGAGCCCTGATATGGCGCTACCGCGCCGGACTTTGGAAACTGTTGCGCACTCGCGCTACCGCGAACCATCGGCCCTTGATGTGGCCGCATTGGTGCAAGCCCCATGCGCCCGCATCCATGCCGTGTGGCTTCGCCACGGCGCAACAGATTGGGAACCGCCTCTGGCGGATTAGGAAAGTTCTTGGGAAATTGGTCGCGACAAAATATTTCCCAGTTTTTCCAATGCTGCGGAGCGGCCTTTCCAATCTGCCGGGAACGGCCACGGGCCGTGCGCCAGGACTGACGGCACATGAGGCTTGCCTCAATGTGGCGGCGGACTCGGCGCGGAATGCGCAAGCGCACCCCCGGCAGTTTCCCTGCTTCGGCGCGGTAGCGGTATGGGGGAACGGGGAATGTGGAGGTTTGGCGCAGCGTCCTAATCGCCGCCGAGGAGCGATTTTGCGCCCTTGATGAGCGATCCGGCGGCATCGCCGACTGCCCCGGCGGCCGCCCCAACTGCATCCGCAGCAGCGCCAACAGCGTCGACGGCTGCCCCGCCGACGGCGGAGACCGCATGCATGACGCTGTCAAAGACTGCGCCGAGGACGACGCGCACGATCTGCACCGGCATGAACGCGCCGTCCTTGCCGAGGTCAAAAAGTTCAACCTTCGCCAGCGGCACTTCAACGCCGGCGCCAAACTTCACCCCGACCGTCCCTTCGTCAAAGAGGAAGTGGTCGATGACCACGGGTTTTCCCTTCTTCTTTTCCTTTTTCTTGTCCTTGGAATCGTCTTCCTCTTTCTCGTCCTTGGGGAAGCGCTTGTCAAGGCCATCTAGCAGAACCGAGAGGTTGCTTTCGGTAAGCTTGCGGTGATACCAGACATGCGGCCCGATTACATGCAACTTCTCGATGTGCGTCTTCCCGCGCAGGAGGTCTGGCACGTGGAGATCGACCACCACCTTGCCTGCATGGAGGAGATAGGGGGTGTTGAAGCCCTCCGGGTTGCCAATCTCAAAGCCATGTACGCCGACGCGCCCGCGAAGGAACGAGAGCGACACCCATTTGACCTTCACCGGCACGCCCAGAATCTGCGGCGCGACGGTGCGGATGGTCCCGGCCACGAATATCCCGAGGACAAAGGGGAGGACAATGAGGATGGCCACGATTACCGCAGCAACCTTGGCAAGCACCCTTGCCCACCGATTTGTCTTCAACACCTTCAACCTTTCACCTCGTTTGCTCGTTGAACCGTTGAACCGTCAACTTCTCAACCTTTCAACTTTTCAACTTCTCAACCGGTCTTCCTCGGCGCTTGCGCCAAACCTCCAGGGCGCGCCCGCGCCAAACTTCTAAACTTCCTCGGCGCTTGCGCCGCCTACAGCTCGACGCACCAGTTGTGCGTGTCGGGCAGTTCGCCGTATTGGATGCCCTGCACGTGGTGGTAGAGCTTCTCAAGAACGGGGCCGCACTTGTCGCCGGTCGGGACCTTGATGACCTTGTCGCCGCGCCAGATTTCGCTGACGGGCGTCACGACGACCGCCGTTCCGCAGGCGCCGATTTCGGCAAAGGTCTCCAGCTCCTCGTAGGGGATCGGGCGCGTCTCAACCGGCATGCCGATATCGACCGCGATCTGGCGGAGGGTGTTGTTGGTGACGGATGGCAGCACTGAGTGGGAGTCCGGGGTTACATAGGTGCCGTCGGGCTTGATGCCGAAGAAGTTCGAGGTCGCGAACTCATCGACGTACTTGTGCTCCTTGGCGTCGAGATAGAGCTCCACGGGGAAGCCGTCGTGCTTTGCCATGACGTGGGCGTAGAGGGAGGCGGCGTAGTTGCCGGCGACCTTCACGTGGCCGACGCCGCGAGGCGCTGCGCGGTCATAGTCGTCGTAGATGGCGGCGCGGACGGGCGCCAGGCCGCCCTTGTAGTAGGGGCCGACCGGCATGACCATGATCATGAAGGTGTATTCGCTCGACGGCGCGACGCCGATCTGCGGCCCGGAGCCGATGAGGAGCGGGCGGACGTAGAGCGAGCCGCCGGTGCCGTATGGCGGGATGTAGTCGAGGTTGTCGTTCACGACGCGCTTGAGGGAGTCCATGAACATATCGACCTCGACTGGCGCCATGCAGGTGCGGATGGCGGTGCGGTGCATGCGCTCGGCGTTGGACTGCGGGCGGAAGGCGCGCACCTTGCCGTCCTTGCAGCGGAAGACCTTGAGGCCCTCGAATGCGGCCTGGCCGTAGTGGAGCGCCGAGGCTGCGATGTGAAGTTTTAGATAGGGGTCGCGGACAAGTTCGCCCTTGCTCCATTCGCCGTCCTTCCAGACGTGCACGATGTGGCTGTTGGTGTCCATGTACTTGAAGCCGAGGCTGGCCCAATCGATGTTCTGCATAGTTCTCCTTAAAAGTAGTGAAAAATGTTAAATGAGGCATGCGGAATTGCAAGCCTTCTAAAATGCTACCTAAATCAGTCGGGAAAGTCAAGGCGCCGCCTGAGATGGGTGTTGCCTCACACAGAAACACAGAGGCACAGAGGGCGCTACCGCGCCGGAACACAGAAAGAAATGTGCCAATGTGAAAATGTTGCCAATGCCCAAGTCCAATACCCAATTCGAGCAACAACATTGATAATTGGCAACACTTTCACACTGGCACACTTTCACATTCCCCGTTCCCCATTCCCCGTTCCCCATTCCCCGTTCCCTGTTCCCCGTTCCCTGTCATTTCCGTGTCCTTTGGCCCGGCGGCGATGCGACGCATCGCAGGCGCGGGCGGGAGCGCGTCACGGGCTTGCACGTGGATACGGCGGCGCCGCGCCGATGGCCGCCAGCGGTGGCCAGCCGCGACAAAGGGCTTCCGTGTTTCGCGCGGAGCGCAATTCGTTGACAACTCTGTGTCTCTGTGGCTCTGTGTGAGTAAGCCAACAGTCAAATGGGCCGCCTAGCTCGGTAGCGGCGTTCGCACTCGAGGCAGCCGTCGAGAGCGCGGATGCACTCCTCGGGGGTGTTGAGCGCCGACATGCGGCCGCGCATGTAGCCCGCCCCGCGAAGCCCCGCCCCGTAGCGGAACAGGTGGACGCGAAAGCGGATCGCCGCCACTTCCTCCGGCAGCAGCTTCGGCGCAGACTCCGGGTATTTGGCTACGATGGCCTCCGCGAAGCACAGCTCCAAATCAAGGTGCTCCAGCCAGGCGCGGCGTATCTCTTCGAGCGGCAAGTAGGATGAGTGCCCCTCGCCCTGCGCGAACGAACGCCCCTCCGCGATTTCCCCGAAGACCCAGGGATGGCCGATGGACGCCTGTCCGATGAGCAACCCCGCGACCCCCGTGGTCTCGGCAAACCTCTTCGCCGAGGCGGAGTCGTTCACCCCGCCGTTGCCAAGGAGTGGAATCGAGGCCCTCTCGCGCAGCTGCGCCACGAGGTCGAGGCGCGTCGGCCCGGCATGGCCCTGCGGCTTGAAGCGCGCGTGGATGGAGAGCGCGGCCCCGCCGCCGTCCTCCACGGCATGCAGGACGTCAAAGGCGGTGATCTCCCCTTCCCCGAAGCCGAGGCGCGTCTTTACGCTCACCGGGAGGCCGGAGGCCTTGCGCGTGGCGGCGACGATGTCGCGGATGCGGCCCGGCTCGCGCATCAGCGCCGACCCCGCGCCCCACTGCGTGACCTTTGGGACGGGGCATCCGGCGTTGACGTCGATGCCTATGAAGCGGCCTGTGGCGGCGACGGCCTCCGCCGCGCGGGCGAAGTGCTCCGGCTCGCGGCCGTAGAGGTGGGCGATGACGTGCCCATTTTCCTCGGGCAGGGTTTCAAGCAACTGCCAGGTGAGGCGGGAATGTTCGTGGACAAGCCCCTCCACGCCCGCCATCTCTGTATAGACGACCGACGCGCCGAAACGCAGCGCCATGGCGCGCGTCGGCGCGTTCGTGAAGCCCGCCATCGGCGAGAGCCGGATGTCGGAAAGTGCAATCAAGGCGTCTGGAACTGTGCCATGAAGTCGATGACGTCGCCGCGAATGCGCTTGCGCAGGTTGGTGTCGCCGATGTTGGCCAGTATCTTGGAGATCCACCCTGCGACCTTGAGCATGTCGGCCTCCTTGAGGCCGCGCGTCGTCACGGAGGCCGTGCCGAGGCGGATGCCGGAGGTGACGGAGGTCGGCAGCGTGTCGTAGGGGATGGCGTTCTTGTTGCAGATGATGCCCGCTTCGTCGAGGGCCTCCTGCGCCACCTTGCCGTTGAGGCCGCTGGCGGCCATGTCAACGAGGACGAGGTGGTTGTCGGTGCCGCCGGAGACGAGCCGGAAGCCGTTGGTGAGGAGGTGGGCCGCGAGGCGCTTGCTGTTGGCCACGATCTGGGCCGCGTATTGCGCGAACTCGGGCTGGAGGGCCTCCTTGAAGCAGACGGCCTTGCCGGCGATGACGTTCTCAAGCGGACCGCCCTGGAGGCCGGGGAAGACGGCGCGGTCAATGGCCTTGGCGTATTTCTCCTTGCAGAGGATGAGGCCGCCGCGCGGGCCGCGCAGGGTCTTGTGCGTCGTGGAGGTCACGAAGTCGGCGTATGGAACGGGGCTGGCGTGCGCGCCGCCGGCCACGAGGCCAGCGATGTGCGCCATGTCGACCAGGAGCATCGCCCCGACGGAGTCGGCGATTTCGCGGAACTTGGCGAAGTCGATGGCGCGCGGATAGGCGCTGGCGCCGGCGAGGATGAGGCGCGGCTTCACCTCGCGGGCCTTGGCCGCGATCGCTTCGTAGTCGAGGGTCTCGGTCTCCTTGGAAACGGTGTAGGACTCGATGTTGTAGAGCTTGCCGGAGATGTTGAACTTGCTGCCGTGCGAGAGGTGCCCGCCCTGGTCGAGGCTCATGGAGAGGATGGTGTCGCCGGGTTCGAGGGCCGCCAGATAGACGGCCATGTTGGCGGAGGCGCCGCAGTGCGGCTGGACGTTGGCGTGCTCGGCGCCGAAGAGCTGCTTGGCGCGCTCGATGGCCAGGCGCTCGACCTCGTCGATGTGGGTGCAGCCGCCATACCAGCGGCGGCCGGGATAGCCCTCGGAATATTTGTTTGTGAGGATCGAGCCAGTGGCCTCGCGGACGGCGCGGGAGGTGTAGTTCTCGGAGGCGATAAGGTTGACGGTGGCGTCCTCCTGCTCGGTGTGGCGGCGGATGGCGGCGTGGACTTCGGGATCGACGCCAGCCAGGCACGCCAGCTCGGAGAGGCGCTTGGCCGTGTCGAGCTTGGCGAGGCGGCGGGCGTGGCGCATGCCGTCGATCGTGCGGCCGGTGTATTCGGTCTTCATCCAGGCGTCGACAATCGCCTGCACGCCCTCTGGCTTCACGTGGATGCAGGGGAGAACGAGAACGTTGGAGTCATTGTGGGCGCGGCTCTTCGTGGCGTCGCCGGCATCCTCGCAGAGGGCGGCGCGCACGCCGTAGAAGCGGTTTGCGGCGATGGCCATGCCGATGCCGGTGGTGCAGATCAGGACGCCGCGCTCCACTGCGCCTTCCGCGATCTTCTCGGCCACGTCGATGGCGTAGTCGGAGTAATCGACCGGATCGCGGTCAAATGTGCCGAGGTCTTCGACCTCGACTTCGGGATAGGTTTTTAGTGCGGCGATAGTGGCCTCTTTGAGGGGGAAGCCACCGTGGTCACAGCCGAAGGCGATTTTCATCTGCTTGGGTTCTCCTGGGTAATTGCTTAAAAAGTTGCTAGGTCCTGGCGCATTTCACGCCAATAACAATGATACATTGTTGCGCCCCTTTTCGCAAGTTAACACGCGACATGCGACAAGCGACATGCGGGAAGACAGCCGACATTCGGCAGCTCTCAAGCCCCTCAAGTCCCGCTTGTCGCTTGTCGTTACTTGCGCTGATCGGGGTAGGCGGCGCGGACGTGGAGCCGGTGCACGAGTGTCAGAACGAAGGAGCGCTTGACTTCCTCAAGTTCCCTCAACGACAGCGCGCTGCGCGCAAGCTGCCCATCGGCGAAACGGCTCGCCACGATGCCGTTCACGAGACGGACCAAATCCGACCGCGTTGGCGCCGCTATGGAGCGTGACGCCGCCTCGACGGTGTCGGCCAACGAGACTATCGTCTCCTCGCGAGATTCGGGAACGGGGCCGGCGTAGCGGTATGGCCATTCGTCGGCAGCCGCCGGCTCGCCCTTTTCGGCGGCCTGTTTAATGGCCTTTCGCCTAAACCACTCCATGGCCGTGGTGCCGTGGTGCGAGGCGATGATCCGCGCAATGGGCGGCGGGAGGCCGTTGTCCCGCGCGAGAATCGACCCGTCCTTCACATGGCTCGCCACTATCATGGCGCTGATCGAGGGCGGAAGTGTGTCGTGGGGGTTGCCCAGAAGGGTCTGGTTCTCCATGAAGAACCTGGGGTTGGAAAGCTTGCCGACATCGTGGTAGTAGCCGCCGAGCCGCGCCAGAAGCGGGTTGGCGCCAATCGTCTCCGCAGCGGCTGCGGCAAGGTCCGCGACCACCATTGAATGGCCGTATGTCCCGGGGGCCTCGCGGGAGAGCCGCTCTAAAAGGGTATTCTCCAGATTGGCGTAAGTGGCAAGGGTGTAGTCACTGGTGCAGCCCGAAAAGCGCTCCGCAAGCGGGAGTGCGGCCATGAGAGAAACCGGCACCGCCAAGAAGGAGTTTATTGCCAAAGCGCCGATCTGCCATGCCTCGCAGGCGTCCAGTTCCGGGGCGAATTTGTTGCGGAGCGCAACCATGGCGAGGCTCCCCACCGATTGAAGGAGGAAGACGTCAAGTGCGAATACGGCCAAGTCAGAAACCTTGCGAACGCGCCGCGCCAAAGCCGCCATCAGGACAACCCCGGAGAACGACGAGACAAGGGTGCAGGGATTGAAGTGAGTCGCCGCCCATAGGATTAGCGACGCGATGGTGCCTGCCGCAACGGCCGGCCTCGGGCCATGCAGCACCGTCACGACAAACGGGATGGTCACAAAGGAGAAGAGCGCCAGACTCTGCTCGCCGGTGAAACTCTCCAGAGCAAGCCAGTTGACGACCAGCCCCACCAGCTCCCGCTGGCAGAAGGCTAGAAGAAGTGACGCCACCACGGCCTGCGTGATAAGGCGCACACCGCCCAGCGCCGACCCAATAGAGGAATGTGCCTCCCTTGGAGCCTGGGCGGCGCGCTGCCGCGCCACCCTCTCCTTGCGCATCGTGGAAGTCTTCAGAATTTGGTTCTCGGACATTGCCGACATTCTACACCATTCCCCCTTTCAACGCAAATCTTGAAGGGGGTTGATGACTTTAGAAAACCAGCGCGCCGCCTTCAAAAAACACGGGGCTGTCGGAAACTGGCACAAGCCATGTGCCACTCTCCGAGCGGACGGGCTTCATAGTGCGCCCGGTAAAACTGCGGAAGCGGATGTCGTCGCCGGTGAACTTAAGAGGAATGCGTTCCGCCGCTCCGGTCTTCCAGATGACCCCCGCTTTCACACCGTCCGGGCGCGTCCACTGCGGGAAGAAAAACTGGCGCGCCTCGTCATGCCATGCGCCAGGCGTCTGCACCGACCCCGCCGGTCGCGCAAGGACGAAATTGCGGTAGGCGCCCCACGCCGGCTTCGGCGAGAAATTCTGGTGCGTTAGGCCGAAGTGGTGTTCGCTGTATTGCGGGTCGATTTCCCTTCCCCGGAACTCATACCAGTAGTATGACTCCACCCCCTCTGCAAAGCAAATCGCCATGGCCCGCACAAGGTAGCGCGCCTGGTTGTCTTCAGAATTGGTGCCAAACGCTCCGCGCGGCCTCAGCCCCGAAACGACCACGCACCCGCGCCGCCCGCCATCGCGCCTTATCACAGACGCCGCAACGGCGTCACGGCCTTTCGCGTCCTTCGCTACAAGCAGCGGTATGAACTCGTCACCCGGCCCCATCAGGCGCGGCGTCTGAAAGCGATCGGCATCCTCGCCTGCGGGATCACCCAGATAGCCGGCGGCCTTCGCCGCTTCGCTTGGGTTGGCCTTGACGTAGGCGTTCGTCAGCGCCGAATCAATCCACCAGGCCGAGACGTCAATGCCGAGCCGCTTACGGACAGTCTCTCCAGAAAGCCCCGATTTGCCGCCGCTTACGAACACACCAGGCGCCGTCTCGTGAACGCCACTCCACATCGGCATCCCGCCAGCATCGACGAGAACGCCTCCCGCATTGACAAAGGCAATCACTTCTTCGGCCGTATCTTCCGGGAAGGTTTCGTCAAAGGGGTAGATGACAGCATCAAGGTCGCCGGCGGCGAGACGCTCGCGGAGGCGGGCGCCGAAGCAGGCCTCGCAAGTGGAGCCCGCGGGCAGGGCCGCCTCGATTGCCTCGGCCTCCTCGCGCGGCAGGCCGCCATCCTGACCAGGCTGAGTGGCGGCGTAGGCGACTTGCCAGACCTTCTGCTCCGGCCGCGCCAGCCTTAGCCCGGCGCGCAGGACATTCACCGCGCCAAGACGCGCATCATGCGTGGGCCAGCCGAGTTCTGTGATGGCGATTGGCTTCTCGGCGTCGCCGTATTTGGCCATCAAGGCGCGAACAGCCTCCAGCTTCACATCAAGGTTGCCTTCGGGCTGGCGCGGGTGGCTGTATGGGTGGATGTTCATCGCATCGAAGTATGGCGCGCCGCCGGCCTTGTAAACGCCCTCGATGAAATCCATCGGCACACCGGCCGTGCCGCCAAATAGGACGCGGATGCGCGGGTTGGCGCGTTTCGCGGCCTCGTAGGCGGTGCGCAGCGTGGCGAGGTAGTTCTCCGGGCTGGGCTCGTGCTTCCAGAAGTGGCGGTGGTTCTCCTCGTTCCAAATCTCGATTTCAGGGAGCCTGTCGCCGTAGTGCGCGACGACGGCCTCGATGAAGGCGCCCCACTCTTCAAGGTGCTCCCACACCGGATCGGCCCACTTGGGGATGTCGAAGAGAATGGGCAGCGGCGTGAGTCCCTGCGCCTCGGCGTCCGCGACGCAGTTGTCGTAGTGGGAGAAATCGAAGGGGGCGCCGCAGGCTTTTTGGATGCGCCACCACTCGAAGTCAAAGCGAACGCGGGTAATTCCGGTCGCCGCGATGCGGGCGCACTCATCCGCCCGCTCGGCGGGGTCATTCACCCGGTGCAGGTGGGCGCAGACGCCGTATGGGGAAGCGGATGGGGTATTCTGCTGTTCGGCGGTTTTGGAGCTGCAGAAAAGCGTCGCAGCCATCGGGACGGTGGCGTGCCAGGTTTCGCCAGGGGCGACGGTGAAGGTCTTGCCTTCGAGCACCGGCGAGTATGCCGCGTCGGGATGCTGGACGCCATTTGGCGTGACGAAGAAGCGGTATTTCCGCACCGAGCTGTCAATGGTGGAGAAGCCCCACTCCCCTCCGCCGGGCAAGGTCCAGGAGGCGGTTTTCCGTGCGCTCCACAGATTTGGCACAGAGGCGGGCCGCCCGCGTTCCTGCTTCTCGAAGGAGAAGGCCCGCATGTATAGTGCGCTTGCGAGGAGTGGCGCTTCGCCAAGGTTTTCAAGGCTCACGAGTTCCACAAGGGCGTCCGGACATCCCGGCAGAAGCGTCACGCGCAGCGTGATGGCGAAGGAGAGGGGAGTCTCCGCGTCGATTTCGGGCGGGGAATCCGCAAGTGCGGGCTCGGGAGCGCCTGCCGCAAGATCTGCGGCGCGGCCGCCGAGGGCCCGCAGCAAGACGGCCCCGGCTCCGGTTGCATCGTCACGGCTGAATGACACATCGGCGAGGCGGGTCGTGTCGATCCACTTGTAGAAGTCGTTGTCCTCCGCCGCGAGCAGGGCGCCAAGGCGGCCGACCGGCTTGCCGTCCGCAAAGGCGACCTGGCTTGCCATCCACTTGTCGCCAATGCGGCCGGAAAGCCGCAGCAGCCCATTGGAGAGAACCCATGACCCATCCGGCCGAAGGTCAAAGGCCGGCTGCTTGTCGCCTGTCGCTTGTCGCTTGTCCATGGCCTCCGCGAAGAATCGCTCACGCTCGGAGGGTTTTGCACCCGGCGCTCCCGCGCCGGGTCGCGCAGACTTGCGCGAAAGGCCGCTTTCCTGCGGCGCGGTGCGCCACCGCACGAGGTTTGCGTGGAGTTCCTTAAAGGCCTGCGTGATGCCCTCGTAGGGAACGCCGAAGTCGTTAACTAGCCCGTAGTTGCAATCTTCCGGGGCAAAGCGCGAGGAGCCGGTCTTCGGCTGGTCGTTCCACTTGAAGTAGTCATAGCCCGCCACATGGGGGTCGGCGAGGAGGGTTTTCGCGAATAGCATCGTGGCCTCGACGCGCTCCTTCTGAGTGCGGAAGCGCTGGCCGGCGCCCACCAGGCACGGATGGCCGTGGTCCAGCGCCGGGAAGCTCCATTCCGTGACCATGAGCGGGGCTTTCGCGTAGCCGTAATACTCGCGCAGGCGCTCAGCCATGGGAACTCCGCCCTCGGCGTCGAGGACGATCCCGCGGTCAAGGTCGGCCCACGGGTAGCAGTTGAAGGTGACGACGTCGCAGAACTTGCCGGCCTCTTCCCAAACGACTGGCGCCGCGCCGTCCAGGCCAGCGTAGCGGCTGCCGAGGATCATGTGGTTGGGGTCGGCCTTGCGGATGGCGGCCGTGGTCTTTTCGTAGTAGGTGTGGGCGTAGAGGCGCAGGAAGTCGATTTTGGCCTCCCTGGGGACATCCGGGCCGACGGTGAGTCCGCGTTCGGCGAGAAAGGCGTCGAGGACCTTGCGCGCGGAGTGGGTCTTGGGGAGCTTGGAGACGAGGGCGTAAACGCCGGTTGACTCGATGCGCTTGCTGGTGCCCCACCACGCCAGCTCGTTGTCGATGAACCAGCCGATGAGCCACGGGTCGTCCTTGTAGGGTGCGCACATTTCGCGGGCGCGCCATTCGCAAGTGGCTGCGAAATCGGGGTGAAAGACATTCGGCAGGGCCGAGCATGGCTTGAAGCCCCACTCGCGGATGTACCAGTCGGGGTCGCCGCGCGAAACGCGCTGGCCCATCTGGAGGTTTTTGACGTGCGGGAGGGTCTTGTGCGATAGGACGCCGAGGGCGCAGGCGTTGCCGAGCATCGTGAAGCCCCAGTCATTGAGGCGGGCGAGCGTCTCGTCGGCCCAGGCGTCAACGGAGGGGTAGTTCGTGGCCACAAAGCGCCCGTATGGCGAGTAGCCGGCGGCGTCGGAGAAGGTTCCCTGCGGCTTGATGTGCTGGGTGCCGGCAAGGATGACGGCGCGGCCCGTCGGGTCGATTGGCCAGTCTCGGCCGTCGATGCGCTCCATGTGGAAGAAGCCGGTCGCGGTGCCGCGCAGGCCCGTCTCCGGGCCGGAGGGGATAAAAGGCTTTTCGCGCAAGTCTGCGCGACCCGCCGCAGGAGCGGCGGGTGCAAGACCATTGGGCTGGCCGCCCGCGTTTCCGGGAGCGGCGGGTGCAAGGCCCGAAATCGCGGATGGCTCGCCCCCAACGGCGCTCACCTCCGAAATGGCGCCATGGAACCAGCCGTCCACGCGGAGCGCGGGGCGGGTTGCTACGAACGGCGGCGCACCTTCCGCCCGCTCGTATTCGGCGCTGAAGAGGACTTTGCCAGTTTCGGCCTCCGTGATGGTGCCCTCAATGCGTTCAGGCGTGTATGAGAGCGCTAAGTCGTATTCGCGGCCATATTCCCACTGGCCGGATTGCTTGTTGCGGATGCGGCGGGCGACGTTCTTCTCCCCGCCCCAGACGCTGTCAACCATCGCCTTGAGCTCGAAGGTGTGCTTGCCGGCGGTTTTGGCGGCATCCGACGGCTTTACGAGCGCGAGCTGCCAGTAGTCGTCGGTCGAGCAGTAGGCGATGATGCCAAGCGCCGCCCATTGCGGCGATTCGCAGCGTTCGGGACGGACGCGCGCCTTGAGGGTGAGCGTTCCCGCGTTCGGCGCATTCGTGACGGCGCAGAGGGCCGAGCCGAACGTGCGGTAAACGCCCGGCGATTCCTCGCGGATGGAGTAGGGGTCGAGGTCGAACAGCGGCTCACCCGCGATGGCGCCGGCGGCGAGGAGAATGGTGATTATGGCAGCTTTTTTCATGGCGTTTGTTTCCCTATTTTTGTCGTGTCCAGGTATCCGAGTTTAGCAAATCAGCGTTCCTTCCCCAATCCTCCCAGCGCCGCCATGACAATGTCGCCCATTTCGTGACAGCGGTGGTGGAGTGTGGCGTTGTCGGGGCGCGCGGCCTGCGGCTCATAGAGCGAAAGGTAAAGCATCCTCCCGTCGGCGCAGAGCCTCTCCCTGTTGCGTGGCGGGTGCCAGCGCTCTCCAAAGCCCTCCGGCGACAGCACCACAAAGGCCCCTCCGGTCTTGTAGATGGCATTGCCGCAATCCTTCTCGCAAGGGCTCATGAAGGTGCCGACCCCTGCGCCGCCGGGACCGATTCGCCCGGCGCTTGCGATAGCCTCGTTCCACTCCCTGCCGCCTTTCTCCCAGGAGCGGGAGCAGCGGAAGGGGGCGAGAACGGGAAGGGTTAGAATGTCCGGATTGCCGTAGGCGAACCATTCGCGCCCCGCGAAGCTGAGGCGCCCGACCTGCGTGAAGAAGCGCCTGTTCTGCTGGCGGCGCCAGGCGCGTTCCGGGTTTTCGCGGATATACTGAGTAAAGCCGGCGAGCTGCCCGTCGCGTGTCACAATCCAGTCGTGCCATTCTGGCTCGAATATGGGGGAGGCTTCAAGCGAGACCTTGCCATCTTCGCCGGGGCGCATGGTGTGGTAGAGGCGTGAAAGTTCTGCCGCCAGCGCCTCGACATGCGCGGGAAGGCCGATTTTCCCGCCAGTCTCGCGAAGGTGGAAGAGGATGTGCAGGTGATCGGGCATCACGATGAAGGTTTCGATGGGCCAGAGGCCGGGGCTCTTCGCGGCGAAGTTGCGGATAGCGCCGGCGAAGGCCATTGTAAGCTCGCTGGCGAGCAGAAAGCGCCGCCGGCCATGGGAATCACTTGGAGGGTCGGCCTCCTCTGTGATGCGGGAAAGGCTGGCCAGCCCCTTGCGGCGCTTGAGCGTGACCATGTAGAAGAAGGGGCTGGTATAGTCAAATGTGAGAAGGCGGCCCATGGCGCTGGCTTTCGGGAACTCTGATTTGCGGAACTCTGATTGGAAACTCCGATTTGCGGCACGCCCATGCCCTTACCCGCCAAGGGCATCTGGCATACGCAACCCTGCGACTAGTATAGCAAACCGGCGCGCCCTCCCGCTCTCCAAGTTCCTGCAGATCCAAGTGCACGCACCCATCATCCGAGTTCCGCAAATCAGAGTGCGCACCCTCATCATCCGAGTTCCGCAAATCCGAGTGCGCGCACTCATCATCCAAGTTCCGCAAATCCGAGTGCGCGCACTCTGCAGCGCCTAGCGCATGATTAGCACGAAGGGGTTCGCCGGGGGAACAAGCGACATGCCCCACGGGCCGTAGTAGGACCAGTCCGTGCCGGTCGTCGGGGCGGTCTGGCGGAACTCGACCATGTTCATGCCGGGGTGCAGAACTCCTTCGGGAATGTCGATGGAGTATGTCCCGCCGGCGGCAAGGCCTTCCACGGTCGTTTGGAGTGCCCCGTTCACTGAAAGAGTGAAGCTTCTGTCTTCCGGGAGAACACTTGCGTAGAGGTTCGTGGTTTTCGCGAAGAACCTCCAGCTGTATCCTTCATCGAGACCGGAAGGAACCCACACGCCAAAATTGTAGGCAACGTGGCTTTTGCCGCGCGAGAACGAGTCCCCCATGTGGGAGGCGATCGGATCGCCCGCGAAGTAGTGGTTGGGCGCGTAGGCCTCGTTGAGCATCTTGTTTCCTGTCTCGTTCTGGAGCTGCCATGAGCCGGAGAGGGTGATCGCGTCGATGGCGACGGAGCCGGTCGTGTCTGTGCGGGTGAGGGCGACGGTCACGTTGCCGCTGCCGTCGCGCTGCCACTTCTGCTTTTCGATGAGGAAGTTGCGCTTCTGGGCAAGGTCGAATGACCCAGCCGTCTCGCCATTCACCGCGACCGACACCGGGACGGAGGCACCCGTGCCCGTGAAAATCGGATCCACATGGAGGATCATGGGCTTGCCGGTCTCGAATGTGGCGAGCGGCGACTTGAGCGTGAGGGTCGGATGCGAGGCGTCCAGCGTCTTGCGCATCTGGCGCCAGGGCATCGTCTGCGGCTCGAAGACGGCGGCGGGATCGGTGTCCGTGAACTCGTCGGCGCTTCCGTTGATCGCGCCGACGCGCCACTTGGCGCCGTGCTGGCCGGCCATGACCTCAATCTTCTCGTCATCGGTGAGCGCGCGGTCCCAGACCATGAAGTCGGCGATGAGGCCGCGAAAAGCGCGTGTGTAGGTTGCGCTCGTGCTGCTGTTGTAGTAGCCGCCGATGGTGAGGTTTCTCGAATTGAAGGAGAGAGACCGATCCATCGTGCGCGTCTGCGTGACGAGCGTCGGCGGCGAGAAGTTGGCGCCGTTTGGATTCGGCTTGCAGAGCGTCGCCGTCGCCGTATAGGCGGTATTGTCGGCGTTTTGCGCGAACGTGACGAAAGCATCGCACCATTCGCCGGCGCTGAGTTGAAGATTCACGAAATCACCAGTAATGAGCGCTCCGCGAAAACCGAGGTTCGTTATTGAAGAACTGTCGTTTTCGCTTACATAGAGTGCTACGCCGGCTTCTTTCCAGGCGTTTTCCGCGTTACCGCTCTGGAAAATGTAGGAAGGCGTGTAGGCCGATCCGGGGACCCGCCCGTCCCAGCGGAAACGGAGGTAGAAGGTCTGCACGGGACCCTGCGGGGCGGCACCGGGGAAGACGACGCCGGTGAGCGCGGAGGCGGTAGCCGATTTCTCGTCCTGGTAGAAGTGGAGGACGTTCTGCGTGTTCGTGGTGTAGGGGTAGTACGGGTTGGGGACGTCAACGCTTTCCTGCGCCGGGAGGTTGCCGTGGTCGGCGTTGTAGGTCTGCGGTCCGCGCTGGTCGCCCATGTAGCCCACGATGGGGGAGGCGGACGAGAACGTGAAGGAGTCGCCGAGGTCGCCAGGCTTTGTGAAGGTGGAGGCGCCGCCGCGAAGGTCGAGCTTGAAGGATGCGTCGTCGAGGACGGACGTGGCGGCCGGGGCCGGGGCGAGGGAAATCGCGTCGAACTGCACCGTGCCGGAAGCCGAGCCGGAGCGGGTGACCGTGAGCGTGTTCGCGGTGCCGTCGTGGCGCCAGAGTTCCTTCGGGAGGGTGATGGAGGTTTCTGATGCGAGGTCGATTTCGCCGACGGTGGTGCCGTTGAGGGCGACCTCGACGGGGGCGGAGCCGCCGGAGAGAATCGGCAGGAAGGTCAGGGCGCGGGACACCTGGTGATCGAACGAGGTCATCGTCGCGGCAATCGAGAGGGTCGGGTTCGAGGCGTCGAGCGTCTTGCGCATGCGGCTCCAGGCCATTGTCTGCGGCTCGAAAACTGCGGCTGGATTGCTGTCGCCGAATTCGTCGGCGCTGTTGTTGACCGCGCCGATCTGCCACTCGCCGCCGCAGGGGACGCCGGCCATCACCATAATCTTCTCGTCATCCGTGAGCGCGCGGTCCCAAATCATCACGTCGGCGATGGTGCCGCGGAATGCGCGGGGGTTGTTTCCGGAAAGGACGTGCCAGCCTGTCGAGTTAAGCAGGTAGCACCCGATGGACACAACGTTAGCACTGAAATACATCGCATTGTTGTTTGTGATGGAAATATTGGAGATCGAGGGCGCGGATGAGGTAGCCTGGCAAATCGTTATCTCGGAAACCGCTTTCTCGACTCCTCCAACAATCTCGTTGTGCGTTGTCACGAACACGTCATTCCAGACGTTCTTGGACAATTTGATGGCCTTTGTCGCGGCACTGCTCATGTTGTTGGAGACGAGAACGCCGATTTTCCCTTCGCCGTCCAGATAAACGGACTGCCCATTGCGTCCGTCATATTTGTTCCAGCCGTTGCCGACAAGGAGATTCGGGGATGACGTGCTTCCGTCCCACTTGAAGCGCGAGTAGATGGTGACATAGCCGTCGTTTCCCGGCTGGACGGCGGCGTTGGGGATGCGGATGCCGTTTTCCGCCCAGTAGGTGGAGCCGTTTTCCGTCTTTGTCTCTTGAGGCAAAACGAGGCACGGACGCGAAACGGCCGAGCCAGAGTAGGGGTTCGTGACCGAAACATCGGAAACGTAGGGGAGCGTTCCATATTTTGCGGTTCCCTGGGAGTCGTATTGATCGGCCGAAATGCTGCTTTGGCCGTTGCCGCCGCCGTAAACGGCGGACACAGGGGAGGCGGCGGAGAAGTCGAAGGCGTTGCCCACCTCGCCGGCGTCGATGTAGGCGTTGGCGTTCGGGTCGCCGCGCAGGTCGAGCTTGAACTTGGCGTCGTCGATGACGCCGGCGGTGGCCGCAGTGGCCGCCAGGATGGTTGAGAAGATGAATGTCTTTGACAGATTCATGGCGTTTCCTTCCGTGTTTAGAAAATTAGTTGATTCTTTGTGCAAAAATTATAGCACGGCGCACAAGGGTCGTGTAAACAAATATGCGCACTATTTTTATACAAATCAAATCGACTTTGTCCAGGCGACGACGGGCTTCCCGACAATGCGGCGGAAGACGCGGCGGAAGTCAAGGGTCGATTCGTAGCCGCACTCGACGGCGACGAGATCGGGGGACACGCCTTCGCGCAGGCGCTCCTGGGCGCGGGCAATGCGGGCGGCGTGGATCTCTTTCAGGATGGTGTGGTCGGCGGCGTTGCGGAAGAGGCGGTCTGCCGTGGCGCGGGAGACCTTCATCTCGCGCGCCACGTCATCGGGCCGGACGCCCTCGCAGGCGTGGAGGCGTATCCACTCCTGCGCCTTCGCCACGCGCCAGTCGCGCTGGCTAGAGAAGCGCGTGGACCAGCGGCGCACGAGAGCCACGGCCGGCACGGCGCGCGGGCGCGGCGGCCGCGACGGATGCGCAAGCCACTCGGCCAGAAGCTCGGCGGCGGCGCGCCCCTCGCCCTCAACGTCTCTTCGGACACTGGAGAGGGTCGGGCGCGTCCACTCGCAGACGTATGTCTCGTCATCGACGGAGACGACGGCCACCTGGCCGGGGACCTCGATCTTCAGCCGCTCGCAGGCGCGCAGCACGGTTTCGCCGGCAGTGTCGTTGGCGGCGAAAATGCCGCACGGCTTCGGGAGGGTTGCCAGCCAGGCATCGAAGCGTTCGGCCTCGTTCCTTGCGGAAACTTTGTTGCCGGGGAAAGCGTGAAAGCGCTTTCCGGCGAGGGCCACGAGCCGCGCGAAGGCGGCGCCGCGGGCGCGGCTCCACGGTGTATCGAAAATCCAGGGGGCGTAGGCGAAGTTCCCAAAACCGGAGCGGAGAAGTTCCCGCATCGCCAGTTCGGCGAAGGAGGCGGCGTCTCCGTGCGCATAGACGGCGTTCCTAGGGTCCTCCGGCTCGCCAAGTCTCACAGCAAGAAGACGGCCAAGGCCGGCTGCGCGCGCTGCGGTTCGGAGGGTGGTCTTCCCGACAACGTCCAGCGCTATGATGGCGCCGTCTGGCCTCAGGAGCGCCAGAAGTTCCTTAAGCGTAGAGCCGCCAGGGGAGCGGACCAAGTGCTCCACCCCCTGCGCGTCGCGGTCGTAAACGACGGGGTAGAGGCTCCAGCGCCGCGCCTGCGCCACGCGCTGCGCGCCCGCCACCATGCGGGGGAGGATCGTCCCGATTTTCGGGAGGAGCATGAGAACCGTTTTCGACCTTGTTGCCATTGACGCGAAAAGTCTAGCATTTCCCATCAAGCAATTCCAGCGCGCACCCATCATCCGAGTTCCGCAAATCAGAGTGCGCACCCTCATCATCCGAGTTCCGCAAATCAGAGTGCGCCACTTGAAAGCGCACCGCCGTTTCGCTAGAATAGTCGCGGCTTGAAAATGAACCTTACCGACAAACTAAAACTCACGCGGCCCCTCGCCGTATTCGACATTGAATCCACCGGCCTCAACCCCCGGCTCGACCGCATCATCGAGCTCTCGATCGTGCGCATGGAGCCGAGCGGCTCGCGCACCGTCAAGACCTGGCTTGTCAATCCCGAGGTTCCCATTCCGCACGAAGCCACCGAGATCCACGGCATTACGGACCGCGAGGTGGCGACCTGCCCGCCTTTCCTCTTCGTGGTCGATGAGGTCGATGCCTTCCTCGCCGACTGCGACCTCGGCGGCTACAACCTCCTCCACTTCGACATCCCCATCCTTGAAGAGGAGTTCGCGCGCTGCGGCCGCGACCTCAACGTCAATTCGCGCCACGTGATCGACGCGCAGAAGATCTTCCACAAGAAGGAGCCGCGAGACCTCACTGCGGCGGTGCGCTTCTTCTGCGGCCGCGACCACGCCGGCGCACACGGCGCAGAGGCCGACGCCCTCGCCACCGTCGATGTGATCGAAGGGCAATTCAACCGCTACGCCGACCTTCCCACCACCCTTCCGGAAATCGAGCGCGAGTTCAACAACCTCGACCCGCTAAACGCCGACCGCGCCGGACGCTTCCGCTGGATCGACGGCGACATTGTCGTGAACTTCGGCAAGAAGAAAGGCGAGCGCCTGCGCGACCTCGCCGTCTCCGACCGCAGTTTCTTAAAGTGGATGGTGAAGGGCGACTTCCCAATCGACACGCGGAAAATCGCCGAAGACGCCCTCGAAGGCATCTTCCCCACCCCGCCAGCCCGCTAGCGCGCCGCCTTCCCCACGAGGGCTAGAGGCTCTCGACGAACCCCTGGAGGTCGTCGTGCTGCGCCAGGATCGACCTCACGAGGGCGAACTGCGTGCGGCAGCGGTCTAGGTTGTGTTCTGGCCGCGCGGTGCGGAAGTAGTGGTCGCCGTCGAGATAGTCGGCGAGGAACCGGACACCGCACTCAAGGGTCATCAGCGCCCCGCCGAAGGTCATGTTCGCCTTCTCGCATGGCGTGAGGAAGTCGCCGCCCGAGAGGAAGCCGCGCGCCAGCGCCTTGAAGATCTCCGGGCGGCAAATGGCGTTCCGCCAGTCCTTGGAGTCCTCCGCCATGTTGAGGGTGGCGGAGCGCACCATGTCGCCGAAGTCGTAGAGGGCGGAGCCGGGCATGAGGGTGTCGAGGTCGATTACGCAGATGCCTTCGCCGGTTGCGTCGTCAAGGAGGACGTTGTTGATCTTGGTGTCGTTGTGGGTGGCGCGTTCCGGCATCTCGCCGGACTGCATCAGCGAGACGATCCTACCGGCATCCTTCTCCATGGAGAGGGCGAATTCGATCTCCGGGGCGGCGGATGCGGCGCGGCCAACGGCGTCGGCCTTCACGGCGGCGTGGAAAGCCTCGTAGCGCGTCGGCGTGTTGTGGAAATTGGGGATTGTCTCGTAGAGACGGCCCCCGGGGATGTCGGCCAGCAGCGCCTGGAAGCGGGCGAAGGCGCGCGCGGCCTCGAAGGCGGCCGCCTCACCATCTACGACATCCACGGTGTGGGTCCGCTCGACGAAGAGGTAGGAGCGCCATGCGCCGCCGTCGGCGGCGAAGTGGACATATCCGCCATCCTTCGCGGCGACCGGGGTGAGGGCCTTGCGCGAGGCGTCGGGGTCGTGCGCCTCAATTAGGCGGCGACGGCTGTGCGATGTGACGCGCAGGACATTCTCCATCAGTGCGCGCGGATCCTTGAAGATGGAGGAGTTGAGCCGCTGGATGGTGTAGCGCACCATCGTCCCCGCCTGGCTGAAGGTGGCGAGGTAGGTCTCGTTGATGTGGCCGGTGCCGTATGGGATGGCGTCGATGAAGTCGCCTGGGATGTCGAAGCCGGCCGCAGCCGCGCGCAGTTCTTCAGCAGTTCTTTCAGTCATTGTTGGGAATCCTTTTTCAGTCCAATGGTGGCGAGGACGGCCTCGGCGGCGCGGCGAGCGGATCCGCCCTCGCCGAGTGAGGCATTAACCTTGCGCAGGTCCTCGATGGCCTGGGCGTGCGCTTCCGGGTCTTCAAGGTAGCGGGCGAGGGCGTCGGCGAGCGACTGTGGCGTGAGGTCGTATTGGAGGAGCTCCGGCATGACGTCGCGCCGTTCCGTGATGAGGTTGGCCAGCCCGATGCGGCCGATTTTCCGCAGGACGATCTTCGCGAGGCGGTAGGTGAGCCACGATCCGCGATAGACGAGGACCGACGGGCAGAGCATCAGCGACGCCTCTAGCGTTGCGGTGCCGGAGGCGATGGCGGCGGTCTCCGCCTGGCGCATCACCTCGCGCGCCTGGCCGTCAACAATGGCGAGGTGCGCCGGCTTCTCCGGCGCCGCCGCCAGAGCGGCCTCGATGCGCGCTCGGATTTTCGGCGAGGAGGCGGGGATCACGAACGATGCCGCGCCGCCCAAACGCCTTTCCAGGCGAACCGCGGCGCCGAGCATCACGGGGAGAAGGCGGTCAATCTCGGCAGTGCGGCTGCCAGGCAGAAGGCCAATGCGGCGCATCCCAGGCGCCCAGGGAAGCGGAGCCTCGGGCGATGCAAAGGTCTCCGCCGCGCGATCGACGAGCGGGTGGCCGGCGAAGACGGGGCGCAGCGTCGTGGGGGCGAAGCACTCCGGCTCGAAGGGGAATATCGTCACGAGGCCGTCTAGCGCCTTCGCAATCTTCCAGATGCGGTCGCGGTGCCATGCCCAGACCTGCGGGCAGATGTAGTGGACGGTCCTGACGCCCATTTTCTTCGCGGCGGCGGCAAGGCGGATGTTGAAGCCGGGGTAATCGACGGTCAGGAGCAGGTCGGGTTTCCAACGGGCAATCTCGCGCTTCGTGTCGCGGAAGAGGCGGAGGAAGAAGCCGAGACGCCTCAGGACCGCGAAGAGGCCGATGACGGCGATTGCGTCGCAGTCGAGCAGCTGCTCCTGCCCGGCGGCGCGCATGGCGGGGCCGCCGATGCCGCGGAAGACTACGGGGCGCGGTGAGAGGTCCCGCAGGGCGCGCATGAGCGGCGCGGCGTGCTGGTCACCTGACGCCTCGCCGGCGACGATGAAGATTTTCAGCGGGGCCTGTTCGTTCGCGCTCATGGACGGAGAGGTGCCGGGGGCAGGCCGCTGTCGATGGCCACGATGGCGATGCCGTATTCGTTGGCGAGGGCGATTGCCTTTTCGCGGCCGAGGAGAATGGTGCGCCCCGCCTGGATGGCGAGCGCGGTAACATGGGAGCGGCGGAGGCGGCGGATGGTGTCCGGGCCGACCACGGGGATGTCGAAGCGCATGTCGTGGCCCTCGCGCGCCGCCTTGACGACGACTGCGCTGCGTCCGCCGAGAGACGCACCGCGTTTCACCGCGGCGTTGGTGCCCTCGAAGGCCTCCACGGCGAGAACCATGCCGTCCTTTATGACTACGGTCTGCCCGACATCGACCTTGCCCAGAGCCAGGGCGGCGTCGACGCCGCGCGCAATGTCCGCGTTCTCGCGCTCGTCGGGAGCCCGCCTGGTGAGGAGGCCGGCTGCGGGGATGCTGCCATCCATGTAGCATGAGGCAGGGAGGAATTTTACTCCGTCCTGCTCATAGACCTTGATGATGGCGCCGAAAATAGAGTGGGCGGACTTGCTTTTCAGCTGCGAGAGCAGATGGCGGGCCTCGGCGTCGAAGCGCGTGGCGAAGAGGGCGAAGGGGGAAATCTGCCCGGCGAATATGGCGTTGCGGAACCCTGATGCGCCAACCCAGGCGTGGACGCGGGAAAACTCGCCAATTCCAAAGCGGGCGGAGACATCGGCATCCGCGCAAAGGGCGCGGTCAGTCTGGCCGCGGAAGGCGAGGACGCCTATGCGGCCCACTCCGGCGGCGCGGGCGCCATTGAGGAGTTCGCGCGGGTAAAGCCCCTTGCCGGCGACGATAAGGAGGTCGTTGCAGTCCATTGCAAAAGTGGAGCGGGCGAAGGGAATCGAACCCTCGTGACCAGCTTGGAAGGCTGGTGTTCTACCATTGAACTACGCCCGCGCTTTCTAAAATGAAAGTGCAATAATTCTACACGAATCCGACTTCCGCGTCAAGTTTTACCCTTTTCGGGCGCTGGCCATGGCGATGGCGAGGCGGTGCTTGAGGCGCGAGTAGTGGAAGAGGCGGTCATAGTCGAGGAAGCCGGAGAGGGCCGAGGCGGCGACATGGCTCCCCCGCTCCTCCATGATGGATACGGGATTCAGCCCGCCGATTACCACGGCGCCGCAGCACCCCTCACCAACCGGAACGCCAAGCAGGTCGCGTCCGGGCAGCCCGATTTCCAGGAAACAGCCAAGCCCGGCCTTCTCGGCGCGGCGGGCGATGTCCCTGACAGTGTCCAGCGCCGAGGCCGGGAACTCGCGGAAGCTTGCGCCCACCAGGCCGCTGCCGGTCTTCACGGCGCTGCGGTAGTCGGTGAAGCCGCCCCGGATGAAGATCACAAGCGGGTCTAGCGAAGTGCCATTGTAGTCTATCGCCTCCGCGAAGCGCACCGGAACGCCCCGCCGCATCTCCACCAGTCCGCCGAAACGCGAGCGCATCGGCACGCCGTGCTTGAGCAGAATGCCATTGATGGTGATTGAGCAAACTGTGCAGAAGCCGACCTTCCCCTCCGGCACCGTGACCTCGCCAATCGTCTCGCCCGGCCCCGCCAGCGCCACGAGCGTGCCCATCGAATAACCCTTCTCAAAGACGGATGAGATTTCATCGGCGGCGTCGAACAGCGTTGACGCATCGCAGACTGTGGTGTTCACCATGACGGTGCCGGAGCGGGCGTCAAGGTCGAAGTCCATGCCAAAGGTCATCTCATCAATCTTAGACGACAGGAAGCCGATGCGCTGGACGGTGCTGGCGGATGAAAGCTCGCGGCGGCCGGCGGCCGAAAGGAGGTGGCCGCGCTTGCCGAAGGTGACGACCGCCCCTTCGCGGGAGAGCGCGGCGAGGTCGGCGCGGACGGTCCGCTCGGAGACCTCCATCCCCTGTCCCGCCAGTTCGGCGGCCAGCGCGGCGCCGGATACGGGGCGGGCATGGCGCTTGAGGGCGTCTAGAATCCTGAGGCGTCTGGATGAGAACTTGGAGGTGTTCATTGGAGGAGCCTTTCAATTGCGGAGTCCGCGACCTCGCGCCCGCGGCCGGTGAGCGCCCAGCGGCCTGCTGAGATTTCGCTGACGATGCCCACGGCGGCGAGTGCGGCCAGGGCCTTCTCCCAGCGTGCTACATGCTGCGCGGCGGAGGGGAAGCGCGTGGCGAAACCGGCGGGGGATACGCCCTCCTCCATGCGCAAGCCGAAGACGAAGCGCTCCTCGGCATCGTCGGCGGAGGTGAGCGTATCCTCATCGTCTGCGGGCGGAAGGCGTGAGGCGAGAACCGCCTCGCGCCATTTGCGCCAGTCCTGGGAATTGGTGCGGCGCATGAGGCCAGTGCGGGATGATGCGCCGGGGCCGAGTCCGAGGTAGTCCTCGCCTCGCCAGCATGCTAGGTTGTGGCGGCACTCGTGGCCGGGGAGGGCGTAGTTTGAGATTTCGTAGCGGTGGAATCCCGCTTTTGCAAGCGCTTCCTCTGCGGCTGCGAGACGCGCCAGCATGGCGTCGTCGCCAGGGAGCCTTACACTGTTGGCGGCTACTGCGGCGGCAAGCGGCGTGCCCTCTTCAACGGTAAGGGCGTAAACGGAGATGTGCTGGACGCCGAGGGCGATGGCGCGGTCAAGGGTGGCGCGCCACTTGGCGTCGTCGTCGCCGGGGAGACCGGCAATCAGGTCGATGCCGACGGAGCCGAAACCGGCGGCCTTCGCAACGGCGACGGCCTTCTCGGCCTCGGCGGCGTTGTGGATGCGCCCGACGCGCGCCAGGACGGAATCGTCAAGGCTCTGCACGCCGATGCTGGCGCGGTTCACGCCAACGGCAAGCAGCCGCTCCAGAAGCTCTGGCGAGAAGAGAGAGGGAGAGGGGTTGAACTCGACGGTCCACTCGCAGTTGGGCACGGGGACGACGCCGACTGCGGCAAGTGCGCGGGCGAGTCGCTCCAGTCCATCAACGCCGAGCATGGCAGGAGTCCCGCCGCCGAAGTAAATGGTGGAAGGGCGGAAGGGAGGAAGGGAGGCGGAGCGGAGGGTGAACTCGCGGACTATGAGGTCGGGGAAGTCGGCGGGAATGGCGGATTGGGCGATTGCGGAGGAGCGGAGTGCGCAGTATGCGCACTTGGAGAGGCAGAATGGGGTATGGACGTAGAGGTGCGACACGGGAAATTTGAAATCTAGAATTTGAAATTTGTAATCTGTAATCTGTAATTTGAAATCTGTAATCTGTAATCTGTAATCTGAAATCTGAGATTTGAGATTTGGAATTCAAGATTTGAGATTTGAGATTATTCGAACGTAACTACCTGATTCCGGAATCAAGGGATTTCAGGCAACCGTTCCCAGCGATGTCTCCATCCGTTGGTCCAAGACGTGCCGACATCGAAATACTCCTCTCCAGGGAAGAGGTCGTCGGGAGTGCCTGGCTGGCCGTCCGGGCCGAGGGAGAACAGACGCGGGAGGGCATCTGGCGCCGATGGTGCCTCGTAAACATATTCACGGCCCCATGGGTCGGTGAAAAGCTGCACCAGATAGGGGCCGTCCCAGCCCGGAACGCCAAGGTCCTTGTTCAGCGCGACGAGCCCCTGCCCGGTGGAGGGGTATTCTCCGGTGTGGACCTTGTAGCGGCCAAGGGCGGTGGCAAGCGTGTCAAGCGAACGGACGGCTGTGCGGTGCGGGATGGCTCGCTGGACGGGACGGCGGGCGGCGCGTCCGGCGCTGCGCACGAGCAGCGCACCCAGCACGGCCAGGATTATGACGATGGCGAAGAGAACGCGCGGGGCGTAGATTTCTCGCAAGGTCGGAGTGGAGTGCATCTCCGCAAGCCGCCGCTCCGCCTCACGGCGGATGCGGTGCTTGAGGCGGATGCGGGAGATTCGGGCGGAGCTTCGCGCCCCGCTCCCCGCGCTGGCGCAGTCTGAAGGACTGCGCCGACAGGACGGGGAGGACGCGACAGAAGGCGAGCCGCTTCTAGGGATCGACATTGGTCAATGCGAGGGTGTCGAAGTCGATGCGCCGGTAGTAGCAGTTGCGCGGGTGGCCGGCGGCGTTCTTCGTGTGGCAGATGCCGCCGCGGCAGGGCCGCACGATGTAGAGCAGCGAGTTCTGCTCGCAGTTCACATACGCCTCCAGCAGGTCGAAGGTTTCGCCGCTCGTCTCGCCCTTGAACCAGTGCTTGTTCCGCGAGGTGCTCCAGAGGATGAGCTTGCGCTTGGCGAAGGCCTCGCGCATCGCCTCCTCGTTGGTGTAGGCAACGAGGATCACCTCGCGGGTGTCAGCGTTCTGCACCGCCACTGGAATGACGGTGGGGCATGTGGCACCGATCTTGCCGATCTTGCCAAAGTCCAGGGTGAGTTGGTTGGTCTCTTCGATGTTCATGGCCTGTGCCGCCCTTTGCTAATCAAGATCCTTGACCTTGTTCAGCCACCAGAGCCGGAAGAAGCCAGATGTGGACTGGAAGGTCGAGAGGTTGATGTCGTAGGTGAATGCATTGCCAGCCTCGGTCTGCTCGATCTTGATGGGGTCGTCTCCAGTGATGTCGGAAACGGCTTTCTCGTCCCAATCGCCGGTGGTCAGCGAGGAGCGGTAGTCGATGCGGAACTCAAGGTCGCGGCCATCGCTCGGCAGGTTGGCGGATGGCACCGTCCAGCCGATGGTGGCGATTGGCGCGCCATTGCCGGCAACGGTGAAGGAGTCGATGTGGAACCTGACCTCCTCGTAGTTCTCCTCATCCGGCGCGATGACGGTGAAGAGCGATGCTTCCTCGGCGGTCGTCGGGTCGCAGCAGACGAAGGTGAAGGTTCCCGACACGACGCCGGCCGCGAAGGAGGTGGTGTCCACGACATTCGATGCCGTAAGGCCGTCCTCGGAGAACTCGAGGTTGCCGGAGGCGCGAAGGTCTCCATTGCCATCGTAGAGGGCGTAGGAGGCCGGGCCGTATGCCGGCGAGGCGAAGGTCGCGGTGACGACTACTTCGTCGCCGCGAAGGACCTCAACTGGGTCGGCGGAGATGACCGGGATGGCCACTGGCTCCTCGTCCGGCACGTCTTCGCCATCAAGGGGATCGTTCCCCTGGAGCAGTTCGTAGCCGTCACCATAGCCGTCGCCGTCGGTGTCGGCATTGTTGGGATCGCTGCCGACGATGAGTTCGGCGTAGTCCGAGAGGCCGTCGCCGTCGGAGTCAATGGCGGTGTCCTCGATTGTGGAGTCGAGGCCGTTCATGTCCTCCCAGAAGTCGTCGAGGCCGTCGCCGTCCTGGTCCATGGTGATGGAGAACCACTTGACCTTGTTGTTTCCGGTGTCGGCGACGAAGACGACGTTGTCGTTGTCAATCGGGAACACGCCCTCGGGGAGCCAGAGGTTCTTGTCTGCCTCGGAAGCGGCGTCGTTGAACCGGCTGACATCGGCGATGACGACCAGGCCGGTGAAGCAGCCGGAGTCGTCGGCGACTGGGTCGAGGATGCGGATGCGGCTGTTCTTGGTGTCGGCGGCGACTATGCGTGTGCGCGAGCCAACGGTCCAGAACTTGACATCCGCCGGGGCGTTGAACTCGCCAGAGTATGCGACAGGATCGGCGGAGAATGGCGCCATGCGGTGGAAGGAGACGCGCTGGCGCTCAATGCTACTACCGGCGACGCCGGTGTTGGCGACCCAGAAGCAGTCGTAGGATTCATCCTCACCGTAGGCGATGCCGGTTATGGTGTCCTTGTCGGTGAAGTTGAAGGTCCCGACCCAGCTCCACGAATTTGCGGTGAAGTTCACGCGGGCGACGCGGCGGTTGCCGGTGTCGGCGACGAGGAGGTCGCCGCCCTGGGCGAAGGCAACGTCGTAGGGCTGCGTGAAGGTTCCGGCCGCAGCGCCCGTTCCGGCGGATGAGGACTTCGTGCCGTAAGCGGAGACGAAGGTGATATCGCCAGTGTCGGGGTCGAAGTCGAAGAGCTGGATGCGGTTGTTCTCGGTGTCGGCCACCGCGAAGCGGTTCTGGCCGCTGACGACGTCGAGTGAGAGGCCGCGCGGCAGCTTGAAGCCGCCGTTTCCAGTGCCAGGCGCCCAGAGATTGGTGTCGGTGTATTTCTCACCGGCGTTGGCGTTGCTCCAGTGCTTGTTGTTTTTCGAGACATCCTTCGCGCCATAGTAGAACAGGTTCGTCCCGGTGGCGCGGTCGTGGACGGCAATGCGGTGCGTGTATTGCTCAAGGACGAAGACGAACTTGTCGCTTGCGAATGCGCGCACCGGGTTGCAGCCGGCGCTTGCGTTGAAGGAGCCTTCAAGCGTGACAACGGTGTCGAGTGGCGACGGGGCGACCTGCGGGTCGATCTCCGGACGGTTGGCTACCGTCCATGCGTCGGGCAGGCCATCGCCATTGCCATCGTAGAGGGCGTCCACGACGACGTTGTCGGCCGAGAGCGACCAGGAGCCGAAGTCAATGGCGTCGGGTGCGCCGTCGGTGAAGGTGACGGTTGCCAACTCGGAATCGCCGTAGATGACGGAGGTGTCGAAGGAGGAGCCGTCCCATGCGCGGACATAGAGCTTGACATCGGCGCCTTCAGCATAGCCCTCGAAGGCGAAGTCGAAGAAGACGTCGAACTGGCCGGAATCGGGGCCCGTTGTGATTCCGCTACCGAAGCGGGCATAGCGCAGGAAGGTGTGCGATGCGGCGAGGGCGATGTCGTCACCGGTTGTGGAGCCGTCGGCCGCGGGCGTGTCGGGAATGCCGTCGGCGCCGGCGTAGATCAGCTGCAGCAGGCAGGAGCCATCGGATCCGTCGCCCTTGAGGAGGCGGCCGCCGGCGTCTGTGACGGCGCCGGAGGTGAAGGCCCTGATTTCAGGCGGCTCGACCGTGAGCGAGACGGTCACCGGAACGCACTGCGCGCCATCGACGGGCGACACCATGAGGAGCGAAGCCTCGTAGGTGCCTGCGCCGAGCGAGCGGTTTGCGTTGGCGGTGATGGCGAGAGTTTCCTTAGACCCGCTGGCGATGGAGAGCGTGGTCCCCGCGCCAGAAATGGATAGCCATTCGGGCAGGGTGCCTTCGTAGAACTCTTCGTAGAGGTAGCCGCGGAGGATGTCGAGGGCCGCGCCGTCGCGCTGCCAGCCGGTGGCGTTGCCATTCCAGAGGAGGATCTGGCCGCCGAGTTCGTTTCTGTCGGAGGCGTAGATCTTGGCGACGGGGGCGTTGGCGTCATCGGCCTCGGCTAGGCATTCTCCAGATACGAACGTCGCCGCGAGGGAGGAGTCGTATTCCCCGGAGTCGGAAGCGAAGAGGTCGCCGGCGGACAGTTCGACGAATGGCGCGCCGGGGCAGCCCGTGCCGGCCACGGCCGCCGTGGCGGCGACCTCGACGACCGAGCATGCGTCGGCGGTGAATCCGACGAGGCCAGCCATTCCCATGTTGTCAGGCGAAGCGAGCGGGGTGACGCCGGAGAATATCAGGCGTCCGCCACGCGCGACGAAGGTTTCATAGGCATCCTGCTCGACGGGTGCGAGGCGGCGGCCGGTGCCGTTCACGCCTGACGGGATGGCGATGATGGCGTCGTAGGGCAGCATCGCCGCGTCATCCCAGGTGTAGCGCGGGGCCTGGACGATTTCGGAGTCCTCTTTCGCGCCGTAGTTATAGACGGCGTAGATGTAGTTCTCCGGGAAGTAGGACACGTCAAAGCCCATGTTCCGCAGACGCGAAACGAGGAAGGCGCTGTTGTCCTGGTCGTCGAAGACTGCGATCTTGGCTCGCGGCGCAAGGGCGAGGGTCACTTCAAGCGGCGTGCCGTCGGACGTAGTCGCGGAGACTGCTAGGTTGGTGGCGAGCGACATCCCAACGGGGACGCGGAGCGCGAGGACGTTCGCCGCAGGCTCCAGCGTGGCGTTGGAGAGGGCTACCGTGGCGGTCGCGACGGTCGGGTCGAAGAAGTCGTCCTCATGGCGGGCGAAGCCGTCGGCCGTCACGCGCAGCGTGCAGGCGGACGCGCCTGCGGCGACTGCGAGCTTGGCGACGCCGTCCGCGCCTGTCGTGCCGCACGCGGCAACGGAACCGAGTAGTTCGACCTCCGCGCCCTCGACGGCGGCGCCGGAGGCGTCGGTCACATTGACGGCGAGGACGGTGCCGGTGAAGAGCGGAATCTCGACCGGGAGGTCGGCGACCTGGGTGCCGTTGTCAAAGACAAGCAGCCTGAAGTTGGCCTCGGTGCCGGTGGACGGCAGGGTCACGGTGAACTCGCCGGGAAGCGTGGTGGAGAGCCCGCCGAGGTAGCCGTAGGAATGCTCGGCGCCGGCGATGGCGGTTCCGCCGGCATCGCACAGTGTGGCGGTGACGTTGCGGAAGCGCGTGGAGCCGGTGTTGCGCAGGGTGATCGCGAGGGTGACCTCTTCGCCGTAGGTGTGGATGCCATCCTCGTTTTCCTCGGCGACGACGTCGCACGATGCGATCTCGGCAATTGGAGCCGGGGTCACGGTGAGGGTTACGGGAACGGTAAGCGACGCGTCGCCTGTCACCTTAATATTAGCGGAATACGCGCCCGCGCGGAGAATCGGCGCGTCGTTCACGAGGAGCGGCAGCGAAACGGTCTGCCCAGCCGCGACCGTGATGTTCGTCGTGAGCGCGAGCGGCGCATCCGAAGCCGTGCCGAAGCGGAGCCAGTTGGCGCCGAGGAGGCGCGTGGACATCTCGAGGTCGAGGTGGCCGGAGGTGGAAACGTAGTCGGCCAGCAGCGGGTCAACGCGGACGCCGTTGAGGATGGCGTCGCGGATGAAGCCGTAGGAGGAGTTGGGCGAAACGGCCTTGAGGAAGGCCGCCGCGCCGGCCACATACGGCGACGCCATGGAGGTGCCGCTCTTCTCCACGTAGTTTCCGGGGTCGGCGAGAACGCCTCCAGCCAGGGCGGCCGCGCCGCCGTTGCTCTGCGAGATGCCTGTGGAGATGATGCCCTCGCCGGGGGCGGCGAGATGGACGTGCTTCGGACTCCAGTTGGAGAAGGAGGCGAGGTAGCCGTCATGGTCCGTGGCGGCAACTACGATCACGTTGTCCAGCAGCTGCGCGTAGGACGCCGGGTAGGACGGCGTGATGTCGAGATCCGCGCCCTCGTTGCCGGCGGCGCAGACGAAGAGCATCCCGTATTCCTGCGCCTTCTTCATGGTGCGGAAGAGAATGTCGGAGTAGAAGGGGCCGCCCCAGGAGTTGTTGTTGACCGCCGCGCCGGCGAGGTAGGCGTCCTCGAAGGAACGGGCGATTTGCGCGGATGAGGCCCACTCCGACCTGCCGCTGGATGGAGATATGTGCGACACGCGCTGCGACATGAGGCTGATATGCCAGTTCACGCCGCAGACGCCGAAGCCGTTGCCGCCGACGGCGCCGATGATGCCGGCCACATGCGTGCCGTGGCCTTCGTTGTCGGAGCAGTTCTCGTCGTCGGCGACGTAGTTCCAGCCGAGTCCGGACCAGTTGCCGGCGAGGTCGGGGTGGTCAAAGGCGATGCCGGTGTCGGTCACGGCAACGAGAACGTCGCGCGAGCCGGTCGTTCCCGCGTAGTTCCAGGCGGCCGGCGCGCCGATGTCAACGCCAAAGGTGCCGCCGGTCTGGCGCCTGTTGGAAAGGGCCCACTGCTCGGGATAGAGGGTGTCGTCCGGGACGAAGGCATTGGCCCCGGCGCCCTTGACTGCGGGCTGCGCAGAGACGAGGATGTCGGAATCCTCGGCGCCGGCGAATGCCTGCGGCGCGTTGGCGAGGGCCGCCGAGGCGAGCGACGCCGTGGTGGCGCCTGGAACCGCTATCGAGGCCGGGATGGTCTTGAAGTGGTATTTCGCCGCCAGGCCACGCCGCGCCAGGAAGGCGTCGCGCTCCGCGACTGTGGTGCCGTCCTTGAAGACGAACTCGAATTCGGTGTCGCTGAAGGACTCTGGGTCGAGCGCCGTCCAGTCGGAACCGAGCGTTGCGGCCAGCGAATCCCTTGCGGATGCCGTCGCCCTTTCAATGTCGGCGCGCGTGAGCACTTCGGAGGTGGTGCGGTCATAGACAATCTTCACCTCGATGTCGCCGCCTCCGGAGTTCGCCGTCAGGGAGAAGGTGGCGTTGGTCGCCTGGCCTTCGGGAACGGTGAGGGAGATTGCGCCGAAGCCGGTGCCGCCGGCGGGGTCGTAGCCGTCGCCGGCGGGGGAGAGGCCCCACTCGTCAAGGGCGATGGCGATGTCGAGGATGTCCGCGTTTGTGAGCGTGTTCGTCACGGCCGCAGGATTCGCCAAGTAGCCTTCCGGCAGGGCGGTCACGGCCACTTCGTATTGGCCGGCCGGCAGGCCGAAGAAGACAAATTCGCCAGTCTCGGAATCGGCAACTGTTTTCGCCGAGACTTCTGAACCGTCGTCAAGGCCCGTCAGCGAGAGCTCGACGCCCTCGACGGCATCACCGTCGGCGGTGAGCACGGTTCCGCCAAGCGAGAAGCGCGGCGTGACAACGAGCGCGAAGTCGAAGAACCAGTGCTTGGGCTCGGCGTCTTGGGTGTCCTCCCAGACTTCAAGCAGGAAGCGCTGGTAGTCGCCATCGACGGCGTTGGCATCGACCGTTACCTCGAAGCAGTCTTCGCCCTCGCCAAGCAAGTAGGCGGTGTTGCCGCTCCAGATGGTTTCGGTGCCGGTCTCGACCTCGTCCTTGCCGGCGACGATCGCCATGCAGTCCGGGCGCTCGAAGGCGTCAGGAAGCGTGAGTTTGGCGCGGATGCCGTTCACAGCGTGGCTGCTGTCGACAAAGAATTCAGGGTAGATGCGGATTGTTTCGCCGCAGTCGATGAAGTCGTCGCCGTCGCCAGTGTCGGTGTCGTCAACCAACACACCGGAGAGGGCGAGGTGGCCGGAGGCCGCGCCGTAGTCCCTGCCGATGATGTTTTCGGCGTAGTTCTCGTCGCTGACGGTGACGAGGTGGCCGAAGGGCAGGACCGCCGTGCTATTCAGAGGCACTTCGGCGTGGAGCCAGTATTTGGTTCCGGGAACGAGGCCCGAGATCAGATACGACTTAATGGCAGACGAGAAGTTGCCTTCATACGCGTTCCCTGTGGCATCCGTTGCGGTGATGCGCGCGAAAGGAACGAGGTTGGTTGCCCCCAGCGGTTCTGCCGGGAAGAAGTTGACCGCCTGCACGGCGCCCGTGACGGCGGTGTAGCTTTCGTTGACGACCGTGAAGGCGATTTCCTGCCAGTTGGAGGAGGAGTTGTGATACGCCCAGCCGCTGACGAGGAAGTTGGCGGTGGCGCCTTCCATTATTACGGGAACGGGCGCCAGGCAAGCGGACGTCGTCAGGGGCGATATGCCCTTCCAGACGGCGACGTTCGCGCCAATGTAATTGGTGACCGCGGGGTCGCAGACCGCCGGGTCGTCGCAGAGGATCTTGGCGCCGGTGGCCGTCACCGTGCCTTCAAAGAGCGAGATTTCCTCATATTCGGAGGGGTTGCGCAACTTGAAGGTGAGCAGGCCTATTTCGCCCTCGCCCAAGTTGGCGTCGGGCCGATACTCCAAGGTGGCGTCGCGGTCATTGCAGTTCTTGAAGAGGTAGGTGTATTCGTTTGTGATGCCGCCGAGTTCCTCACCGAAGAAGGTGTAGGTTGCGGTTTCGGGCATGACATTCAAAATGTCGGTGCCTTCCGTTCCGGCCGGGAGGAGCTGGACGTCGTCCCAGGCGTCCAACGTGATGGTGACTGTCTCAACGTCGCTGTTCCAGCCGTTGCCACTGATTTCGAGCCTGATGGTGTTCCTGGCCGTCGGGTCGGCTGCGGACGGGATAAGCGAGAAGGCAATGGTGTCGCTGGCACCAGGGGCAATCGAACCGAATGGCGAGCTTTCGAGGTGGAACCACGGAAGCTCCTCTTCGTTGTCGTCAAGGTAGCCGGTTATGGAGTAAGTGAGGTCTTCTGACGGGCCGACATTGCCGTCGAGGGCGGCGAGGTCAAAGGTGTTGGCAATGGTGAGGGAGTTCACGCTAAGGGCTGCGCCGCCCGGATAGTTGGTGACGAGGGCGGAGACGACGATTTCGTTGGTCGAGAGGTGCATTTCGGCCAGCGGGAGCTCAAGCGCCACGGAGTCGTCAGGAGAATTGGCGATGGCGTCCGTTTTGGCCAAGCCGTAGGAGGCGGCGACCCGGACGATGGAGTTGGTCGCGAGTCCGCCGATTTCCCATTCGCCGTTGGCGTCGGTGACGCAGGTGTAGTTGGCGTCGGAGGCGCTGACGGTGACGGTCGCGTTGACGACGGGGTTGCCTGTGGGCTGGAGGACCGTGCCCGAGACTGCGGTCGGCGCGACGACGCGGACAAGCGTCGCGGCGCTGAAGGTCTGGCCGCCTGCCGCGTTGATGGTCTGCGACAATGTGATGGCCGTGCCGACGGGGACGGTTGGCGCGACCGTGAGCGAGAAGGTCTCGGCCGCTGGGACGGTGGCGCAGGCGCCGATGGTGCCGTAGGTGGCGGGGGCGGGCGAGCCGTTGTCAAGCGTAACCGCGCCGGCCGCAACGCCGGAGGCCGCCACGGAGAGGCTTGCGCCGCCCGCCGGAACGATGATCGGCTCAGAGCCGACGTTGAAGGTCTCAAGCTTGAAGGAGGTCGTCTCGCCCGGCTTCACGTAGAGGACTTCGCTGCCATCGGCCGGAACTGCGGATATTATTGTGCCTGGATCGTTGGGGACGTCGAGGAACTGGACGCCGTCGACATACCATCCTGCGGGGTTGCCGACGCCGGCCGCCGGGTAGTCTGCCGGATGCCGGCTGGCCGGATAGTCGTCCGAGACAAAGCGGAAGCGGATGCGGATGTTCTTGTTCTCAAAGTCCGACGGGAGGAGAATGCGGACGGTTTCCCAGCCGTCGCTTTCCCCACGGACGAGGTTGCCCTCAATCGCGGCGCTGGCGAACTGGGCGGCGTTGATCCACACGCCATCGGAACCGGAGTTCGCTGTGGAATCGGCGGGGATGGCCATTACTTCGATTGCGCCGTAGTCGGCGCCGACGTTGTTGCCCAGTCCGGACGGCGTCTCGAGAATCGAATACCACTGGCGGAAGACGATTGCCGGAGTGGAGCGCACGGAAACGGCCGGCGAGACGAGGGAGGCGTTGGCGCCGTCGAAATAGCGGCCGTTAAGGACGGTGCCCCAGCAGCGGGAGGCGTTCTCGGGCCCGTATGTAGGCGTTCCGAGCTGCCAGCAGTCCGGGTTGTCGGTCGTCCAGCCGGCGGTGTCGCGCTCCATGTCCCAGGCGGCGCGGACGGCCCGGTCGGATATCATCACGATGCCATATTCGTCCTTGTCGGCGACGGCGACTGTGGCAGTGGGGTCGGCGGAGTTCCAGACGTTGGTGTTGCCGGCCTTGTCCTCCGCGAGGATGCGGACGTAGTAGAGCCCCTTCGCGACGTCTTCGAGTGTCAGCGAATGCGCGGTGGCGTATTCTTCGCCCTCATAGCAATCGGGGTTCTCAAATGGGGCGGTGTCTTCCATGTAGTAGGCGCAAAGAGTTTCCTCGTCGGTGGTCCAGTTCGCCGCGACGACGCCGACGTCGGTGTTGCGCAGGCTGACTTCCGTGAATACCGGCGGGATGTCATCGACGTCCGCGATTGCGGCCCCCGCCGGCTCCTCGACGATGGTCACGATGATCACGTCGCCATGCTCCGCGCCAAGGGCGGAGACCGCCAGGCTGTTGGTGTAGGCGGACTTCACGCCCTCAACGGTGTAGGCGAACGGCAGTTCGACGTCCACGGCGGCGCGGACATCGGAGGAGTCGCCCACGTAGGCCGTGACGGTGGCGGTGAAGGATTCGGCGCGGGTGGCGGTCGTGTAGGTGATGGCCATCGTCCCGTCGGTCAGGTATGCCTCGCGGTCGAGAGTCACGACGTTCTCCGGGCCGCAGAGCTGCTGCATGGGGTCGCCGAAGAGGGTCGTCTCGTAGTAGCACCAGAGCATGGTGTCGCCGTTTCTGGCGTTGGCGGCGTTGCGCTCGTGCGAGAGCATGTTGGCGTAGCCGAGTTCGCGGTGGCCGTCGCGGAAGACGGCATCCCAGAAGCGGCGCTGGTAGCGCTGGCTGGAGCCGCTCGGCAGAAGTTGCGTTTGGTTGAAGGAATACCATCCGTAGCGGGAGTTCCAGACGCCGGCGAAGGCGCCGAACTTCGTCGAGGTGGTGAAGTGCTCGGCGATGCAGTCCTTGTCGAATGCGCCGGCGTCGCAACCCTGCGAATAGACGAAGAAGGGGTTCTCGTTCACGAGGCCGTCAACATCGGAGATCGACAGGCGCATGTTGCTGGACGGGCTGCTGTGGCCCATGTGGTTGATGACGGAGACCCCGGCGCCAGTGTTGAGGGCTGCCACCACGGACGTCCCGTCCCAGGCCTCGTTCGAATCCTTGTCGTAGAGCGTCTGCATGCTCTCCTCGTCGAAGAGTTCGGGAACGTCCATGAAGCCGTATGCCTCGTAGCCGTCGTTCAGCCCCCGGTAGCTCGTGCCCTGGCGGATCTGCTCCATTAGCGGCGCGGAGATGCACCAATCGTATGGGCCGGCGTATTCCGCCGTGAAGAGCGACCCGCGGGTGTAGGACTTCCTGGCCGCCACGTCCTCGTCGTATTTGAGCATCTTCGAGAACCAGTTGCGGAATTCCTCGGGGGTCTGCGCGGAGACGCGCCCGATCTTCACTTCGGCATAGAGGTCGGGCATCTCTCCATCCGGACCGTCATCGAGTTCGCCGTAGATGCCGTTGCCATTGCCGTCGAAGTCGCCGTCGAGGCACTGGTAGTAGAGATCCGAAGGAATGCTCCCTACGTCGCCGCCTGCCTCGCCGTAGAGGAGGCGAACCGGCACGACGGAAGTGTCGCCGGCCAGCACCACGTATTCGGTGCCCCAGTTCTTGTAGGCGTCGCGGATGAACTCGCGGATCATCGCCTGCGTGTCGCCGCCGTAGGCGTAAACCTTCATGATGTCGGCAACCGTCACCAGCGTCGACGTCGTGCCGGTCTTGCGGCGATACATCACCAGCGCCCGCGCCGCATCGGCCACGGTCCCGCTCGAAATCACCACGTGCCGGTAGGATTCAGCCGCCGTGCAAGGCAGCGTCGGCTTCTTGAAAATCGGGCTTCCCTCGTCTCCCTCGTCCGAAGACTCCTCGCCGCCCGTCTCGCCTGTTCCCTCGTCATCGCCCTCAAGGGGCGCCGTTGCGCTGGAGCGGCCGCGCACCCTCGTCTGGCCGGCGTATGAGGAAACGACCGCCGGGTTGTCGACCAACTCGGCCACGGCCGCGCGCCGCGCCTCCGTCGGCACGAAGGGCATCGTCGCGTCGTCCACGCCGCCCGCCGTCGCGAACGAGCGCCGCACCGTCGAGGCGAACTCGAGGCTCACGACAATCTCGGGGTAGTATCCCACTTCGCCGCTGACCGGCTTGTAGAAGACGGGCGTGACGACAAGCTCGTAGAAGGCGACGCCGTTCTTGTAGGCGACATGGCCCTCGGACCCGATCTCCGCCGGGTAGGTGGCATCGGAGCCGTAGATGTCCTCGTTGCGGGGCGTCGAGGCGAAGAAGGCGCCGGCCATCGGGCGCACCTGGCGCTCGGCGTGGCGCAGCGTCACGCCCGTCGCGACCGGGGCGGCGGAAAGGGCCATGACCTTGGCGCCCGCCACGGTCTTCCCCTGCGGGATGGCGATGCGCACTGCCATCACCGGAAGCGACGGCGCACCGGCGTCGGCGAAGTTCTCGACGCCCGCCATGCTGATGTCGGCGATGCCGTCGGCCGCCACGAAGACGGAAGGCTTCGAGAAGCGGTAGGTCACCTGCTGCGACCCGCCGTCCTGCGTGGCGCTTGCCGTTGGCGCGCCGTCCACCGCCTCGGTGGCTCCGGCCGCAATTCTAGTTGCGCCCGCCGCGCGCGTGGTAATCAACGCGCACATGGCGAAAGCCAAAAGCCCCCGCCACGCGAGGCCAGTCTGTCCAGCGAGTCTGCTCTTCATAGTCATTGTCTCTTCCTCCGAATGTGGAAAATTAAAATTCAATGTCGGTGCAAACAATTTGCACCATCTGAAATTCTCCCAAATTCCCATTGGAATGTCAAGCGCCGCTAATTTCCAATGACTTCGTCAAGCTTCGCGGCGAGTTCCTTCTCCAACGCCTCCAGGGCTTCGGCGGCCTCCTCCCACTCAAGGGAAACCTTGCCCAGCGAGAACTGCACGGAGCGCAGCTTGGAGCCGAGTGCGGCGAAGTCGGTGCCCGGCGCGGCGGCGGCCATCTGCGCCGAAAGCTCCTTCTCCTCGGCCTCAAGGGAGGCGATCTTCGCCTCGGCCGCCTCGACGCGCTTGCGCAACGGGGAAATGCGCGGCGCAAAGGAGTCGCGGATCGCCGCCTTTGCGCGGCGGAGTTCCTTGGAGGAGGCCGGGGCTTCGCGCAAAGAGGGCGGGGCTTCGCGCCCCGCGCCCTGCGCCGACGCAGTCTGAAGGACTGCGCCGACAGGACGGGTGGCGGCGCCTTGCCGCGCCACCCAGTCGCGGAAATCGTCGTAGCCGCCGGGGTAGTGGCGCACCCCTTCCGGCGTAATCCACAGGATCGAGGTGGCTATCGCCCGCACGAACTCCACGTCGTGGCTGACGAAGCAAATCGTGCCGTCGTATTTTTTCAGGGCGTCCTCAAGCGAGCGGCGGCCTTCGAGGTCGAGGTGCGTGGTGGGCTCGTCGAGGAGCAGGAAGTTCCGCGGCTTTGCGAAGAGGGCGAAGAAGGCGAGACGAATCTTCTCGCCGCCGCTCAAAACGCCCGCCGCCTTGTCGATGTCGGCTGCGGAAAAGCCAAAGCCGCCAAGCATCGAGCGCAGGTCCTTCTCCGATGTCCCCGGCGAGCAGCGCTTGGCGAAGCCCAGCACGGTCACGGCCGGGTCGATTGTCTCGGCGAACTCCTGCGACTGGTAGCCAATCTCAACGTGGTAGCCCTCGACGCGTCGTCCGGCGGTTGGCTGGCGCGTCCCGGCCAGGATGCGGAGGAGCGTCGTCTTGCCCATGCCGTTGAAGCCAACCACGCCGATGCGGTCGCCCTTGCTTATGCGCAGGGAGAGGTCGCGCAGGACGGGCGGCGAATCCGACGCGTATGCGAAGGACACATCCTCCAGGCGGACGACCTCGGAGCCGCAGTGCGGCGCGGGCGCGAGGCGCATCTTGCCGGCGGACGAAAGGCGCTTCGGCAGGACGATTTCCTCCATCTTCTCCAGTTGCTTCATCTTGCTCTGCGCCTGGCTGGCCTTGGTGGCCTGGGCGCGGAAGCGCTCGATGAAGCGCTCCATCTCGGCGCGGCGGCGGTCCTGGTTGGCCTTGGCGGCGACAAGCGTCGCCCAGCGCTCGTCGCGGGTGCGGAGATAGTAGTCGAAGTCGCCGGAGTAGCGCGTCACCGCGCCGCCATCGACCTCGACGGTCGTGCGGGTGAGCGAACGCAGCAGGTACCGGTCGTGGGAGATCAGGAGCAACGTCCCCTCGTAGGCGCGAAGGTAGCGCTGGAGCCATTCCACGGCGGGGAGGTCGAGGTAGTTCGATGGCTCGTCGAGAAGGAGGATTTCCGGCTTCGACGCGAGTATTCGCGCCAGTTCGGCGCGCATGCGCCATCCGCCGGAGAAGGAGTCGAAGGGGTTGAGGAAGGAAGAGGCGGAGAAGCCGAGGCCGCCAAGGGCCTCCTTGATGCGGGTTTCGAGGTCGAAGCCGCCGGCATGCTCGAACTCCGACTGCGCCCGCCCCAGCTCTGCCAGCAGCCGCTCCTTCGATTCCGCGCCTGCGGCGTCGAGTTCGCGCTGGAGGGCGACCATCCGCGCCTCCAGTTCGTGGAAGCGCGGGACGCCGCGCATCGCGAAGGCGAGCAGCGGCTAGTCGGCGCTGGCGGCCTCCGGGTGCTGGCTGGCATGGCCGATGGCCACGCCCTTCCGCACCCGCACGGCGCCGTGGTCCGGCTCGAGGTCGTTGAGGATCAGGCGGAAAATCGTCGATTTACCCGCGCCGTTCGGGCCCACGATGCCGATGCGCTCGCCAGGGGCGATGCGCAGCGAGACGTGCTCCAGCACGTCCTGCACGCCAAAGTGCACCGAAACGTCGTCGAGTTCAATCATGGGGCATAAGACAATGTGCCAATGTGGAAACAGCCAACAGCCAATACCCAATTGCCGTCATCCATCATTGGACATTGGAAAATGGCATTGGTTGTTTTCACATTTTCACATTTTCCAAAGGCTTTTCGGGTATTCGCCCTTCTCAACCAGCGCATTGATGGCCGCGACGGTGCCGGGGCGGTCCTCGCGGTAGGTCACGCCAAACCAGCGCGACGCCACCGGAAGCACATCGACCGTCGCCCTGCCCTGCGCCAGAAGCGTGTTCACGACGAATGGGATGTACCACTCCGCCTTCTCCTCCTGGCCGTGGGCGTCCAGCCATTCGGCGAACTGGCCTTCCATGAGGGTGAAGAGCGCCAGGGTGAAGCCCCAGAAATTCATGGAGACGGCCTCGTCGCCGGTGAGGTCGAGGCGGGAGCCGTCGGGCTCGGCGTTGAACACGCCGCGCTCGTCGCGGGCGATCTTGGTGCGCTCCACGATGGCGCGGAGATGGCCGTCGGGGGCGACGTCGCAGATGCCGCGCGCCACGCTGCCGTTCTCGGAGAGCGTCTGCGAGAGGGGGAATCCTGCCATGCAGATTTTCTCCACGGGCTGCGGCTCGCGGGATGCGGAAAGACCGGAGAGGAAGGCGGCGAGTTTCCGGAAGGGGTCGCGGCCGTAGAAGTCGTCGGCGTTGATCATCGCGAAGGGTGCGTCCACGACGTCGCGCGCGGCGCGGACGGCATGGGCGGTGCCCCAGGGCTTGGCGCGGCCGGGTGGCGGCGTGCGGCCACCGGGGAGGTCGGCGATGTCCTGGAAGGCGAAATCGACGTCGATGCGCCCCTGGTATTTCTCGGCGGCGAGCTTGCGGAAAGCCTCCTCGAAGTCGCGGCGGATCACGAATACCACCTTGCCGAATCCGGCCTGGATGGCGTCGTAAACGGAGTAGTCGAGAATGGTTTCGCCGGAAGGCCCGACGGGGTCAAGCTGCTTGAGGCCGCCGTATCGGCTGCCCATCCCCGCCGCAAGGACAAGAAGAGTTGGTTTCATAGCGTATATATAATAGCATAATAAGCGATGCTAGTCATAGCATGTATTGATTTTCTTTTTGAAAGGTACCTTTGTTCGCCAAGCTGGCGATTAGTCGCTATGAAAACTCCTGCGCTGTACGCTTTGGTGAAAAGCTTAGTTAACATGCATCTTTTCTTTTTTTTCGTAAAAATAGGCACGTTATCTGTCAATTATCTCCGGAAGACTATGTCAATACCTAAAGGCATGGACTTTTGGCCGCTATGGGTGGAGCTGGACGGAGCCGTCAAGGAAATCCAGAAGGTTGCAGTGGCGGACGCCATCCCTTTTTTGAAGGAGCGGATCGAGCGTTAGGAGATATTTTGGATAGTTGTCGCGGATGCTTGCGAACGAGGCGTATTCGCGCTCCTCGGTTTCCCGTTCGGCGATCGTCATGGCGACTTGAATGTAGTAGTATTCCTCTCCCCGGCGAGCTATGAAATCACATTCCAGGTTCCCAATCCGGCCAACGCTCACGCGAAAGCCTTCGCCTTTTAGGTGCACAAAGACAAGATTTTCAAGAACGGGGCCGTAGTTGATCCGTCCATCGGCGTTTTCAGCGAAGTAGATGCCCGTATCGGCCAAATAGTATTTTTCGCCCCCGCGCAGAGACTTGCGCGACTTGAGGTCGAAGCGAGGGCACGGATAGAGGATACGAGCCTTTTCAAGGATGTCAAGATATCGCCGGAGCGTCCGCTGCGTGACGGGAAGGCGTTGTTGTCGGAATTCTTTTTCAAGGTTCGAGAGGCTGACTTGGGCGCCGAAGTTATTCACAAGATACATCCGCACCTTGTCGAACACTGGGCGGCTGTGGATTTTGAACCGGCGACGCACATCCTTTTGAAGAATTTGGGAAACGACGCTCTCGATGTATGCTTCGCGTGCGTCGGTATTTTCAAATTCAAGTGTCTTCGGAAATCCGCCGAACCGAATGTATTCCGTGAACGCCGTGCGCTTGTCCGCCATTGCCGTTTTGCCGAAAAGAGCGCGCATGTCGAGCCATTCACGGAATGACAGCGGAAAGAGGTCGAACTCAATGTATCGCCCAGTCAGCTTTGTCGCGAGTTCGCCACCAAGCAGATACGAATTGGACCCCGTGACGAATACCGAAACGTTTCCCTCCTCCCGATAAGCGTTGATGACAGGTTCAAAGTCTTTGACATTCTGGATTTCATCGACAAACAGATATACAAATCCCGCATTCTTCGGCATCCGCGCGTCAATGGCCGCTTCAAGCTGATCTGGCCTGTGTATGTTCTTGAAGCCCTTCTTGTCGAGGTTGATATAGACGATTGCCTCTTTGGGAATGCCGCTGCGCCGCAATTCCTCCATGACGGAAAGCATGAGACAGGACTTGCCGCAACGACGAATCCCGGTTATGACTTTGATGAGATCCGAATGGTAAAATGGACGGAGTTTCCGCAAGTAGGCTTCTCGATGGAATAGTGGAGTTTGCATGGGGAAAAGAATACCATTTCAAGGAGAAAAAATCAAGTTAAGGAACCTTTTTTTTACATTTTTACAAAAAAAGGTATCTTAACTGGCATTTTCCATAACAACAAAGAGGCCGCATCGCATGCCCCCTTTGTCCGCCATGCTATTGCATAAATAGACAGACTATTTATTATTCATATTCAATTTATTGAAACTCTGCTATTTGTGATTGTTGGTATTTTCGTATAATCGCACTGTCGGCATGCTTTGAAGGGACTGTCCCTATTCGTTTTTCGGGAAGAATTGACATTCCTGCCGAATATGGTAAAGTCAAGCATGCATAAACAGCCCTGTACATAAACAAACAGACTTTTTTCAACTTCGGATAACCCCAAGACAAGGCTGTTGGAGGAGCTGGGTCATTCGCTCGCCTACAAGGACGACACCCCCGCATCTGGCGACCAAAAGCCCACGTCGGATAGGGTGAAGCGGAATCGAAAGACTTCTCCGCGCCGATAATCGGCGCGGAGTCCTTTGCAAGGTCTTTGACGGTAATTGAAATGTATTTCAAAACTTCTTGACTTTTTTGTGAAAATGAAATAGAATTTATTCCCACAAGGAGTCGGTTAGCCATGATACCAAGGTCAAAACCTCTTGAATCTCTCTGGAAATTCGCGGATAAGCAACTCATCAAGGTTGTGACGGGCATTCGCCGCTGCGGGAAATCGACATTGCTGGAGATGTTCCAAGCCGAGTTGAAACAGCGCAGACCCGATGCGAACATCATTAAACTGGATTTCGAGCGAGCCGAGGCGCGAGATGTCGCTTCCGCCAAGGCGCTGTATTCAAAGGTCGCGGCTGCGTTGAGTCCATCCCGGCGCAACTATGTGTTCCTTGACGAAATCCAGCATGTCGAGCATTTCGAGGAGGCCGTGGACTCGCTATTCGCGCGCAAGGATGCCGACATCTACATCACAGGCTCCAACTCCCAGTTGCTTTCAGGCGAAATCGCGACCCTGCTTTCAGGCCGCCATGTCGAGATACATCTTCAGCCGCTTTCATTCGCCGAATATCGTTCCGCACGCCAGTCTCCCGAATCCGTTTCAGCGGTTTGGAATGAATACGTCAAATTTGGCGGATTCCCCTACGCCCTTGAATTCATTCCGGATGAAGACGCGGTTGACACTTACCTTGAAGGTCTTTTCAACACGATTGTGATGAAGGATGTCATACAGCGGAAAAAGATTTCGGATCCCGCCAGCTTGGAACGCATTGTCCGGTTCCTTTTCGACAACATCGGCAACATGACAACTGTCAAGGCCATCTGCGATGCCTTGGCCGCCGGCGGGCGAAAGATTGCCCCGCAGACGGTCGATGGATATGTTGAGGGGTTGCGGGAGGCGTTCGTCGTCCTGCGGGCAGACCGGTTTGACTTGCGCGGTCGCGAATTGCTAAAAACTGGCGCCAAATACTACGCCTCGGACATGGGATTGAGGCGGCATATCCTCGGTGGTGCGTTCCGAGACTACGGCCGCGTCCTTGAAAACCTCGTTTACCTTGAACTGCTTCGGCGTTGCCGAAATGTCCATGTCGGAGTTCTCAGCCCTTATGAAATCGACTTTGTTTCAGGGCCGGAGGATGCCCGCGAATACTGGCAGGTCGCGGCATCTGTTCGAGACGAGGCCACACTTGCGCGCGAGTTGCGCCCCCTTCAGGAACTTCGCGACAACTATCCGAAATGGCTGATTACGCTCGACGACGATCCGCCCATGGACTACGGCGGCATCCGCCAGATTTCGGCATTAGACTTCTTTCTTCACTGACGCCACATCGGGGAAAAAAAACAATGGATAGATCTCATACTTGGTTTTTGCCACTTGTTGCCGCATTGGCGGCAGTCGCGCCGACTTTCGCGCAGGATAGCGCCGAGCAGCAGGGGGCCGACCCCCTTAACGCTGTGGTGAAGCTTGAAGTCTCAACTTCGGAGATCAACGTGTTTGAACCATGGAGGGCCGAAAAGAGCGGCGGCGACGGCTCGGGCGTAATCATCGGCGACGGCCGCATTCTGACATGCGCCCATTGCGTGTCGGATGCCGCGTTCATCCGCGTCCGCAAGTCGGATGTGGACACCATCTACCACGGCAAGGTCGAGTTCATCGACAACGACTGCGACCTGGCCCTCGTGCGCGTGGACGACCCTTCCTTCATGGCCAATGTGGCGCCAATGGAGATTGGCGAGACCCCTGTCGTGCAGGCCGAGGTCGTGGCCGTCGGATACCCCAAGGGCGGACGGCTGATTTCCTTCACCCGCGGAATCGTCTCCCGCATCGAAGACCAGCGCTACACGCAGTCTTTCCAATACCTCTTGACCATCCAGATCGACGCCGCCATCAACTCCGGCAACAGCGGAGGCCCCGTCCTCGACATGGAGACAGGCAAGATCTGCGGCATCGCCTTCCAGGGGCGCGAAGACGGCGAATCCCTCGGCTACATGATCCCCCCGGACATGATCAGGCAGTTCTTCAACGACATCGCAGACGGCCGCGTGGACGGCGTAGCCGAGCGGCGCTTCAGCACCAGCGGCATGGAGAGCGAGGCTCGGCGCCGCGCATACGGCATGAAGCCCGGGCACACCGGCGTATTCATCACCAACGTCGATCCGTCCGTCGAGGACGATTCCGTGAAGACCGGCGACGTCCTGTTGGAGATCGACGGGTTCAACATCGCCAACAACGGGAACATCCGCATTGAGGGAAACGAAATCCGCTCCATTTTCTGGCCCCTCTACATACGGCAGATTGGCGAAACCGTCCCGGCGAAGGTCCTTCGCAACGGGGTGGAGACCAATGTGTCCCTCCATGTCTCGAAAAGAAAATGGAAAGTCAGACCCTATCTCCATGATTTAAAGCCCGACTGGTTCCTGACCGGCGGATTCGTATTCACCACTTCGTCGTTCAACCTCCTCGAAAGGCGGACGCAATACCGGGAGGACCCCGGCGACGAGCGGAAGACGCCGGACGAGATGCAGGTGATACTCTGCTCCGTGTTCCCAGACCCAGCCATCGAGGGCTACATGGGGGCGTCGGGTCGCCGTCTCGACACGGTCAACGGGGTTAAGGTGCGCAACCTCCGCCACGCCGCGGAGCTCGTTGACGGCTGCAAGGACGAGTTCATCCGATTCGGCCTTGACGACGACGACCCATGGAACGAGGAGATTGTCGTTGACAGGGCGCAGATGGCCGAGGCCACGCCGCGCGTGATGAAGCGCTACCAGATTCCAGCCGACCGCAGCGAGGGGCTTTGACGGGCGGCTCCGATAGTGGTAGAATTGAAAAGTCATGTCTGAATATTTGATTTTGGCATTCGGCGCCATACTGGCCGGAAACTTTGTTTTAAGCAGGTTCCTTGGAATCTGCCCATTCCTCGGCGTCTCAAAGAGGCTTGAGACCGCCATGGGAATGTCGGGCGCAGTCGTCTTCGTGATGACGCTCGCCGCCGCCGTCACCTGGCTCATCCAGAACTACATCCTGGTGCCCTTCCGCCTTGAGGCGCTGCAGACGCTGGTATTCATCCTCGTGATCGCCACGCTGGTGCAGCTGGTCGAGGTGGCGCTCCGCCGCTTCGCCCCGCCGCTCTACCGCGCACTGGGCATCTACCTCCCGCTCATCACCACCAACTGCGCCGTGCTTGGCGTGGCGGTGCTGAACATCAAGGACAACAACTCTTTCCTGAAATCGGTCGTGTTCGCCTTCGCGGCCGCCGTGGGCTTCGGCCTGGCGCTGGCCATTTTCGCGGGGCTGCGGGAACGCATCGACCGCGCGAACCCGCCGCGCGCCTTCAAGGGCGTGGCGATCGCGCTGGTTACGGCCGGGCTGCTGAGCCTGGCGTTCATGGGCTTCGGCGGCCTGGCAAAGTGAGGTGTCAACAATGGGCGCTCTTGTTTCAACTCTTATCTGGCTTGGCGGCATCGGCTGCCTCTGTGGCCTGGCTCTTGCGCTGGCCGCCAAATACCTTGCTGTTAAGGAGGACCCGCGCGTAGGCGAAATCGCCGAAGTCCTCTCCGGCGCCAACTGCGGCGCGTGCGGCTACGCGGGCTGCCCCGCCTACG
>JAGCUY010000071.1 GCA_017962605.1 Kiritimatiellia bacterium | reverse complement strand
TCGAGAACGCAAACCGCATGGTCCGCAGGTGGTACCCCAAGGGCACCGACTTCTCCAAGTGCTCGAAGGCCGAAATCGCCGCCCTCGAGAGAACCATCAACTCCATCCATAGGCGAATCCTCGACGGCCTCTCAGCCGATCAGTCCGCCCGCTTACACAAAGCCGCGTAAACATCGAATAAAGGAGTCCCGCAAATGCAAACCATACACCTGCTACCCGCACGTTTACTCAATGCTATCAGAAATTCATTTCATCTGACTTGCAATTCACCCATCATTTGCTCTCCGCCGAGGCCCCGGCTGCGACGCACAAGCCTGACTCGGGGTGGGCACGGCCCCAGGCGGCAAGGTCTTTGGCGAGGAGCTCCGTGCGCGCTCTTGCGCCCTCGCGGGTGAGGTGCATGCAATTGTCGAAGAACAGTTCGCGAGGCATGATGTATTGGGCGAAATCGGAGATGACGGGACAGTCGAGCATGGACTGGAGTTCGGCGGAAAAGGCGCTGAAGGCCTCTGGCGGGGCGGTTTCGGAACCTTCGGCCACGGGGATTGCGGCAACGACGAGATAGGCGCCTTTTTCACGAAGTCTGCGCGCAAGGTCGTTTATGCGTTCTGCCGTGACGGGAGTTGGGCCTGGCGGCGGCTCTATGACTTCATTTTTGGAATAGCGCGACTCGCGCGGGAAGACGTTGTCGCCGTCGGCATTGAAAGCAAGCCTTGAGTAGGCGGAGTTGGAGGCGCCGGGACGGCCAGGGCGGCCATTGGGGAACGCCACTCTTTCAGCGAGTTCGTCAATTGAGGCCCTGAGGTAACCGGGCACGCCACGCGCCATTGAGGGCCACTCGTCCTTGCGTATCATCGAATAGAGACGCCAGTTTTTTTTCATTGCCATTATGAGGAAGGGCGCGTGCGGCTGCCAACGTTCGTCGTCGTAGCGGGCGTGGCATATCACATAGACGTCCCCGGGAGTCGTGTTGACTAGCGCCATGCGTTCCAGGAAGTCTCCGGAGAAGCCGGCGTGGAGTCCGGCGTTTACGGCTGGTCGGCCAAAGGCTTTGTGCAGAACTGAAGAGTCGATGCCGAAGGCGACATTTGAGTTTCCGATGACAACTATCTTCGGCCCGTCGATTGAGCGGAGACGGTCGAACTTGTCGGCCAGGACAGCCGGGTAGCGCTTCTGGAAAAGAGGCGGCGACAAAAGCCACGCGGCCGGAAGCACGGACGCGAGCAATGCGCACTTGAGCAGGAGTGTGGCTCGGCTTCTAAAACTGGAAGTATATGAACTGGGGACTTGCATTGCCTTTGCCGTATGCGCCTAGGGCGAGGATTGAAAAGACGGCGAGAATGTAGAAGGGCCATCGTATGGCGGCTGGCTGGGAGAGAATCCTTTTCGCAAGACCTGGTCGGAGCATGCGGAGTGCGTCGGTCGCGAAAACCGCAGCCAGAGCGGCGACGATGGACACGCACTGGCGCGGCGGCCCGAGGAGCGCCACGAAATCGGACGAGATGAAATAAAGCGGATTGAACTGAGCCATTATGCGCTTCGCCATTGGCCATACCGCCGACATTCCAGGAACCCTGAAAAGAAGCCAGGTCGCGTCGATGATGACGAAGGTCGCCATGACGGAGAACACCCGCCAGGGGAGCGACGCCGGGTTTATGCGCAGTGCTTTCAGGACGCGGTGCCGGAATTTCTCCGTGACATCCTGCATGACGAGGAGGAGGCCGTTTGCCCCGCCCCAGAGAACGAAGTTCCATGCCGCCCCATGCCATAGGCCGGAGACGAGGAAGACGAGGAGGAGGTTCAGTCGTTTGCGGAAGGGGCCTCGCCTGTTGCCGCCAAGCGGTATGTAGAGGTAGTCTTTGAACCAGGTCGTCAGGGAGATGTGCCAGCGGCGCCAGAATTCGCGGACGGATGTGGCGAGATATGGCTGCCTGAAGTTCTGGCGAAGAGAAACGCCGAGGACGCGCGCCGCGCCGATGGCGATTTGCGAATAGCCTTCGAAGTCGCAGTAGATCTGGAAGGCGAAGAGGATCGTTGCCACCAGGATGCGCATGCCGTTGGCGGTTGCGAAATCGTGAAAGACATAATCCACGACAACTGCGAGGTTGTCGGCGGCGACGATTTTGAGGAAAAGGCCGTAGGCCATTGTGAGTAGGCCACGGCGGACGTTTTCGACATTGAAGAACGTCGGCTTTTGGAACTGCGGCAACAAATTGGAGGCGCGCTCGATGGGGCCGGCAACCAACTGCGGGAAGAATGAAACAAAGAGGGCGTAGCGGAAGAAGTTCCGTTCGGCGGCGATGGTGCCGCGCCGGACATCTATGACGTAGCCCAGCGCCTGGAAGGTGTAGAAGGAGATGCCTACGGGGAGCAGAAACGAGAAGGACTCGGGCTTGGTGAAATGCAGGCCAAGCGCGGCGTTGACGTTGGAGAGGAGGAAATCAAAATACTTGAAGAGGCAGAGTATTCCAAGATTGGAAAGAATGCAGAACGCGAAGGATGCCGTCTGCAGGAGCCTGCTGCGGCCGCTGGCGCGCGACCGCTCCATCATTAGCGCTGTGAGCCAGGTGACTATTGTGGAGAAGAGCAGGAGAACAGCATATTTGGCATTCCAGCATGCGTAGAAGAAGTAGCTGGCCGCGAGAAGCCAAAGGTATCTCACCCGCTGCGGCCACAGGAAATAGGCCAGGACAACAGCCGGGAAGAAGAGAAGGAAGTCTATGGAATTAAAGAGCATACGGATGCGAGTTCCTCGACCACAGGGAATCAAAAGCACAGGCGGATCATTCGCCGACAAGGCCCCTGCCTTCCCAGTCGGAACCCAAGTAGGTCCAGACAGAACCGGTCCAGATGGCCGGCGCGGCGGGCTTGCCGGCTTCGTAGATGCCGACCACGGGGACGTCGCCCTTGCTCCCCATCGGCAGCGTGCGCGTCTCGCGGAACTTCGACGAGCTGAACAGCCGCTGGAAATAGGGTTCCTTGGTGTTGCTCATGTACACGCCGAAATCGGCCCCGCCCTTGCCGTCGTAGTCGGCGCAGCAGGGGATGGCGCCCTTCGGGCCAAGCGCGACCGCTCCGCCGTTGAAAAGTGCCGACGGCGAGTAGCTACGCGAACTCTGCAGGATCGAGAAGGCAGGCTTTGAGGCCGTCGCCGTGTAGACGCCAAGGTCGTCGCTGCCGTCATTGTCGAAGTCCTCCACCACTGGGCGGGAGGCCTTCGCCCCGAACTCCACCTTCAGCGGACTGTCCAGGAACGAGAACGTCGGCTTCTTCGCGTTCGCCGTGTAGGCGCCGAACGTCGCCTTGCCGCCGGCAAGCCGCGCCGCCACCGGCGTCGCGCCCTTCTCGCCGAACGTCTTTCGAATAGCCTTTCCGCTGGCATTGACACGGACGAACTCAGGAGTCTTGGCCGCTGCCGTGTAGTAGGCCGGCTCGGCGCAGCCATCGCCGTCGTAGTCCGCCGGGCACGGTGTCCCGTTCGCATCGGGGAGGGAAACGGCGCGGATCTTCCCATCCGAACTTTTGAAAACCCACCACTGCCCGGATGCCGCAAAATAGAATGCGGCATCGGTGATGCCGTCGCCGTCGTAGTCGGCCGGTACGGCCATGCGCGGCTGAAGTTCGTAGACCCCCATGTCGACCTTGCCGACCTTGCGGGCCGCGCTGTCGAGGTCGAACTTGCCCGTCTTCGACTGGTAGTCCGCGCCCATGTCGATGCAAGGCGACCACGGCGCAAGATGGTAGTCGCCATGCTCTGGGTCGATGAAGCACGGGTCTCCACTGATGTTGCCGGTGGAGTTGCAGGCAGACTTGCCCTTGTTGCCAAACTGAATCACAAGCACGTCTTCGACGAGCGAGTTCATCATGGAGTATGAGGCCTTTTGATATTCCCCGTTCATATAGTTGGAGGCGTAGATGTTCGCGGCGTCGCCAGAGTTGTCACGATTGCCCCAGACAATGCAATTGTAAACGTTGCACTGTTCAACGGAAGAATAGCATTGGTTGTCAACGATTGTCGTATTGTAAACAGGGGTATCGGCAATGATGCTATTACCCGTGTTGCCAATTAAAAGGGAATTCGAAACCTTGCCGTTATAGCAATAAACGACGAAGTATCCCGCATAGTTTCCGGCAACTACGCATCTTGTCAATGTCGAATCAATAACTATAAAATTCCCGCAGTGGTTGTTTTCGATTATGCAATCTTCTAGTTTGGACTTACACACCATGCCGTCAAAGTAACTGTCCGTTTCATTTCCTGATATGGAGCAATACGAAAGGCATCCTCCTTGCACGGGCTTGGCGCACCGTGTCACGCCAATCCCGACGAGCGTGGCATCGGAGGTCGGACACCATTTCTGGTATTTGTAGAACGAAACCTTCTGTTTATTGGCATTGATTTCCCAGCTTTCTTGATAGGCACCATAGTCCCCGTCGAGATAGACCTGCGGCGGCTTCTTCGAATAAATTATCCCGCTTCGGCTTCCCTCCTTGTCGTTTTCATACGGCTGGAAGTACCATCCCTTGGCGAGCAGGAGGGTCGTGACACGTTCTTCAGACGAACTATTAACGTACTTTATGCTGAACTTCGTGGTCTTTCCCGTGGAGTTCTCGGTGACGCTGATCACAGCCTCGTTTTTCCAGGTCCCATACTCCGTCTGCGTCCCCCATTTTCCCAGACGGGCCCCAATTGGGATTTCCTCATCAGAGAGATCCCCGTCGATTATCGTGCTTCCAAAGTCTTCCATCGCCTTGATCGTCAGCTTCTTGCCTCTGCTGTCGATTGGCGCGTATGTGCCGGGGGCGACGAAGATTGTCGAACCGGCGGCCTTGTCTATGGCCGCCTGTATTGTTTTCAGAGCCTGTGATTCCTTCAGGCCAGTGTTGTAGTCGCTGCCGTATTTGGCATCGACGTAGTAGGTCTTGGCCCACGCCGGAATGCGCAGAGGGCGGCCGCTGCCGCGAATATGGCAGGTATTCTTTTCATGGTGACTTCCTGTGGTTATTAGAAATTTCTGATGGAAATTATACCATTTACTCAAACCCATTCAAGTCAAGCTACGGCGCGGGGACGGGAAGGACGTCCAGGTCGCGGGTGACGCGCCACCACACGCCCTGGAACTCTATCGCCGCGTCGGCGGCGCCGTCGCCGTCCCAGTCGCCAGTGGCCGCCCGCGACCCCTTCTTCCCGAACGGCAGCGTGCGCACCTCGCGCCACTTCGACGTCGAGAACATGCGGTAGAG
>JAGCUY010000070.1 GCA_017962605.1 Kiritimatiellia bacterium | reverse complement strand
TCCGAATTCGGCATCCTGGATATCGGCTCCGGCTCGGTCGTCTCCAACGACCTCAACGTCGGCCGCAGCGCGGGGAGCGTCGGCGCGGTTTACGTGGAGGACGGCGGCAAGCTCCACTGGCGCGGCGGCGCGAACAACCAGGGTTGGATCGGCGACCAGGGATGCGGGTTGCTCGCCGTGAACGACGGCGGCGAGTTCGTATCGGAGGGGTTGATCACGGCCGGCGCATACGGCAACGCGAACGGCAACGGCGGCGTTGGCATCGTCCACCAGCGCGGCGGAACGGCGCGGTTCACGCGCAACAACGAGGACATAAGCTACTCGCTCCGCCTCGGACGCGACGACAATTCCTACGGCCACTGGTACCAGACCGGTGGGGTTTCCTCGTTCGCGAACCACGTCGCGCTCTGCTATGCGGACACGCTCCTCAACCGCTCCAATATCGAATCCGTCCTGACCCTTTCCGGGGAAAACACGGAAATGTCCATCGCGGACGGGCGCTATCTGGAATCCTGCGTCTCCTCCAACGCCGTGACGGGCATCGTGAACCTGAACGGGGGCGCCACGCTCACCGTGCGCCGCATCTTCAAGAACTACGCCTCCACGACGGAGAAGGCTGGCACGACCGACAAGTTCACGACGCAGGCAATCCGCGAATCGGTGGCGGCATCCAAGTTCTACGTCAACTTCGACGGCGGCATCCTGAAGCCCGCGCAATACGGCACCATCTTCAACAGCCGCGGCGGTATCTACGACGACCCCGACCGGGTGACCGTCTATGCCGGCGGCGCGATTGTCGATACGTCGCTCTGCTCCGGCGGTACGACATCATGGAGCGCGCCGGTTCTGAAGCCATCCGGCAACGTCCTACGCTCCGTCTCGCTGCCGACCGATTCGGAGTGGGTGAACAAATACATCGCCCCGCCGCGCGTCGCCATCTCCGGCGTGAACCAGCACGGCGCGACGGCCGTCGCGGAGTTCGACGCGGCGAACCAGCGCATCACCGGCATCACCGTCACCAGCCCCGGCAACGACGTCCCCGCCGACATCACCGTCACCATCAAGAGCGGCGACCTTGCCTCGACGTTCGACTGCCCCTTCACCGTCGACGCGCCGGAGAAGGACGGCGGTTTCACGAAGCGCGGCGCCAACGTGCTAAACCTCGACATGGCGGCGGGATCGCCCAACACCTACGAAGGCCCGACGACCGTCGAAGGCGGAACGCTCAAGTTCGAGAACGGCACCTACCCGGCCTCGTCGCCGCTCGTCCTCAAAGGCGGCACGCTCGCGCTGGGCGGCTACGCCGTCACGGTACCGTCCATCGAAGGATACGGCGAAATCACCGGCTCCGGCGGCGTGACCGTCACCGGCGAACTTCGCGTCTCCTGCGCCGACCTCTTCGGCGCGGACCGCTCCATCACGGCGCAGAAGGTGACGCTCGCAAGCGGAACCACGCTTGTCATCACCGACCCGGAGAATCTCGCGAATTACAGGAACGAGGAATCGGCGGCTTTCCTCACGGCCTCGACGGCGCTCATCGGAGACGCACCGGCGCTTGAAGAGGCGGTTGCGGCGCAGGGCTGGCGTTGCAGCAAGAACGGAAACTCCCTGAAGTTCGGGTGCCCGAAGCCATTCACGCTGGTCGTGCGGTAGGGCCTAGGGACTAGGGGCTAGGGCCTAGGGGCTAGGGACTAGGGGCTAGGGACTAGGGGCTAGAAACTTTATGAAGATGAAGCCATTTTTCTTTGACATCGCCTGCATGGTGGCATTTGCCGCCATCGGTGGACATGCGACTAGCGACCTGAGACCTGAGACCAGTGGATGCGGCGCCGCTTCCACATACGGCATCTGCGCCCATGTCACGCGCTCGGAGTTTGAGAGCCGCGACGAGAACTGCCGCCTCATCGCCAATGTGGGCATCGGCGCCGTCCGCTCCGACATCGATTGGCACCGCTGCCAGCCGCAGAAGGACGCGCCATTCGACTTCTCGCGCTACGACGCCGTCCTCGCCTCTACGGAAGCGGCCGGACTGCGTCTCCTTCCCATCCTCATGCGCCCGCCCAGGTGGGCCACGCCCATCTGGGAGCACCTCGACGAGTGGGGCGCCTTCGTCGAGGCCTTCGTCCAGCGCTACGGCGACCGCTGCCCCGACATTGAGATAATGAACGAGGTGAACCTCGTATCTTTTTGGGGCAGCGAACCAAACGCCAACCGCTACGCCGAGGTGCTAAAGGCCGCCTACACGGCTGCGAAACGCGCCAACCCCAACGTCCGCGTCCTCCTCTGCGGCCTATGCGGCGTTCCAATCCCCTTCATTCGGCGCCTCTACGAGTGCGGCACCGCGCCATACTTCGATGCCCTCTGCATCCATCCCTACAGCCATCCATACGCGCCGGAAGGAGCCCTCGACCGCCAGCTCGACGAACTCCGCGCCCTGATGGCCGAGTTCAACGACGAGGCCAAGCCTGTCGTCATCACGGAACTCGGCTGGCCCACGCACGACTCTTGGGTCGAGGGGCTGCCCATGCTGCGCATGTGCCTCAACGCCGCGCATCCTGAGAAGACATCGTGGCGCGTGGTGTATGCCGCCACATCGCCCGGCCCCGGAGGCAATCCACCACACGAAGTTGCCGTCGCCATCGAAGAGGCGCTGCCCCCCGGCTCCTCCTGTGAAGCCTGCTTTGGCGAACGCCTACGCGAACGCCTCGCCGCCGGCGATGTCGATGCCGTCGTCTATCCCTTCAACGAGACATTCCCCGTCGATACCTTTGAGGAGGTAGTTGACTTCGTGAAAAAAGGCGGGACACTCGTCGATTTCGGTGGGATGCCCCTCTGGTTCCCCTGCGAAGAGGTGGAACCTGGGCGTTTCATCCAGGGGGACAAGGGCGAACCAGTAGCACATCTCCGCAAACGCCTCCGCCTCGACCTCGACGCCTTTTGGCTGAACAAAGCCCTTCCACGCGAAGGCCGCGCCTTCCCCACCGACGCCGCCAAGGCCGCCGGCTACAAGGGCGACCCCGCCGGCGAACGGGCACGGCGCTTCCAGACTCCCCGTAACCTCGCCCCCGGCGACGAGTGGATACCGCTGCTCACGATGCCAATTGAAGGACAGCAAGCGGACAACAGCAAGGAGGGCGCCGCAAGTGGAACCGCGAGCGCACAGCGCTCGCGGACTGCCGTCGCCGCGTCGCTTATCCGCTACGGCGGCGCCGACGGCCTTACGGGCTGCCTCATCGTCTCTGGCGTGATGGGGCGCAGCAGGGCCGCCACGACCACCGAAGACGATCAAGCCCGCTTCCTCACGCGCTCGCTGGCCATCAGCCTCGCCAAGGGCGTCGATGGCTACTACTGGTACAATTTCCGCGCCTTCGAAGACGACCCGACCTACAGCGAGCACCACTTCGGCATAACCCATGCGAACTTCGCCCCCAAACCCGCCCTTGGCGCCTACTTCACCTTCATACGCGAACGCCCTGAAGGTTCATTGCAAAGCAAGGCGGAATGGCGCGACGATGCGAAACACCTCTTCTTCCCGCAGTGGACTCGCCCCGATGGCGTGAAGGCCGGCGTCATCTGGAAGCCTGGCGCGACCGAGCGCATGGCGCTGCGGTTCGACGGCGACACCATCACATTCCGCAGCTATACTGGCCGCACCGTCAGGCCTGCGCGCGACGCCGATGGCACCTACCTCCTCCCAATCGGAGAAGGCCCCATATTCTTTGAAGGCGGCTGGCTAGCCACTAGCCACTAACGACTAGCCCCTAGCCCCTAGTCCCTAGCCCCTACACCTACACCTACACCTACACCTGTCCCCTACACCTAGTCCCTAGTCCCTAGCCCCTAGCCCCTACTTCAAACACGCTTCAGGCATGCGGGTGGAGCCTGCGCCCATCCAGCCGCCGTTGCGGTCGATCATGCCGCCGTTGATGACGGGGCCGCTTCCCGGGGCGCCATGCGCCGGGTTGACCGGGCGAATCTGCCCGCCCCAGCCACGGCATTCGGTGATGCAGCTGTCACCAATCCATGGCAACTGGTTCTCGCGCCGCGCGCCCTCGACGAGGTAAGGCCCTTCAATCATTGGGGCCGGGGCCACGTGCCATTCCTTTGAACCGGCGAATTTCACCCCAAACTCAACGCCATTGCCACCAGCGGCGGAGAGGAAGCCGCGTTCGCCGCGAGCCTCCAATCCAAGCAGCATGGCGCGGCTTGAGGCCTGGCCGAAGTTGTGGGTGAAGCGGTTGGTCGTGGCGAAGTAGTCGAGCAATTCCGCCGCATTGGGGCAGCGGAGCGCCAGCGGCGTTATTGCGCGCGTAAAGAGGGCGTCAATCGCGCTCTGGCAGGAGTGGAGTTCGTCGCCCATGCGCCGCGCCTCGGCAAAGAGCGCCTTCATCGGGAAACCGCCTTCGCTACGCAGCAAGGCCGCCAGCGGCGGGAAGAGCGAATCGCGCATCCATGCGAGGTTGCCGGCGATTTCCTTCGAGTAGAACCCCCAGCCGCAGAAGCCGCCGCCAAAGCGCCCCTCGCCCGGAAACACCCCGGCGCGTCCGCCCGTCTCGCGGTCTTCCACAATCAGGAGCGGAACATGCGCCGTCACGATGCCGGTGCCGGAGCCTACGGTCGCCCAGTCAAGGGCGGACTCGCACCGAACCTCGCCACGCGAAAGCAGCGCTTCAGCCTCGGCTTCAGTCTTCGCCCAGCCCTCGAAAAGACATGCGCTCACCATGCCGCGCTTGTGGAGCGAGCACATCCGCCCGTATTCAATCGGCGGCCCAGAGTGCAGGACGGTCTTGTCGGGAAGTCCAAGGAACTCGCCGGCAGTCTGCACATCCACCCACCAGGGATCCCCGGCGTCGCGGAAACGGGAGGGGATAGAAAGGCTAGAACCGCTAGAGGCCCGCATCTCACGCAGATGCTCGCTTACCGTATGGAGGGCGAGGAAGAGGTGGTCGGGCATTCCACATCCGACTTCGCCAATCAACTTCAGGGCGAGAGCCACCGGCTCCGGTTCCGCCTTCACCCCCTCGCGCAGATATTCGGCTATGCGCTCGGCATAGAGGGCGACGCACTTGGCGCTGTATTCAAGCGCCGCAGACACGGCTTCCGCGCCGCAGACGACATCGCCGATTCCTGCATACAGGTGCCCACAGACGAGGTTGACTATCTCGCCGCCGCGCGCCAACGCGCCCAGACGCTCCAAAGTGGCGCGGTAGGCCGGAAGGTCGCGATAGAAGCCAATGCCCTGCGTGACAGTGCCATTGCCCTGAATGGAGTCGCCGCTGAAGGCGGTGCCGGTCTTGGTGTCCAGCCAGACAAGGCAGTCGTCATCGTGGCCGGGCGTTGGGATGGCGCGGAAACGGCCTTCGAGAAGCTCGCCGTCGGCAAGGACCTTGTCAGGCTCCACGCCTTTGAGGTTCGACTGCGGGGGCGGCGAGTTCTGCGGGAAGCGGGTTCGGACGCGGATGGCCACCATGGCGGGGTTGCGGAGGGCGTCGGCGGAAGAGTCGAGCGTCGCCACCTTGACACCGTATTTCGCATGGAGGGCGTAGTGGCCGCCAATATGGTCGCCATGGACGTGGGTGCAGAGAAGCCAGTCGATGTCGGATGGCGCGAGGCCAAGGTCGGCGAGGGCCGGGATGAGGTAGGATTCAGGCTCCAGGTGGGAGGAGTCGATAAGGAAGTTCTTCTCGCCGCGCACGAGGATGATGCCAGTCCAGACAGGTCCAAACGGGACGCGCAGCAGGAAAGTGCCGGGGAGGACCTCCTCAAAGGCCGGGCGCTTCTTGAAGACACGGTCTGTCGCCATGTCGAGGTAGTCGGAGTTCGCCGCGGAGGTGTCGGCGTTCTCGCCGATGAGGACGCGGGCGTCGTGGCTCACGAGGATGTGGTGCCACACTCCGGCGCGGATATTGTAGTATTTCAGCGGCTCCATCTCGACGCGCTCGGCATCCTTGCCGATAAGGAGCGTTGCCTTGCCACGCTGGAGGACGAATGTTTCGTCGGTGCGGTTGTGGCGTTCAAGGACGACTGGCGTCCCTTCGTCGAAGCGTTCCGCCCAGTTGAGGGTTGCGAGAGTCCACTTGGCGTTGTTCACAAGGCGCTTGTAGCCCGTGCCGCCAAATTCAATGATATCGAGTCCGCGCATGGAAAGTTGAAAGTTGAAAGTTGAAAGATGAAAGTCGAAGGTCGAACGATTCAACGGCCTTCCGAGGCGTATGCGGCTGCCTCGGAGCCGGCTATGCGTCCGAAGACGAGGACCTCGGTGCCGGCGCTGCCGCCGATGCGGTTGAGGCCATGGACGCCGCCCGTGATCTCGCCAGCGGCAAAGAGGCCGGGAATCGGCGAGGAGTCGGCGCGCAGGACGCGGCAGCGGGGGTCTATGACCACGCCGCCGAGAGAAGTGTGTGGCGCAGGGGCCACGAGCATCGGCTCGCGCGTTATGTCAACGCCGACGGCCTCGTAGCGCCGGACGGTGTCCGCATAACGGCTGCGGAGGATGCTTGGATCAACGCCGGTGGCGTCGAACCAGACACCGGCTTGGGCCTTGGCACCAGCGCGGGGATCGGGAACGCCGTGTCCAGCGGCGATTTCCGCGAAGATGGCGCGTGAAAGCTCGTCCTTGTTGGCTTGCTTGTCGGGCAGGAACTCCTTGCCGTCGCAGTTGCGGAAAGTGGCGCCCTCGTGGAGCATCGTGGTGATTACGGGGATGCCGCGAATGAAGGCGGGGGCGAGCGCCACCGTTGGCTCGTATTGCACGGCATCCATGTCGCGCACCGCAGCGCCAAGTGCCTGCGCCATTTTTATGCCGTCGCCGCGCAGTTCGGGTGGATTGTCCGAAAAGACATATTTGCCGCACCAGCCGCCCGTTGCCAGAACGACAACCCGTGCGGACAGCGCCTGCGCGATTCTTCTGCCGCCCTCAGCCCGCACGGACAGTGCCCGCGCGGCTCCACTATCGCCTGTCGCTCGGAAACCGGTCCATTTGGCGTGGAATACGCCATCTTCCAACCGCAGGGTGGTGACGCGGCCATGGAAGACTTCGACCTTGCCGTCAAGCTCGCGCTTGATTTTGGCCAGGGCCCATGCTCCGATGTGGTGGCCAATGGATACGCACCTAGGGACGCTGCAGCCGACTGGCTGCAACATCCCAAAGGAGCCGTCGGGATTGCGGTCCCAGGGGAATTCGTCGGCTAAGGCCAGAGCGCCTCTGCACAGCACCTCGACAAGCGCGGGGTCGCATGCGCCACGGCCGCTGCGGATGGTGTCGTCGATGTAGCGCTCCACGGAGTCGCCAGGGCCAACGGGGACGTTGAGGGCATGGATGTCTGGCGAGTTGCCGGCGCCGTTGGCGACGAGCGCCACGGAGACGCCGGACGAGGCCGCAGCCTCAGCCGCGCGCCATCCGGCAAGCCCGCCGCCAACAACCAGGACGTCAAAAACAGTCCCCTGCTCCATTTCCAATGCATCGATTATTCGTTGCATCGATTATTCGTTTGGTCGTTGAGGTGCCGGGATTCGGGTTTCGGGATTGGCCATTGGCAACATTGGGAATTGGCAACATTTCCACATTTTCACATTTTCCCCGTTCCCTACCTCACTCCCAAATTCCGCCGTGGGCCATGGAGCCGACGTTCTTCACGAAGAGGCGCAGGTAGCGCGGGTACTTCGCTTCGTCGAACTTCCAGTTGAAGGCGGCCTTGCGGCGGGCCATCTCGGCGTCGTCGATCTTGAGGTCGATTCGGCGGTTGGGGAGGTCGATCTCGATGGTGTCGCCTTCCTTGACGAGGCCCAGCGGGCCGCCGAGGGCGGCTTCGGGGGAGACGTAGCCGACGGAAAGGCCGGATGTGCCGCCAGAGAAGCGGCCGTCCGTGACAACGGCGCAGGAGTTGTAGAGTTCGGGGCGTCCCTTGAGTTCCTCCTGGAACATGAAGGAGGTCGTGCCGAAGCGGCCCTTGAGCCCGAGGAAGCGGAGGATGCAGGCGTCGCCCGGCTTTATGCCGCCGCGACGAAGTTCGGCAAGGGCGTCGTCCTGCTCGTCGAACACGCGCGCACGGCCGGTGTACTTGCCCATGAGCTGCTCGGGGACGGCCGCGATCTTGATGATCGCGCCTTCAGGGGCAAGCGAGCCGTAGAGGACGCCGATGCCCGGCTCCTTCATGACAGGATTGTCGAGGGTGTGGATGACCTCGCGGTTCCAGACCTTGGCGGGGGCGACGTTTTCGGCCATTGTCTTGCCGGTTACGGTGAGGGCGGAGCCGTCGATGACTGGCAGCAGCTCCTTCATGATGGCGGGCAGGCCGCCGGCGAGGTCGAGGTCGTGGAGGTTCCAGGGGCCGCTCGGCGCGAGGTGCGAGAGGAGCGGGACATCGTTGGAGGCCTCGTCGAAATACTTCCACCAGGGCTCGTCGTAGCCAGCCTCGTGGGCGATGGCCGGGATGTGGAGGATGAGGTTCGAGGAGGCGGCCACGGCCATGTCCATCTTGATGGCGTTGCGGATGGAGGCCGGCGTGATGATCTTGCGGGCGGTGATGCCGTCGCGGACCATCGCCATGACGCGCTGCCCGGCGCGGTAGGCGATGAGGTAAAGTTCGCTGGAGACGGCGCTGACGGTGGAGTTGTAGGGCAGCGACATGCCGAGGGCCTCGGCGACCATGCACATGGAGTTGGCGGTGGTCATGGAGGTGCAGCCGCCGCAGGTGCCCCAGGAGTGCTCGATGAGACCGTTGTATTCGTCGGGGTCGATCTTGCCGTCGTGCATCGTGCCGACCTTGTCCTGCGCGTGGATGTGCAGGACCTCCTTGCCACGGAAGGTGCCGAGGGGCATGTAGCCGCCGGTCACGATGACGGAGGGAATGTCGAGGCGGGCGCAGGCCATCAGGTGGCCGGGAACGATGGAGTCGCAGGTTGAGAGTAGGACCATGCCGTCAAAGAAGTTGCCTTCGGCGGTGATCTCGACCTGGTCGGCGATGGAGTTGCGCGAGGGAATCTCGATGTATTTCGGATCCTTCAGCACCATGCCGTCGCAGATGCCGGTGGTCATGACCTCGACGGGATACCCGCCCGCGTCGCGGATGCCCTGCTTGACGCGCTCGGCGAGCCCCTTTAGGTGGACATGGCCGGGGTTGTATTCATTCCACGAGTTGACGACGCCGATAAGGGGGCGCGCCTGTTCTTCGGGCGAGATGCCCATACCGCAAAGGAGGCCGCGACGGCACTCGCTTGCTTCACCGAATTCCCATTGACTGCGTAGTTTCATAGTTTTTCCTCAGTTGAAAGGTAATGAAGTTGAAAAGTTGAAAGGTTGAAAAGTTGAAAAGTTGAAAAGTTGAGGACTGGAGGGACTAGAGGGACTGGAGGGACAGGAGTAGGGATTGCGGGACAACGGCATCATTTGGCGTTAGGTAGTGGGAAGTTCATGCTTTCGATGGAGCCGTCGCAGGACTGGCCGCCATCGACGCGAAGCACCTGCCCCACGATGAAGCGGGTCTTCTCGATGTCCGCGAAGAACTGAATCGCGGGCACGATTTCATCGACCTGGCCTCCGCGCCCCACGGGGATCTTGTGGTTGAAGCCCTGGACGTCGGCCTCGGAGTAGCGCGACATGATCTTGGTGTAGATCAGGCCAGGCGCCACGCAGTTCACGCGGATGCCGTATTTGGCCACCTCGACACCGAGCGCCTTGGTGAACATCTCCAGCCCCGCCTTGCCTGCGGAGTATGGAAGCATCCGGCGGTGCACCCAGGTGACTGCGCCGTGGACGGAGGAGATGTTCACAATGCGCCCCTCGGTCCCCTTCTCCACCATGTCGGCCACGGCGTAGCGGCTCAGGTAGGCTGCGGCATTGAGGTTCAATGCAATCTGGCTGTCCCAGTAGTCCATGGGCATGTCCTTGAACTCGCCCTTGGGGCCGCCGGGAATCTTTAGGGCGCCGCCGGCATTGTTGATCAGCACGTCGATCTTGCCGAAGGTGGCGATGAAATCCTCCATCGTCGCCTTGCAGAAGTCGTGGGTGCCGACGTCGCCGCAATAGACGCGCGTCTTCACGCCGAATTTCTCGCACTCGCGTGCGACTGCTTCCGCGCCGGAGGGGTCCTTGTTGCCGCAGACGCCGACATTCGCTCCCTCGTCGCGTGCGAAGGCGATGGCGCACCCGGCGCCGATGCCATGCGACGAGCCTGTGATGAGAATGTTTCTTGCCATTTAGATTGTCTCCAAACGAAATCAAGCCTGGGCGCGCTCGACAATCAGCCGCGCCGCGTCGGCGATCAGCTCCCACTTGCCTTCACTGATCCACTCGCGGTTGGTGAGGTTGCCGCCAACGCCGGCGCCGACGCAGCCCGCGTGGATGAAGTCGGCGACGTTGTCGGGGCCGACGCCGCCCACGGCCAGCATCGGGATATGGGAAAGCGGGGCGCGGATGGCCTTGATGTATGCCGGGCCGAGAGTCGATGCGGGGAAGACTTTGACAAAGTTTGCGCCGGCCTTCCATGCTATGACGGCCTCGGAAGGGGTCATCGCGCCGGGCATAGAAACGAGCCCTCGCCGGGCACATTCGCGGATTAGCGCCTCATCGACGTTCGGCGTAACCATGTATTCGCCGCCGGCATCCTCGCACATTGAAAGCTGCTCTTCGGTAAGCACCGTGCCTGCGCCTGCACGCACCACGCCGGCGAAACGCTCGCGGATGGCGCGGATGGCGGCCGCCGTGTCCTTCCAACTTTCGGGCGCTTTCTGATTGAAGGTCACCTCAACGAGGCGCACCCCGCCCTTGGCGTAGGCCTCTGCCAGCTTCAAACAGATGTCAGGCCCGTATCCACGCACGATAGCCACGATTTTGCTACTGCGAACGACTTCCTCGATTTCGCTTTTCACTGAATTTCTCCTCCGACAAACGGAACATTAATATAATACCAAAACGGGGAACGGGGAACTGGGAACGGGGAACAGGGAACGGGGAACAGGGAATGGGGAACAGAGAACGGGGGAGAAGCCCTTAATTCGACGAACGGGAGGTGCCGATTTGGCGGCCGGTGGAATCGTAGTGGTAGGTCGTGCCGTTGATAGTCTTTGAGCGGCCGGCCGATGACCCATTGGCATTGAAATGGTAGATCGTGTCGCCAATCACCTGCGAACGCCCGGCCGACGAGCCATCGGCGTTGTAGTAGTAGGTGGTGTTGCCGATTGTCTTCGTGCGCCCAGATGACGAGCCCGAGGCATCGTAGTGGTAAATCGTGTCGCCAATTGCCTTCGAGCGCCCGGCCGACGAGCCATTGGCATTGTAATGGTAGGTCGTATCGCCGACAGCCTTCGAGTGTCCCGCCGACGAGCCGTTGGCATTGTAGTGGTAGGTCGTGCCGCGCCCCTGCCCTTGCCTATTCTGCATGAACCCCTGCGCGCTCACCGCTGTGGCAACGGCGCAGATGGCGATTATTGCGATGAGTTTGTTCATTATTATTGCAAATAGTCTATCAAAGGCCAGCTCAATGCGCAATTCCGCACAGTTTGGTAGAATTATTGACCATGTTTTCAGAAATGACAAAGGCGATTTTCAAACTCGTAGCAACCACTCTCATCCCCGGATTGGAATTGCGCGCGTCCATTCCTGTCGGTCTTCTCGTCCTGCGAGAGGAAATCCGCACCGTCCTTGGCGGCGCAGGCGTTGTGGGCGTATGCCTAGTCGCCAACGTCCTGCTGGGGATGGCCGTCTTCGAGGCTATGGCCCTCGTCGAGAAGTTCCTCCTGCGCATCGGCTGGTTCAAGCGTCGCATCTGGCCGATTCTCGAAACCAAGCGCGAAAAGCTGCGGCCGCTCGTCGCCAAATATGGCGCATGGGGTGTGGCCGTCTTCATCGGCATCCCTCTTCCGGGAACGGGCGCATACGCGGGCGCGGTCGCATCTTACTTGCTGCGCCTTGACCGCCGCCGCTTCTGGCTGGCCAATGCCGTTGGCGTCCTCTGCGCCGCAGCGGCCGTGACGGCCATCTGCTTCGCGCTCGACGCCGGCCTGCTCGCGGAGGACAGCCTCATAAGGCGGCTTATGATCAAGTAATTTGGTATAATCAATGATGCGTTTTCCGCATCTGAGATTTTTAATCTGTGTTTTTTGGAAGGAATTCAACTATGGAAATGGTAAAATTCAATGGCTGGGACTGCATTCGCCTCAGCAACGGCATCGTCGAGGTGCTTGTCACGCGCAGCGTCGGGCCGCGCATCATCCGCTATGGCTTCGTGGGCGGCGAGAACGTCCTTTGCGAAATCCCCGGCGAACAGGGAACCTCCGGCGAGGACACCTGGGTGAACCGCGGCGGACACCGCCTCTGGATCGCCCCGGAAGGCCCCGAGTTCAGCTACGAGCCTGACAACGTCCCATACGCAGAGGCCACGGCCATCTCCGGCGGAGTCCACACGCGCCAGGAGCCCGGACCTCTGACGGGCGTGCAGAAGGAGATGGACATCGTCCTCGACCCGGCCACAGGTTTCGTCAAGATCCACCACCGCCTCACCAACTGCGGCAAGGCTCCCATCCGCCTCGCCCTCTGGACGGTGAATGTCATGGGCCCGAACGGCCGCGAGATCATTCCGCTGCCGCCCAAGGCGCCGCATTCTCCCTCGACACTCCTCCCCAACCAGAAGTTCGCCCTCTGGTCATACTCCGACTTCGCCGACCCGCGCTGGACCTGGGGTTCGCGCTACCTCTTCCTCCGCCAAGACCCCTCCATGCACTCCAACCAGAAGCTGGGGCTTCTCAACAAGTTCGGCTGGCTTGGCTACGAGCGCGCGGGGATGCTCTTCGTGATGAAGTTCCCCTATCACGACGGCGCCGAATACCCTGACTACGGCTGCAACTGCGAGACCTTCACCAACGCCGACTTCACCGAACTCGAAAGCATCGGGCCGCTCACCACCCTGGCACCCGGCGAGTTCGTCGAACAGGACGACGAGTGGAAGCTCTACCGCGACTTCGCGCCGTGCGCCGACGAGAACGACGTCGCCGCCCGCGTCGTGCCTTTGGTCTAACCTTGCAATCGGGAGAAAGACGTGTCAGACGATCTAGCCACCAAGTTCATGATCCGCGACGTCGAGGGGAACCTCTTCGGCCCCGCGACAATGGAAACGCTTGTGAAATGGGCGCGCGACGGTCGCCTCGCCGCCGAACAGGAACTCTCCGAGGACGGGGAGTCATGGACTCCCGTTGACGCCTTCCCCGAATTGGCTATGGACTGGGCCGCCGAACTCGCCCCCGGCAAGTTCTTCGGTCCGGTGAACCGCGACGCAATGCGCGAGTTCATGCGCTCCGGCGACATTTCCGAAGAAGTGGCGAAGTTCGTCCGCGTGAAGTCAATCGACGAATCTCCCTCCGACCTCAAGGCCGAGAACGACGACCTTCGAGTTCAGTTGGAGCAGCTTCGCAGCGACTTTACCGAGCGCACCTCGAAGATGGAAGCCGAGCTCTCCGCCGCCACGGCGGAGAAGCTCCGCGTAGCCGGAGAGCTTTCCACCCGCGACCTTGACTTCGAAGCCGAGCGCCAGGCCATCAGCGCCGAGAGAAGCAGCATCGCAGCCGAACGGCAGTCGCTCGCGGCCGAGAAGAGCAAGCTCAAGGCCGAGCTCGCCAAGGCTGACAAGCACGCCGCACTCCTTGCCGCCCAGGTCGCGGACAACGAGGCGATGAAACGCTCGCACGCAGCTGACATGGCGCGCATCGCGGAGTTGGAGAAGAAGCTCGAAGACGCTACTGGCGAAGTCACCAAGCTCAAGGCCGACATCGAAACCCAGGCGGCGGACGCGCGCCGGCGCATCAAGGATGCTGAAATCGCCGCGCTCGCCGAGAAGAGGGAGATGGAGGCCAAGCTCAAGGAGGCGCAGGCCGCGGCGGATGCCGTCACGGCGCTGCGCAAGCGCGACGACGCGGCCCGCCGCCTTGCCTCCCAGCTCGCCTCCCTCCTCGCCGCCGACGCCGAATCAGCCGAAATCGTCGATGCGGAGATCATTGAGGGAACCTCTGACGAGGAAGTCCAGCTCTCTTGAATCTGAAATCTGGAATCCAAAATCTGAGATTTCAAATTTGAAATCTGAAATTTGAGACCTGCGACTTGACACCCGTAACCTGCTCCTTTCAATCTCATATTTGAGATTCGTCTTTTGTTTTAACTTTTTTTGGTGATCATCCATGAACATTACTGAAGAATCAGTCCTGCAATTCCACAAAGGGGGCAAGGTTGCCCTCAAGATGCCGCGCCCCGTGCGCACCGTAGAAGATCTCTGCCTCGCCTACACCCCAGGCGTTGGCAAGGCCGTCCTCCGCCTCGACAAGCACCCGGAAGAGGCCTTTGACTACACCGCCAAGGGCAAGACCGTGGCAGTCGTCTCTGACGGCACCGCGATCCTCGGCCTTGGCGACCGCGGCCCCACCGCCGCCATCCCGGTGATGGAGGGCAAGTGCGTCCTCTTCAAGTCCTTCGCCGGCGTCGAGTCCTGGCCTGTGGTCCTGGACAACTGCCGCAATGGCGGCGCCAAGACCGGGCCGACCGATCCGCAGCGCGTCATCGAGGCCACCCAGGCCATCGCCCCGATGTATGGCGGCATCAACCTCGAGGACATCGCCGCTCCCGCCTGCTTCGAGGTCGAAGACAAGCTCCAGGAGCTTCTCGACATCCCCGTCTTCCACGACGACCAGTGGGGCACCGCCGTGATCGTGCTGGCGGCTGTCCGCAACTACGCCCAGGTTTCAGGCAAGCCGTTCAACTCGCTGAAGGTCGCCATGAGCGGCGCCGGCGCGGCAGGCATGCGCATCCGCCAGATGCTCATCGCCGCAGGCGTCGCGCAGGTGATCTCCTCCGATGTGCACGGCGTCATCTACAAGGGCCGCCCCGACCTCTCCGGCCTCTTGCTCCAGGCCGCCGAAGATACCCCCTGCCGCACCCTCGAAGAGATCATGCGCGGCGCAGACGTCTTCATCGGCGTATCCGTCGCCAACCTCGTCAAGGGCGACTGGATAAAGAAGATGGCCCCCAACCCGGCCATCTTCGCCCTTGCCAACCCCGACCCGGAAATCCGCCCCGAAGAGGTCGCTGCCGCCATGGGCGACACCCCCTACATCATGGCCACTGGGCGCTCCGACTTCCCGAACCAGATCAACAACGTCCTCTGCTTCCCCTTCCTCTTCAGGGGAGCACTCGACGTCCGCGCCCGCAAGATCACGATGGGCATGAAGCTCGCCGCAGCCGAGGCGCTGGCCGCCGCGGCCCGCATCCCCGCAGACGAGGCCACGGCCGCACTCTACGCCGGAGAGGACCTTGAGTTCGGCCCGAAATACCTCCTGCCGAAGCCCTTCGACCGCCGCCTCCGCGCCCTCGTGGCCCCGGCAGTGGCCGAGGCCGCCATCCGCGAGGGCGTCGCCCGCGTCACCTCCTTCGACAAGGAGGCATACGCCGCCGCCCTCCGCGCCGAGGTCGAGGCATAGCCGCGAGGCGCCGCCATGAACGACGCCTCCGACATCCAAGGACAAGAAGCGCCGCGCTCGCGCGGCGCCGTCCTCTTTTCCGGCGGGCTCGACAGCATGCTGGCGGCGCTCGTCCTGCGCGAGCAGGGCTGCGCCGTGACAGGCATCTCCTTCGCAAGCCCCTTCTTCTCCCCGCGCCAGGCGAAGGAAAGCGCCGCCGCCATCTCGCTACCTCTGGAAATAGTCGATTTCTCCGATGACATCCTCTCTCTCGTCGAGCACCCGAAGCACGGCTTTGGCGGCGCGCTCAACCCTTGCATCGACTGCCATGGGCGCATGATCCTCCGCGCCGGCGAGATCGTCCGCAGCCGGGGCTGGGACTTCGTCGCAACCGGCGAGGTCCTCAACCAGCGCCCCATGTCGCAGAACAGGCGCTCCCTTGAGATGGTCGCCAAGGACTGCGGCGTTGCCGACATCCTCCTGCGCCCGCTCTCCGCGCAGCTCCTCGAAGAGACCGAGGTCGAACGCAAGGGGCTCGTCGATCGCAGCCGCCTCTGCGCCATCAAGGGGCGCAGCCGCAAGGAGCAGATGGCCCTCGCCGCCCATTTCGGCCTGGAGAAATACCCATCCTCCGCCGGCGGCTGCCTCCTCACCGAGAAGCTCTACTCCAATAAGCTCGCCCTTCTCCGCAACCAGGGAAGGCTCCGCGACCGCAAGGCAATCACCCTGCTGAAGTTCGGCCGCCACTTCCTTCTCCCCGGCGGCGCCAAGGCCATCGTCGGCCGCAACCTCGCTGAGAACGAGGCAATGCGCAACATCGCCGGCGATGCCGACTACCTCATCCTGCGCCCCATTGGCGTTCCAGGCCCCACGACTCTCCTCGAAGGCAGTGCCTCCGCCGAAGACCTCGCCACGGCCCTGCGCCTCTGCGCCGGATACAGCGACAAGGTTCCCGGAGACATCCGCGTCCGCATCTTCAAAGGCGAGGAGCTTCAGGAGGAACGCTCAGTCACCCCCCTTCCCCGCGAGGAGGCGCACGGCTGGCTGCTGTGAAAAATCGCCGCCAAGCAAAGCCCTCCGCCCCCGCGGCTCCGTCAGCGGCCCCCGCCCCTGCGGCCAAGGGCTGGTTCGAAGTCACCGTCGAAGGCGTAGTCGTCAGCGTCAAGGCCGTTCCGCGCTCATCGACAGCAGGCATTGACGGCCTCTACGGCGACGAGGCGCTGAAGGTCCGCATCAAGGCCGCGCCCGTCGAAGGCAAGGCCAACAAGGAACTTACGGAGACCCTTGCCCGCATCTTCGGAATCCCCAAGTCCGCCGCTGAAATCAAGGGCGGCGCCACTTCGAAGCACAAGCGCATCCTCCTGCGCGGCCTCACGGCAGCCTCATTCCAGGCCGCCCTGCCAAACCTCGGCATTTGAGCCCGCTTACGGGAAAAGCGGCTTCACATTCCCTGTGGCCAGGGCGGCATTGGGGCAATAGCCCGGCACTGGCGAGACTGCGAAGGTCTGCCTGCCCTCAACGGCTTCAGCGGTAAAGCGCGAACAGTCGTTCCACGGCGTGTAGAGATGCCAGGACGGAGAGGCATCCTCAAGCCGCAGAGACAAGGGTGGCGCGGAGGTGGAGTCGGCAAATAGCGAAGCATCCCCCTTGGCGTCCATCGCGGCTATTGCCGCAGCCGAGAAGCGTTCCGCCGAGCTTTCGTCGTGCTTCCAGGGGAGCGCCCAGTAGCGGACCTCGTCGCGGAATGGCAGTATCCTGCTTCTGGAGGCCACGATGCGGTTCTGGAAAGGCGGAAGGTGAAGCACGGCATTTGCAGCCAGCGGCATGGCAACGCCGCAGACAACAGTGGCGACCGCCAGGAGAGCGGGGGCTAACAAGCCGCATTTCCCGATGCGCGAAAGCAACGGAGCCAGGAGCAGCGCCGCAAACGAAAGCGTCGGGAGGAGGAAGAGCGCCTGGTCGGGAACGCGGTAGCGCAGCGCGAATAGGGCGTGGACTAGGAAGAGGGCTATGGTGTAGCGCATCGCCGGACTGATTGCCCTGACGAATCCGCCAAGGCTTGCCGCGCGGCCGAAACTCCGGCGCAAGGCCACGGCGCCTGCAAGCCAGCATGGAGACAAGAGGCTGATGGCCGCAATTCCGAAATTCGCGATTGTCATGCCAATGGAAAGGCTGGAGCGGCCTGCCACCTGGGTGCCATATTTTCCAACAAGCAACTCCGAGATGACCTGTCCTGGCGCCATGCCCCCTGCAAGCAACTTCAGCGCCGGACACAGGACCAGCCCCGCGCAGGAGGCCCAGACGACGAACAGGAGAGCCGTCTTTAGCAAAAAGGATGGAACCGATATCCGCGTATTGTTGTCATGCCATTGGCGCGCTATTGAAATCGCGATTGCGCCAACAGTCACAGGGAGAGACAGAAGCGCAAAATTGTGGACGGCGAATCCCAGGCCGGAAAAAGCCGCCGCGCCCACAAACAGCCGACGCGAGCGCTCACCTTGGAGTAGTCTTATGACGCATCTCGCCTCGGCCAGAAGAAGGCACAGCGAGAGCGTGTAAACCTCGGCAATGGTTGAAAGCCACCATGCGAGGTGGGAGAAGCCCAAAGTAAGCGTTGCGAGCATGGCGGCGGCCCTTGAGCGGGAAAGCCGCATGGCGCAGTCATGGAATAGCCATAACGCCATTGCCATCCATATTCCGCTGGCAATGTTTGCCGCCGTTGGCGCTTCAATTGAGAAGAAGTCGCCAAACAGGGCGCAGAAGGCGTGGGTCAATAACACATAGAGGGGATGTGCCAGGGCGATTCCGTCGGTGCCGTAGAGGTCGCGATATAAGATCCGCAGTTGGAAAACGCCGCTGTCTTGCCAGGAGACGCCTCGCTGCGCGGTGAGCGCATACAGGCAGAGGAAGCCGAAGGACAGCCAGCGGGCTATTCTGGATGCGCCGCGTGTCAAGGCTCCGCCCTCCACCTCGCCATGCAGCCGCTCGGGACAGGGCGGACATCCCCTTCCCCTTCGAGGAGCATCTCGCCGCACTCGAAGGTTCCCGGAATTCCAATTCCGGAAAGGGCGTCACAAAGCAGGTGGTTGAGGACGACTGGCGTCACGCCGGGCGTATGCGCGCTCAGGAGCATGAAGGCCGGCTTCGACGACAGGACCTCGCGGCAGAGGGCAAGGGTCTTTGGCAAATCGCGCTCGAGTTTGTAAACTTCGCCCCGGGCGCCGCGGCCGAATGACGGAGGATCCAGGACAATGCCGTCGTATTTGCGGCCGCGCTTGACCTCGCGCGTCAGGAACTTGTGGACGTCGTCGGTAATCCAGCGGATCGGATGCGCCTTCAGGCCGTTGAGTTCGGCGTTCTTCCTCGCCCAATCCACCATGCCCTGGGAGGCGTCGAGATGGCAGACATCTGCGCCGGCCAGGGCGCATGCCAGGGTGGAGCCACCAGAATAGGCGAAGAGGTTCAAGACGGATAGGCGGCGGCCGGGGAAGGCGCGGACTGTCTCCTGCAGCCAGCGCCATGAAGCCCTCTGCTCGGGGAACACGCCCAGATGGCCGAAGTCGGTGGAGGAGAGACGGAGACGCATTCCCTCTACGGCTATTGTCCAATCGGATGGCAGGGCCTCGCGCCCGCGCCAGTTCAGGCCACCTTCGCGGTCAAACGTGGCGTCGGCGCGGCGCCATGCTTCGTCAGGGAGCGTCGGACGCCATATCGCCTGCGAGCAGGGTCGGACAAGGGAAATTGAGCCGAAGCGCTCAAGCTTGCGCCCCAGGCCGCTGTCAAGCAGCGCGTATTGGCATTCCGCGCTCATTGCGCCGGGAGTTCGTTCGGGAGGAGAAGCCGCCAGTTAACCTGGCTTGCGCCATCCTGACCGACTGGGATGGTGATTGATTCGGCGGCATATCCCTTGGGGGGAACCGGACGCTTGATCGTAAGTGGCGGAACAATGGTGCCGACCTGGGCCACATTCTTTTTGGGCGCTGCGGGCTGAGCCGAAGAAGCCGGAGTTTCCGAAGCAGCCGAGGGCGCATTGTTTTGGGCGGCGGACTTAGCAGCTGCTGGCTTTGGCGCGGCCGTCGCTTGCGTTGTCTGGGCGGGCTGTTTTTGCGCGGGTACGGCCGCCGAGGGGCGCGAAATCCTTCCACGAAGCATGTCGTTGTCCTTGCGGAGCGCCTCCACCGTCTCGTTGAGCGACTTCAGCGCCTGGGCCAAGGCCGCCTCCTTTGCGGCGGCCTCCTCGGCGTTTTTGCGCCGCTCTTCGGCAAGGCGCTTTTCAAGGGCCTCAGCCTCTGCGGCACGGCGTGCATCCTCGGCTTCGCGAAGCGCCCTCTCGCGCGCGGCCTTCTCGTTTGCCTCCCTCTCGGCCTGAGCCACGGCCTGCGCCACGGCGGCATTAACCGTAGCGGAAATGTCGGCCTGCGTATGCGCAGCCTCGCGCTCCTCACGCGCCGCAAGGGCCATGCGCAGCAGATCGGTCTGCGTTCCCTGCATGCTGCCCATGGTGGAGAGCCAGACCGCGATGAAGCTGATGATTACGATTACGAGCAGCACGGAGAATACGGTGATGGCTATCGCTGTGCGGCGCTGGGCACGCTGCCGCTCATGCTCAAGATAATCCTGAAACGCCTTGAGTATGGCAAATGCCTGGTCGTTGTTTTCCGGGGTGCGGCGCGCCAGCGCCTCTGTCCTTACTTCGGCGCGTTGCGTTGCGCTGCGCTGTGCGGCGTTCGGGTCTCGGTACTGGGGCAGACCTTTAGTCTGACCCATGCGGATCGTATCGGAACCGCTCACCTGTTGTCTTGGAGGAATGTCTGCCATTGCCGTCTATTCACCTTACATTCTAATGGCCATTCTAGCGCAAGCCGGACAAAATTTCAACTAAATGGCCTCGCGGACAAAGCCGATTGCGAAGGCGACAAGGACAATGGCCAACACCGGAGTCCACGCCGGCGAGCGGCCAATGTTCGAAAATTCCACCGTGTGGCGCCCCGCCGGCACGAATATAGCCGTATGGTTGTAGCCGGCACGGAGCTGCGGAACCGTCTTCCCATCCACCCAGGCGGCATTGCGTTCCCAGTATCCCCAGCGGAGAAGCAAATAGCCATCGGCAGGTGCATCGACTTCCACAAGGGTCTTGCGCGCCCCCAAAAGTGCGAGGACGGACTTTATTGCCTGGCTCGCCTTGGGCGGCATCTTGGCCTCTTCCGGACTGGAGTCCGGCGCATCGACGACTGGAAGCGTCCATTGCGACCAGTCGCCGCGCATCTTGAGCGCAACGTCGCGCATGAGGTTCTCGTAGGTTGTCGGCGCCCAGCGTGTGAAGAACTGCGCGTCCGGCAACGGCGAGACAACACGGGCTAGCAGATAGTCGTCCTTGCCTGGGGCCATTGTCTTTTCAAAGAGGGCCGGAGGGTTACGGAGGGCAAGTCCGCAGACCGGCTCAAAGCGACCTTTTGGCAGCGCCTTGGCCTGCGAGGCGGGAACAACGGCATACTGGCATCCGGAAAGCTCCATGGCGCGGAAGAAGGCGTCGTTCCCGGCATTGGCGAAAAAGCCCCTTTGGTCGAAATCGTGCGGGGCGTCATCGACACCATGGCATATGAGGTTCTGCTTCAGGGCGTAGTCATGGAAGCGGCTCTGGACGGCGCTCCAGACGGCCGGATGGCCATTGGCCACACCACCCTCAAGCGCCATCTGCGAGACGGGGTTGCGCGTGGTGTATTTGAATTCAATGTCGTTCGCGGCGGCGAAGGGGCGTTCGGCGACAGCGGCCGAAATCACCGCAGCGACGAAGAGGACTGCCAGCCCAAACGGTGCAAAGGAGTTTTTGGTTCCATCGCGTCCGCGCCACCATGCCACTGCCGCCACAACCGCAAGGCCAATCACGGCATGCAGCAGCGCGTTTACTGCATTGGCGGACATCGCCGCCATTAGCCTTTCATCAGCGCCTAGCGCCATCAGCGGCGAAAGGTAAATCGAAGGCTTCGCCGATACCGTGACCGCAAAGATGGCGAAGATTGCAAAGAGGATTCCGGAAACTGCGGCAAAGCGCCTAAATTGGCGCTTTGCGACGCCGGCCTCCAAAAACGCCTGCGCGCCGATGGCGGCGAGGATTGCAGTGGCCAGTTCGACCAGTCGCACGAACTTCACCGGCGCACGCATCAGGGAGACATACGGCAGGGCGTAGAAGAGCTTGTAGAATGGCGTGTAGCGGCCAAAGGCCAGCAACAGCGCCACCACCCACACAACGCCCCAGAACCACACCTCGAAGCGCAATCCCCGCGCTATCGAAGGGGTGGGCGTCTTCCCGTCATATATCGGTTCTTCGGGCGTCTTCCCGGCTTGTATCGGAGGGGTGGGCTTCAGCCCTCCCCCTTCTCGCGGCCCGAACACCGTGAGGGCCGCGAGAAGCGCCAGCATCAGCGGAACCACGCCCAAATAAACCAGATGCTGGCGGTAGTTCATGAAGCCCTGGTGGGTTTCCTCCCATTTCCAGGTCCGACCCAGACGCCCCCAGTATGGAAGCGCCTGATCTCCAGTCTGGCGGCCCTTGACCGAAGGCGCCACGAACTCCAGCGCCTCATCGGGCGGCAGGGACCAGTTGGTCGTGAAAATCCATTTGCTCTTCAGCTCTTCCTCCAATGTCTCGCCGGAAGTCTTTTTCGCTTCCGCTTGTTCAGCCTGCGTCTCGCCGCTTTCACCGATTGTCTCCTGGCGACCTTGTAGGGAACTCAGCAGCGTGCTGCGGAAGATGGGGATGACGCAAAGGGCGAAGGTGGCTGCGGTCAAGGCAACGCCCTTGCCCAACCGCTTGAAGAATGCGCCGCGATCGTCAATAGACCTCGCCTGATGGATTATGGCGCAGATGCCGTAGATGGCGAGGAGGATCAGGTAGATGGCGGCGAAGTCGGGCTGGTGGCGCAACCCCCATGCGGCGCACACGCCGGCAAGCGCGTAATTGGCAAGGCGCCCCCCGGCGAGTCCTCGCGCGAAGAAGGCGTAGAGGAACATCATGTTTACCGTCAGGTAGAAGAAGCCTCGATGGCCAGCCGACACGAGCGTCAGCGAGTAACCCATCAGGGCGAAGATGCCGCCGCCAACGGACGCAGCAGTGCGGCCCAGTCCACGAGCACGCAGGAACCAAGCAAGCCCGACGGCAATGAGGAAGGTGTCAATCGGGTAGGTTATGTCGCAGAAGGTGTAGGGCGGGAGGATGACTTCAAGGAGGCTGTAGAAGTCAATGGTCATTAGGCCGGAGAGGCACTCGTTCAACCTGAAGATCGGGCGGGTGAATTCGCCAGGACTGCTGTCGGGCGACGGCAGCACCACGAACTTCCCCCATGTGGGCGAGAAGACGACTGCGATTGCGGCAATAAGGATGGCGAATGGCCAGTAGGATTTTAAGAAGCGCCTCATGGTCTTGCAAGCCTGTTGGTAATAATCAAATCTCAAATCCTGAAATTTCAAATTTCAAATCTCAAATCTCAAATCCTGAAATCTCAAATCCTGAAATTTCAAATTTCAAATCTCAAATCTCAAATCTCAAATTCTGAAATCTCAAATCATAAATTTCAAATTTGAAATTCCGAAATTCAACCCCATCTTCTCGCCTTCTCCATCCTCAATTCTTGAAGGAGTGGATGGGCGCGGGGATGCGGCCGCGACGGACAATGAAATTCTCCGAGTCAAAGCGGCTCACCGGCATCACCGGCGCATGGCCGAGGAGTCCGCCGAACTCCACCTTGTCGCCGACCTTCTTCCCAATAACGGGGATGATGCGCACGGCTGTGGTCTTCTGGTTCACCATGCCGATGGCCGCCTCGTCGGCGATTATGCCGGCAATCGTCGCCGCGGGAGTGTCGCCGGGAATGGCGATCATGTCCAGTCCAACCGAGCAGACGCAGGTCATTGCCTCAAGCTTCTCAATGGAAAGCGCACCTGCCTCTACGGCCTCGATCATCCCCTGGTCCTCGGACACCGGGATGAAGGCTCCGGAAAGTCCGCCCACGTATGAGGAGGCCATTACGCCGCCCTTCTTCACCTGGTCGTTCAGCAGCGCCAGCGCGGCGGTCGTTCCAGGCGCGCCAGGCTGCTCAAGGCCAATCTCCTTGAGGATGTCGGCGACGCTGTCGCCAACGGCCGGCGTCGGGGCAAGCGACAAATCGACAATGCCGAATGGCACGCCAAGCCTGCGCGACGCCTCCTGCGCGACGAGCTGCCCGACGCGCGTGATTTTGAAGGCCGTCTTCTTGATGGTTTCGCAAAGGGTCTCGAAGTTCGCGCCGCGAATCTGCGAAAGCGCGTGCTTGACCACGCCCGGCCCAGAAACGCCCACGTTGATTACGGCGTCGCCCTCGCTGACGCCATGGAAGGCGCCGGCCATGAAGGGGTTGTCGTCTGGCGCGTTGCAAAGCACCACCAGCTTGGCGCAGCCTAGCGAGTCGCGGTCTGCCGTGAGGCGCGCCGCCTCCAGGATCGTCTCGCCCATGAGGCGGACGGCATCCATGTCGATGCCGGTCTTGGTGGAGCCCACGTTCACGCTGGAGCAGACGCGCTCCGTTGAGGCCAGCGCCGCTGGGATAGAGCGGATCAGGTTCTCGTCGGCGGCGGTCATTCCCTTTGAGACAATCGCCGAGAAGCCGCCCAGGAAGTTCACGCCCAGGTCGCGCGCCGCGCCGTCAAGCGTCTCGGCGATTTTCACGAAGTCCTCGGGCCCGCGTGCGCACGAAGCGCCAACGAGCGCCGCCGGCGTCACCGAAATGCGCTTGTTCACAATCGGGATGCCGTAGTCACGTGAAATCTCCTCGCCGGTCTCTACCAGCTTCCCGCCAAGCCGCAGGAGTTTCTTGCGGATGTTGGCGCAGGTTTCCTTCAGGTCTGACGAGGCGCAGTCAAGGAGGCTTACGCCCAATGTGATCGTGCGAACGTCCAGATTCTCGTGGGCGATCATCTGGTTGGTCTCTACGACCTCGCGGATGCTGATCATGGCGGCCCCCTAGATGCGGTGCATCATGTCGAAGATTTCCTCGCGCTGGCAGCGGATCTGCAGCCCCATCCTGTCGCCGACGGCGCGGAGGTCGGCGGCGATGGTGTCAAAGGGGCGCACGGCCCTGGTGAAGTCGGCGACCATCATCATGTTGAAGAAGTTCTGGACAGTTGTCTGGGCTATGTCCAGGACATTGACATTGGCTTCCGCAAGGCAGTTGCAGACGTTCGCTATTATGCCGACGGTATCCTTGCCGACGACTGTGATTACTACTTTGTCCATGGGCGTGAGTCCGTGCGCCAGCCGCCTACGCCTTCCAATTCGCCTCGCACCATGCGTAGGCCTTCTGGAAGATGTCGCGGTTGATCGGGATTAGTTTCGGCTTTTTCTTGAAGCTGTCGTCGAGCGCGTTCAGCAGCTGCTCCGTGGCGAGGCCGGTTACGCCGAGGTGCGCCAACGCCGCGAGCATCACGGTGTTGGTGGCCTTCGGGACGCCGAACTCGGTGGCGAGCTTCAGCGACGGCATCATGAAGAGCTTCACGCCCTCCGGCGGCTGCTCGGTGATCTCCACCGTGGCGTCGCAGAGGATCACGCCACCCTTAGGCACGTCCTTCGCGAAGCGGTCGTAGGAGGGGCGGTTCATGCAGACGAGGACGTCGGGCTGGGGCGCGTCGGGCGAGCCAATCGGGGTGCCGCTGACGATGACGTTGCAGGAAGACGATCCGCCGCGCTGCTCAGGCCCGTAGCTGGGGAACCAGGAGGAGTAGCGGGCCGAATAGCGGGCCGCCTCAGCGATGGCGAGGCCGAGCGACAGGATGCCCTGGCCGCCGAAGCCGGCGATCTTGATGTGCTTGGTGCCAAATGCGTAGTCGGGTTCCGGCGCTTTGACGTCGGTGCCGCCGCCGAAGAACTCGCTCGGGGTCGGCTTGGGTTCCGGATCCTTGCGCGACTCGGCTTCGGCCGAGATGTCGCGGAAGGTGCCGAGCGGGAAGATCTGCTCGGACTGCTCGATTTCCCACTGCGCGGCCTTGAGCGGGTCGAGGCCGAGGTTCGTCGGGCAGGGCGAGAGGATTTCCACGAAGGCGAAGCCCTTCTTCTGCACCTGGATTTCAAGCGCCTTGCGGATGGCCTTCTTGGCCTCCATGATGCGCTTCGTGTCGGCCACGGAGACGCGGGCGATGTAAACCGGGGCCTTGAGCTGGTTCAGCGCCTCGCAGACGCAGAGCGGGTAGCCCTCGTGGTCGGCGGCGCGGCCGAATGGCGTGGTTTTCGTCTTCTGGCCGAGGAGCGTCGTCGGGGCCATCTGGCCGCCGGTCATGCCGTAGGTCGAGTTGTTCACGAAGAAGGTCGCCACGTGCTCGCCGCGGTTCGCCGCCTGGAAGGTGGCGTTGAAGCCGATTGCCGCGAGGTCGCCGTCGCCCTGGTAGGAGATGACGATGCTGTCGGGGCGCGTGCGGTTGATGGCGGTCGCCACCGACTGCGCACGGCCGTGCGCCGCGCCGACGTTGCCCACGTCCCAGTAGTAGTAGCCGAAGACGGCGCAGCCGATCGGGTTGACGATGACCGTCCTGTCCTGGATGCCCATGTCGGCCATCGCCTCGCAGAGAAGCTTGTGGATGATGCCGTGGCCGCATCCTGGACAGTAGTGGGTGTCGCGGGTTGGCGTGCCCGAACGGTCGAAAGTATCGTAGAAGCCCTTTGCCTTTATTACAGCCATTTGTTTGCCTCCTTGAAAATCTATTTCCTTGCCTGAAAGTCCAAATCCTAAATTAGAAATCTAAAGTTTCAAATCTCAAATTCCAAATTTCAAATCTCAAATCTGTAATTTCAAATCCTGAAATCCTGAAATCTCAAATCTGAAATCTTAAATCCTAAATCCTGAAATCTCAAATCTGAAATCTTAAATCTCAAATTTCAAATTCCGAAACCTGGACTTTCTTCTTTGAACCATTACCAATTCTTGCCTCGCTACGCAAGCCCCTTCACCGCGTCAATGACCTGCTCGACGGTCACGAGGATGCCACCCATGCGGTTCACCAGCGGAATCGTCTCGGCGCGGCGGCCCAGATGGAGCGCGATGTCGTCGCGGAACTGCCCCGCGCTCATCTCGACCACCATCAGCTTGCGGCCTTCCGCGACCTCGGCCAGCGCCTTCTCCGGGAAGGGATAGAGCGTCTGCGGACGGAACATGCCGACCTTCACGCCGCCCTCGCGGAGGGCGTCCACCGCCGAACGGCAGATGCGGCTCGACGTCCCGTATGCGCAGAGGACGATCTCCGCGTCGTCGGTGCGGTAGCACTCGGCCATCTGCTCGGCGGCCTCGATCTTGCGGTATTTCGCCTGCAGGTGGATGTTGTGCTCCTCCTGCTGGGGCGCGTTGAGGAAGATTGAGGTGATGAGGTTGCCACGCGTCTTGGCGTTGCCTTCGGCTGCCCAAGCGGAGGTGTCAGGACGGGGCGACTCCTTTTCGGGAAGCCGCAGCGTCTCCATCATCTGCCCGAGGACGGCATCGGCGATTACGATCACCGGGTTGCGGTACTTGAACGAAAGCTCAAAGGCCTTCATCGTAAGATCGCACATCTCCTGGACGTTTCCGGGAGCGAGGACGAGGCAGTGGTAATTGCCGTGCCCGCCGCCCTTGACGGCCTGGTTGTAGTCGCCCTGTTCGGGATAGACGTTGCCCAGGCCCGGCCCCGCGCGCTGCACCGTGACGATCACGCCCGGAAGTTCTGCGCCGGCGAGGTAGGAGATGCCTTCCTGCATCAGGCTCATGCCGGGGCCGGAAGTGGCCGTCATGGAAAGCTTGCCCGTCGAGGCGGCGCCATAGACCATGTTGATGGAGGAAGTCTCGCACTCCGCCTGGAGGAACTCCTTCCCGACCGAGGGGAAATACAGGGCCGCCATCTGGGCGACCTCGCTGGCGGGGGTGATGGGATAGCCGAAGAAGGCGTCGCAGCCCGCATAGAGCGCGCCGATAACCACGGCCTCGTTGCCTTTCACGAATTTAGTCATCTTGTAGCCCTCCTATTTCTTCTCGGGCTTATGCACCTGGATGGCATAAGGTTCCGGGCAGTTGTAGAAGCAAATTGCGCAGCCAATGCAGCCCTCGCCAACATACTCGGCGGGGTTCACGCCGCGGACATTGAGCGTATCCTTGATGCGCAGAACCTTGCGCGGGCAGGCCGCCACGCAGCGACCGCACCCCTTGCAGTGGTCTTCGTTGAAGACCGGCCTCGGCAGTGCCGGGGATCCATTGCCTTTATCATCCATAGTTTAGCCTCGTTTCCAGTAAAACAAGCTATCTATTTTACACCTTTTCCGCTCCAATTGCCAGTTTACAATGGCGCGGGGGCGTGAATGGCAACAATTACAGAAAATGTAAATACAACCCCGTCTCCCCCTCCCCGCCGCCAGTTGGCACGGGATGTGCTTCTAACAAGCGTGCAGCCGCGATGGGCGCGGCTCTATTAAATGTTAAAACAATGAAGCTCATTATCGCATACATCCAGCCCGAGAGGCTGAATGCCGTCAAGCAGGCGCTGTTCGCCCGCGAAATCTACAAGATGTCCGTAACCAACGCCCTCGGTTGCGGGCAGCAGGGCGGATATGTCCACATGTATCGCGGCGCGACCGAGGAGGTCTCGCTCCACAAGAAGATGCGCCTCGCCATCGGCGTCAACGATGACTTCATCGAGAAGACGATCGAGGCAATCATCGAAGGAGCACGCACCGGCGACATCGGCGACGGCAAGATTTTTGTCCTCCCGATGGAGGAGTGCGTGAGAATCAGGACCGGCGAACGCGGCCCGGAGGCAATCGGCTAACGCCGATCAATTCTTTGTCCGTTTCCCCGTTTCAACCTCTCAACCTCTCAACTTCCCAACTTTTCAACCTCTCAACTTTTCAACCCTTCTACCATGAACCCAGAAATTGTTCAAACCAACCTAAATGTCGTATGGACCCTAATCGCAGGCATACTCGTCTTCACAATGCAGGCGGGCTTCGCCCTTGTCGAGACGGGGTTCACCCGTGCGAAGAACGCCGCCAACATCATGATGAAGAACCTCATGGACTTCGCGGCCGGCTCCCTCGCCTTCTACATCCTCGGCGCGGCGCTCATGTTCGGCGCCACCTTCGCCGGCGGATTCCTCGGCTGGGGCGGTCTCGGAATGCCGCAGCTCTCCTCGGGCGAAGGCTCGTGGGACTGGACCTTCCTATTCTTCCAGACGATGTTCGCCGCGACTGCCGCGACCATCGTGTCGGGCGCCGTCGCCGAGCGCATCGAGTTCAAGAGCTACCTCATCTACTCCGTACTCGTCTCGGCGATAGTTTATCCCATCAGCGGCCACTGGATGTGGGGTTCGCTCGCGGGGGAGGCTTCAGCCGGATGGCTTGAGAAACTAGGCTTCCACGACTTCGCCGGATCGACGGTCGTCCACTCCGTCGGCGGCTGGATCGCCCTGGCCGGCGCGATGGCCCTCGGCCCGCGCATCGGCAAATACCGCCACGACGGCTCGGCCAACCCCATTCCAGGCCACTCGCTCGTCCTCGGCACCCTCGGCGTATTCCTGCTCTGGATTGGCTGGTTCGGCTTCAACCCCGGCAGCTACACGGCGGGCATCGGCTCCATCGGCCGCGTCGCCATGACCACCAACCTCGCCGCCTGCGCCGGAACATGCGCCGCCCTCGTCACCGCATGGGCGATCATGGGCAAGCCTGACCTCACCATGGCCCTCAACGGCTCGCTCGCCGGACTCGTCGCCATCACCGCGCCGTGCGACATCGTCACCGCCAACGCATCGCTGGCAATCGGGGCAGTCGCCGGCGTCCTCGTCGTCCTGTCGGTATTCGCCTTCGATAAGCTCCACATCGACGACCCCGTCGGCGCAGTCTCGGTGCACTGCGTGAACGGCGTCTGGGGCACCCTGGCCGTTGGCCTCTTCGCCGCGCCAGTCTCGGCCGGATACGGCAACGACCTCGTCGGTCTCTTCTACGGCGGCGGAATCAAATTCCTCGGCGTCCAGGCGCTCGGCGCCCTATGCACTGCCGTCTGGGCCTTCGGCTGCGGCACAGTCATCTTCGCAGTCCTGAAGAAAGCCGGAATCCTGCGCGTCTCCGCCAAGACCGAACTCAAGGGCCTCGACATCGTCGAGCACGGCCAAGACGCCTACGCATCCTTCCAATTCTTCAGCAACATATAGAATGTGGAAGTGTGAAAATGTGAAAACAACCAACAGCCAACAGCCAATGATATAAGCACTTTACATTTCCACACTTCCACATTTCCACACTTCCACATTTCCACATTTCCACATTTTCACATTTTCACACTTCCATATTTACACATGTCCAAATACATTTTCATCACGGGCGGCGTCGTGAGCTCCCTGGGCAAGGGGGTTACGAGCGCCTCCCTCGCCCTGCTTCTCAAGAGTCGCGGCTACCGCGTCTTCATGCAGAAGCTCGACCCCTACCTGAACGTCGATCCCGGCACGATGTCGCCATACCAGCACGGCGAGGTCTTCGTGACCGACGACGGCGCGGAAACCGACCTCGACCTCGGCCACTACGAGCGCTTCGCCGGCGTTACCTGCACCAAGGCCAGCAACTACACCTCCGGCCGCATCTACTCGGCAGTTCTGGCCCGCGAACGCGCCGGTGGCTACTTGGGCGGCACTGTCCAGGTCGTCCCGCACATCACCGATGAAATCAAGGCGGCCATCCGCTCAGCCGGAGAACCGCACGGCGACGAGCCAGCGCCGGACATCGTCCTCTGCGAAATCGGCGGCGTCTCCGGCGACATCGAGTCCCTGCCCTTCCTCGAAGCGGCCAGGCAGTTCCGCTTCGAGGCCGGCGACGGCAACGTCTGCTTCGTCCACCTCACCCTCGTGCCATACCTCAAGGCCGCCGGCGAGCTCAAGACGAAGCCTTCCCAGCACTCGGTCGGCCAGCTGCGCGCCATCGGCATCATCCCCGATATCCTCGTCTGCCGCACCGAGCGCACCATCCCGCCCGAACACCTCGACAAGCTCGCCCTCTTCTGCAATGTCCGCCGCGAATGTGTCATCGAGGAGAAGGATGTGGCCGACAGCGTTTACGCCGTTCCGCGCGAATTGCGCGAGCAGGGCCTCGACGAACAGGTGCTGCGCCTCCTCCACCTTGACATCTGGCCTATCCGCCATACCGTCTGGGACACCCTCGTTCGCAAGGCGACCCAGCCGAAGAAGCACTGCCGCATCGCCCTCATCGGCAAATATGTCGCCGTCCGCGACGCCTACAAGTCCATCCACGAGGCCTTGCAGCACGCAGGCATGGCCAAGGACTGCCATGTCGAGGTCATACCTATCGAAGCGGAAGAGCTGGAGAAAGGCGCGTCTCGCGCCTCAAGTTCCCTGAAGGATTTCGACGGCTTTCTCATTCCCGGCGGTTTTGGCTCCCGTGGCGTCGAGGGGAAGATCGCGGCTATCAAATACGCACGCGAACACAAGGTGCCGCTCCTTGGCATCTGCCTAGGAATGCAGTGCGCCGTTATCGAATACGCCCGCGACGTCCTTGGCTGGAAGGACGCCAACTCTACTGAGTTCAACGCTGGAACAAACCATCCCGTGATCGACCTCATGGAGGAGCAGCGCGGCATCACGCAGAAGGGCGGCACCATGCGCCTCGGCGCATACCCCTGCGATCTCAGGAAAGGCTCCCTCGCCGCAAAGCTTTACAACTCTTCACACGCCTCCCGCAACTCTTCGCTGACTATCTCCGAGCGCCACCGCCATCGCTACGAGTTAGACAACGAGGGCGAGGCGCGGAAGGCACTCGTCGATGCCGGGCTTCAGGTCTCCGGAACTTCGCCAGACGGGCGACTTGTCGAGGTCATCGAACTTCCGCAGTCGAAGCACCCTTACTTCATCGCCTGCCAGTTCCACCCCGAATTCAAGTCGCGGCCCACAGCCCCGCACCCGCTGTTCGTCGGCCTCGTGGCCGCCGCCCTCGCCAGGAGGAAAGGCTGATGTCCGACGATCTCAAGCATGAATGCGCCGTGGCAATGGTTGTGCTGCGGAAGCCGCTTCCGGCGGAGGCCGGCGACTTCGGCGGCGCCAAGCTGTCGCTTCTGCTTGAGAAGCAGCACAACCGAGGCCAGGACGGCGCTGGCGCGGCAATCCTCGACGCCCACCCCGAACCGGGCGAATCGCCTTACTGGATCAGCAAATCGGCCTCCGCCACACCCCTTGCCGACGTCCTTGCCGCAATCTCCAGGCGGAAGAGGAACGCCGAGCGCATTTTCCTCGGCCATCTGCGCTACGCAACTTTCGGCAAGAACGACGACGCCTTCTGCCACCCGTTCGTCCACCAGGCAAGCGAGCTTGAGCACACTCTTATCCTAGCCGGCAACTTCAACCTCACCAACACGCCGGAGCTCTTTGAGCGCTACAGCCGCCAGGGGGAGTTCCCCACAAGCAAGGCCGATGGCTACCTGATCGCCGAACTTGTCGCGCACGAGCTTTCGCGCGGCAGCAATCTCGCCGATGCGCTTTCCAAGGCCCTGGCCGACGCCGACGGTGCCTGGACTCTCTGCGGCATGACCGGCGACGGCTGGGCCTTCGCCACCCGCGACCCGCACGGCATCCGCCCCGGCTACTGTCTAATCGACGACGACGTTGTCGTAGTGGCGAGCGAGCGCCCCGCAATCCAGGCGGCCTTCAACGTCCCGCCCGAATCCGTGCGCGAACTGCCTCCCGGCCAGGCCCTCCTCGTCTCCCCTTCTGGTGAAGTCCAGATGGCAGAACTATGTTCTGTCAAACAGCCCCACACCCCCTGCGCCTTCGAGCGCATCTACTTCTCCCGAGCCAACGACGCCGACATCCATCGCGAGCGCAAGGCCCTCGGCGCGGCGCTGCTGCCGGACATCCTCAAAGCGGCCAAGGCGGACCTTCCCGACATTTTCTTCTCCTATATCCCCAACTCCGCCCGCATCGCCTTCCACGGGCTTCTGGAAGAGCTTCTTCAGGAACGTCTCCGCACCTCCACGCCTTCGAGCGAGGCTTCGTCATTAACCATTCCCCGCTTCGGCGAGGTCGCCGTCAAGGACGCCAAGTTCCGCACCTTCATCGCCGACGCCACTGCCCGCAGCGAGTTCTACAAACACATCTACGATGTCACCTACGGCCTCGTTCGGCCAGGCCAGGACACCCTCGTCGTCCTCGACGACTCCATCGTGCGCGGCAACACGATGCGCGACGCCATCCTGCCGATGCTCGACCGCCTAGGGCCAAAGCGCATCGTCGTAGCCTCCTCCGCGCCGCCAATCCGCTATCCCGACTGCTACGGCATTGACATGTCCACTCTCGGCGAACTCGTCGCCTTCCGCGCCCTTGTTCATCTCCTTGGCGAGGGCGCGGAAGGAGAACTTCGCTCCGCCATTGCCTCCCCTGCAGGCATTGCCCCTGACCAAGACCCTCTGGCCCCTCTCTACGCCCGCTTCACGGAGGAGCAGCACAGCGCCGAGATCGCACGCCTCCTCACCCCGCCTGGGATGAAGGCCGAAGTCGCCGTTGTCTTCCAGACGGTCGGCAATCTGCGCCGCTGCCTCAAACCACTCACTCCACCCCTTGCCCCCAAAACCCAGAACTCTTCTTATGCTGTCGGCGACTGGTGCTTCTCCGGCAACTATCCCACTCCTGGCGGCTACAAGGTGCTGCGCAAGGCGCTGCAAAACTACCTCGACCGCAAAAACGAACGATCCTATTGAACATGGCATAGGAGCCTGCATACTATGGAAAGAATTCACGACATCTACCGTCCAACTGACGAGCGCAAGAGCGACTGGCGCGAAGTCGAGCGCTTCCTCACCGATGAGGAGCTTGTTGAGCAGACATCCCGCTGCATGAACTGCGGCCAGCCTTTCTGCCATGCCTACGGCTGCCCGCTCGGGAACCTCGTGCCCGACCAGAACCGCGCCGTGGCGCAGGGCAACTGGCACCGCGCCTACGACCTCCTTTCCGAACACTCCGACTTCCCGGAGTTCACCTCGCGCATCTGCCCCGCCCTCTGCGAGGCATCGTGCGTCCATGGCCTCGACGAGGAGGCCGTAATGATCCGCCAGAGCGAGAAGCGCATCATCGAGACCGCATTCGACAACGGCTGGGTTGTCCCGCATCCTCCCGCCACGGAGAACGGGAAGCGCGCCGCAGTCATCGGCGGCGGCCCGTCCGGCCTCTCAGCCGCCGTCACTCTGCGGCGGCGCGGCTGGGCGGTGACGGTCTATGAACGCCGCGCGAACATCGGCGGCCTCCTCCGCTACGGAATCCCCTGCTTCAAGCTCGACAAGGCCCTCATCGACCGCCGCCGCAAAATCCTCGAGGAAGAGGGCATCCGCTTCGTAACCGGCATCGAGGTCGGCAAGGACCTTTCGGCGGATTGGCTTGCCAAGACAAACGACGCCGTGATCGTCGCCATCGGCACCCCGGCGGCACGCGACCTCAAGATCCCCGGCCGCGAGCTAAACGGCATCCACCTGGCCCTTGAACTCCTCGAAGGGGAGAACAGGTTCCTCACCGGCGAGATTGACGCCCCGCCCATCAATGCCAAGGGCAAGAAGGTCCTCGTCATCGGCGGCGGCGACACCGGTAGCGACTGCGTTGGCACCGCCATCCGCCACGGCGCGGCCAGCGTCACGCAAATCGAAATCATGCCGCGCCCGCCGGACGAACGCGACCCGTCAACGCCATGGCCGCTATGGCCCTACATGCTCCGCACCAGCTCCAGCCACAAGGAGGGCTGCGAACGGCGCTGGAACCTCAACTCCTTGCGCTTCATCGGCGCCGACAATCAAACGACGGGAGTTGAAGTCGAGACTGTTGAGTGGGAGTTCTCGCCTGAGGGCAGGCCGATGAAGTTCCACGCGGTTCCCGATACCAAGGAGATCATCGAGGCGGACCTCATATTCCTCGCAATGGGCTTCACCGGCGTTCCGGCGGACAACCCGATTGTCTCGCAGCTGGGTCTCTCGCAGACACCGCGAACGGCGCTCATCCAGGATCCGGCGCGCAACATCTACTGCGTTGGCGACTGCGCCTCAGGCGCGTCGCTCGTCGTCCGCGCCCTGGCCAGCGGCAAGTCTCTTGAAATTTAGTCCTCATCCGAGGCGTCGGGGTCTTTCAGCGAGATGCCAACGTCCGAGAGTGTGAGGGTCACCAGTTGCTCCTTCGTCGGCGAGTCGATTTCCGACAGCCGCATGGCCTGGCGCTCGACTGCCTTTTCAAAGAGGTTGCGCACGTAGCGCCCGTTGCCGAAGGAGCGGTCCCGGTTCTTTGTCCAAAGCGCGATCGCCGGGTCTAGCCAGTGTTCCAGATCGGCAGAGAGGACGTACTTGTTCTTCTTCACCGTGAGGCGGAAGATGGCGCCAAGTTCCCGCGCATTGTAGTCGGGGAAGTCAATGCGGCGATTGAAGCGGCTTTCCAGCCCCGAGTTGGTCTCCATGAAGTCCTTCATCTCCTTGGAGTATCCGGCGACTATTACTACCAAACTGTCGCGGCTGTCTTCCATGCGCTTGAGCAGGGTGGCTACGGCTTCCTTGCCGTAGGCGTCGCCCGCCAGGGCGTATGCCTCGTCAATGAATAGAATGCCGCCGATTGCCTCGTCTATCTTGCGGTTGGTCTTGACTGCCGTCTGGCCCACGTATTCCGCGACGAGTCCAGAGCGGTCGGTCTCGACGAGCTGCCCTTTCTCCAGCACGCCTAGCGCGCGGAAAATCTTTGCGAGGATGCGCGCGACTGTGGTCTTGCCCGTGCCAGGGTTGCCGGTAAACACGAAGTGGTATGAGACAGAGGCCGTCTCCAGCCCCTGCGCCTCTCTCTCCTTGGCCATCTTGCAGTAGGCCGCTAGTTTGCGCACCTCTTCCTTGACGGGCTCAAGCCCCACGAGCCCGTCCAGTTCCGCAAGCGCCTCCTCCAAAGATGGACGGCCGACGTCGGCCGGTTTCTCCAGCTTGATGTCATCGGCTTCCAGTGTGGCCAGGGCCTCTGGCGTTAGGTTGTCCAAGGCGGCAAGGCGTTCCGCCTGGCGCTCAAGCGCCTTCTCGAAGAGGTTGCGGACGAAGCGCCCGTTGCCAAACTGGCGGTCGCGCTTCTTCACCGCGTCGGCCAGGAGTTTTTCTAGGGCCGCGTTGGCCTCTGGCGTGAGCGAATACTCGTTCTTGGCGGCGCGGCGGCGGAACATCTCGGCCAGTTCCGCGCCGGAGTAGTCGGGGAAGTCAAGGTAGCGGTTGAAGCGCGACTTCAGTCCTGGGTTGGCGTTGATAAAGTCGCGCATCTCGTCGGTGTATCCGGCGACGACTACAATCAGGCGGTCGCGGTCGTCTTCCATGCGCTTGAGCAGTGTGGCGATGGCCTCGTCGCCGTAGGAGTCGCCCTTCCCGTCCTTGCCTGCGAGGGAGTATGCCTCGTCAATGAACAGAATTCCGCCGATTGCCTTGTCAATCGTCTCGCTCGCCTTGATAGCCGTCTGGCCCTGGTAGCCGGCGACCAGTCCCGAGCGGTCGGTTTCGACGAGCTGCCCTTTCTCCAGCACGCCCAACGCACGGAATATCTTTGCGAGAATGCGGGCGACTGTAGTCTTGCCAGTGCCGGGATTGCCTGTGAAGACCATGTGGTATGACACTGTCGGCACCTGCATCCCGGCGGCCTTGCGGGCCTGCGCGATTTTCACGCCATTGGCGATCTTGCGAACCTCGGCCTTTACAGGCTCCAGCCCCACGAGCTCGTCCAGTTCCGCAAGCGCCTCTTCCAGCGTCGCCTCCTCGACTTGCTGGATGCTTACGTTGCCGCCGTCCGCAGCTTCGCCGCCGTCGCCGCCATCAGCGTCCTTGTCGGGGCCGTCCGTTGCCGCCACGGGCGCATCGCCGCCACCCTGCGGATTGACCTTGTCGCCTATGGGGAATATGAGTGCCAAGGCAATTGCGAGGATGAGATATCCAGGGCCTAGCAGCCGCTCGAACCACCCGTCCTCGATGTCGAACTCATGGCAGACGAAACGCGTGATCACCGCCGGGATAGACAAGGCCACGGCATAGGTGCAGATGCTCGCAAACGTTTCCTTTGAGAAAACGGCGGCCAGTATGATCAGCAGCCCAATCTGGAAAAGGCAGCCAAGCGCCCAGCCGCCCACATAGCCGCCTTTCGAATTTGTCACTTTCATTTCTCCTTCAATGGCCCGTGGCTGATGATGTTCAAAATCGGGTATTGGCTCACCACGCCGGGGCTTGTCTCCATGCGCACAGCCGTGGGTGTGATCGAGAGGAATATGCCCTTGTGCGCACCTGTCTCAGTGACCACCTCGTAGTCGGGAATGAACTGGCGCGCCAACTCGATGCGCTGGAGCGTCGTCTCGCCGCGCCGGACAAGGCATTCTGCACTCTTCTCATAATATCCGGGCTTGGAGAACTTCAGCGAATGGGGCCCCTCGGCGACGCTGTCAATTTCCAAGACGCCCGAAAGGTCTTTGACTTCGCCTGGAGGCGTTTCGCCGGACTTCACGCCATCGACGAACACGGTGACGCCGGCCGGAACGGAGGTAATGGAGAGCTTGCCCGTGTTGGCCCGCAGCCTGAACTCCTCTGTCGCGCTGTCGCCGCGCCCTAGCGAGACTGTGCGCGCCATCGGGTCGAACCCGTCCTTCTCGACGCGGATGCGGTGGACACCGGGCGCGAGGTCATCCAGCGTAAGCGACGACTCCCCTCGGTAGTTGTTGTCGATATAGACGCGTGCGCCGACGGGGATGGAATACACGGAGAGGGAGGCCGGAAGCGGCTCCATGCGCACATCGACTGGCAGGCGCTCCGCCTCGCCGACGCGAACCTTCAGTGTGAAGTCGCGGTAGCCATGGGCTTTCGCCTCAATTACGACTTCGCCAGCGGGGATGCGCTCGACTGTGCAAGGGGCTCGTCCGCGTGGTGCGCCGTTCACGCTAATCTCGGCATCGGCCACGTTGGCTACGATCTCTAGCGTGGCGGAGTCGGAAGACAGCTTAGCGGCGACCGCCACTGGTGTGCGGTCCTTGAGGGTGAACTGGAGAGTCTGCGCCTTGAAGCTGGGCAGAGAGAATGTCGCCTGCCATGTGCCAAGGGCCAAATCGGAAATCATGCGCGGCGTTCTGCCAAATGAAACGCCGTCAATGGTGATCTCCGCCTCTGGCGGATCACTTGTCAGCAGCGCAAGACCGGTGGTCTTGGCCAGCGTGCGGGCCACGAGGGCGCGGGCATCGCCCTGCCTGACACGCAGCGGCGCGGTAGCCGGATCGTAGTCCTCGGCCTTGAAGCCGACGAGGTAGTCGCCCGGATCAAGCCGCACTTCCCACTTGCCAGGCTCTACGGACATCGCTCCAGGCCAGTCCGCAAGCGGCTTGTGGTCCAGCAAGATTTCCGCGCCAGCCGGATCAGCCTCTATCTCGACCCTACAGGCAGGCTGCGCCGGAACGGCAGCCACCACCGGCGCCTCCATCACCACCGCCACCAGCGCCCTTCCTACCTTCCAAACATCTAAACTTCCCCTTCCCAACTTTTCAACCTTTCTACCTTTCAACTTTTCAACTTCCCAACCTTTCAACTTCCCAACTTCCCAACTTCCCAACTTCATTTCCCCTTCCCCTTCCTTATGCGGTTCTCAACGTCAAGCAGCTTGCGAGTGGCGTCCGCGTTGCGCGGATCGTCCTCGTCTGGAATCTGCTCCCGCAGGATGCGCAGCTCCTCTGCGGCAGTCTGCCACTCCTTCAGGTTGATTGCGCGGTCGGCGCGGAAACGCTGCTCCTCGTAGCGGCGGGAGAGTTCGGCCTCCGCGTCTTCGAGCAGATCTAGCATCTCGACGTTGAAGTCAGGCTTTGGCTCTACTGTCTCCAAGTAGAAGATCGACTCGCGGCAAGCCTTGACCGAGTCATATAGGTTCCCGTGGGAGATGTCGCGCTGCTCAAAGAGGTTCCGCGCCCTGGTGAATGACTCGCGCGCCAGCTCAATTAACTTCTCGGTGGGATACTGGACGGCCCAGATTCCAAGCTCGTTTCGCCCGAATGTCTCAAGCAGGTCGCATACATCGGAAATGGCGGGCGGAACGACGCGGTTCTCAACGACCGCCTCGCCAAAGCGCTTGCCCGACGCGACCGACACCGACCTGCGCATGAGCGAGCCATCCGGCGAGATTCCCTGCGATGGGCTTTCAAGAGCGAACATCCCGGCCTTCTCCAGGCGCCGGGCCAGCCGCTCCACATTCTCGACGGGCACTTCGGCGCTCTTGCGCACATGGCGGTCTTCGCTTAGGTCGTCGATTTCAATGGAGAGCATCCGCGATGGGGAAAGCTCCATCCCGTAGCGGAAGATGTTGGAGTCGTTTGCCTCGACCTTCTCGTAGCGCACCACAAGCGGCAGGACAGGTGCCTCCACTGGTGCCACGATCTTCGGCTCCGTTGGCGCCGAGCCGCCGCGAAGTATGAATGACGCGGCTATCGCCACGACCGCCACTGCCGCGATGGCCCAAATCAGCGGACGCCAGTTCGGGCGCGTGGCTGAATCGGACGCCACGTCCTCCGGCGAGTCGAAGCCGAGGTCAACGAGTGGCGCCTCTGCGGCGCTCCCCCCTGCCCTGAAAATGAGGCGGGTGTCGCCGAGGAGGATCTCGTCGCCGTCCTTCAGCGTGGCGGACGGCACCTCTACTCCGTTCACGATTGTGCCATTGGCGCTGTCGAGGTCGGCGACCTCGACCTTTGAGCCGTTGCGCGAAAACTGGCAGTGCTGCCGCGAGAGCAGCGGGTCCTTCAGGGCAAGGGTGCTGTTTCCGGCGCGACCTACTGTCGCCACGCCTTCCGGCAGGGCGAAAACAAGCCCTTTGTCAGGCCCGGCCACTACTTCCAGCCGTGGCGCGCCCGCGTCCTGTTCCGTTCTTTTATCGCTCATAGAGTCAGTTCTCCATTCCCGAAAAAACAATCAAACGCCACTACGCCATCCAGGCGTCGGCCACTTTCCTGAATGCGGCCACGGCGGCGCGCATGTGCGCCGGAGCGTAGGTGGGGTGAACCCAGAAGCCAATGGTCGATGCCAGCAGCCTATGCGCCACCGGGCAGCGGCACTTGGTGTAGTCGATGGGTTCGCCAAAGGAAGGGTCCCCAAATGGGTAGCCCTTTGATCCAAAGCCGCGCCTTTTCTGGAAGGCTTCTTCTCGGAACATCTCCGGCCAGAGGATTGCGTATGCGCCAACCCCTTCCGCCTGTAGCGCCTGGGCGAAGCGCAACGCCGTTACGCCTTTCTTTAGCCGCTTCATGTCCAATGTCACCGGAACGAGCCAGAAGGATGGCGTCCGCTCTGGCGTTGGCTGAGGGAGCCGCTTCACGAGCGGGTGTCCGGCGAGGCCATCGAGGAGCGCCTTTGCGAGCCTGGCGCGGCGTGGGAGGTTCCATTTGTCAAAGCGGGCGAGTTCGCCGAGGCCAATCGCGCTCTGGAGTTCGGTCATGCGGAAGTTGTAGCCCACGCGCTTGAATATTGTCGCCTTGCCGTTGCCGGTGCCGAGTAGCCGCGCCGCGATGTCGCAGCCGTGATCACGCAGCGAACGGCACTCCCATGCCAGGGCGTCGTCGTTGCAGCAGACCATGCCGCCTTCGCCGCCTGTGGTGAAGTGCTTGCTCTGGCAGAAGGAGAAGCAGCCGACGTCGCCAAGTGTTCCGACTTTTCTACCCTTGTAGGTGCCGCCGAGGCATTGGGCGCAGTCTTCTATTATGAATATCCCCCGCCGCCGCGCCATTTCGACAATCGGATCCATGTCGGCCACGAGGCCGTAGAGGTGGACTACCACAACCGCCTTCGTGCGCGGCGTGATCGCCGCCTCGATCGTTTTGGCGTTGAGGAGATGGTCTTCGCCGACATCGGCGAAGACCGGACGCGCCCCGGCCTGGAGGGCGCAGAAGGAGGAGGCCATGAATGAATATGGCGTGCAGACGACCTCGTCGCCCGGGCCTACGCCCAATGCTGCTAGGGTCACATGCAGGGCGGCCGTGCCGTTGGTCACGGCTACGGCGTTGCCTGTCCCCAGCCATTTTGCGAAGGCCTCCTCGAAGGCGCGGCCGCAGGGGCCCGTCCAGTAGTTGACGCGGCCGCTGTGGAGGATGTCGAGGACCTTGGCGTCGGTGGCGCGGTCGAATTGCGGCCAGGGCGGCAGCGGCCGCGAAAGTGTCTTCGGGCCGCCGTCGATGGCCAGTGCTGGCGCGGTCACTGTCTTGGATGTCTTTGACTGCTGCCTTGCCATGCTGGCCTCCGACACCACCCTACCTTCTCGCGGCGCGGCGGAGGCGCGCCACCGTCTTTTCGCGGCCGAGGAGCTGGAGCATCTCGAATAATCCCGGCCCTTCCATGCGGCCTGAGACGGCCACGCGGATGGGGTGGACCCACGGTCCCATGCCGTTGCCTTGCGAGAGTTGCTTCACCATTTCCTCGCCGGCGGCCGCCGTCCAGGGTTCAAGCGCCTCGAAGCGGTTGGCGAGGTCTTCCAGCAGCGCCGGAACCTCCGGTCCAGACAGGCGCTTCTCGACTGCCTTCTGGTCGAACTCGTAGTCGTCGGTGAAGAAGTAGGCGCAGTTGCCGGGGATGTCGCCCCAGAACTTCGTGCGCACTTGAAGCTGCTGGACGAGGAACGGAACATCGAAGCCTTCGGGGATGGTGAGTCCGGCGGCGGCGACGCGGCGGCGCAGCTCGGCCTCGAACTCTGCCGCAGGCGCGCGACGGATGTATTCGCCGTTCATCCAGGTGAGTTTCTTGATGTCGAACTTCGCCGGGGAGCTGTGGCACGCCTCCAGCGTGAAGAGATCGACCATCTCGTCGCGGGTGAGGACCTCGCGGTCGTCGCCCGGATTCCAGCCGAGGAGCAGGAGGTAGTTGAAGAGGGCGTCGGGCAGATAGCCCTGGTCGCGGAACTCGCCCACGAAGGCCGCTCCGTCGCGTTTGGAGTAGGGCTTGCCCTGGGCGTTCACGATCATCGGCAGGTGGCCGTAGCGCGGGGGTTCGGCCCCTAGGGCGCGGAAGAGGGCCAGGTGCTTGAAGGTGTTCTCCACGTGGTCGTCGCCGCGGATGACGTGGGTGATGCCCTGGTCGAGGTCATCGACGACATTGGCTAGGTGGAAGACCGGCGAGCCATCGGACCGCACGATAACGAAGTCCTGCGTGTCGGCGGCCTTCTTCTCCATGTGACCCTTGACAAGGTCGTCGTAGGAGAGGATGCCTTCCTTCGGCATGCGGAAGATCACGACTTCGCCGGTCTTGCCGTCCTTGGTGGCTTTCTCGGCCTTGTAGGCGTGGCCGGAGGCCAGGAGGGCTTCGGCACAGGCGAGGTGACGGGCGACATTGTGGGTCTGGTAAACTTCTGGTTCGTCGTAGTCGAGGCGCAGCCACTGCATGACGTCGAGCAGCGCCTTTATGGCTTCCGGCGTGGAGCGTTCGAGGTCGATGTCCTCGACGCGCAGGAGGAACTTGCCTCCGACATGGCGCGCGTATAGCCAGTTGAAAATAGCGGCACGGATGTTTCCGATGTGCACCTGTCCCGTTGGCGACGGGGCGAATCTTACGCGAATTTCTGACATTTTGGGTGATTTGGGGTTAGTTCGCTTCAATGATATCAAAGAGCGGAGCGCTCCGCAAGGGCGAATAGGCGGCGGCGGGCGGCAATGCGCCACTCCGCGTCTTTCGGGAAATCGGAGAAGGAGCGCAGCGGCGCGAGAATGGCATTGTCGCGGGCGACGCCCAGCGTCTGCAAAAGGGCGTAGTCCTGCATTGCTTCGGCAAAGACCTCCCAGCGCATCGAGTCAATCGGGCCATCTGGGCCGGGGTAGATGAGGAAGGTGTCGCCGTAGGCCCAAATCGGCCAGGCGCCCGCGTCGCACACGGCAAATGGGTCGATGGGCGTGCGCGTGCCGCGCTGGTTCCAATAGTTGAGCCCCCAGTGCAGGAAGCCGAGGAAGGGCCAGCGCCAGAAGAGGAACCCGTGCATGGCGACCTTTGCCAGAGGCGTGTCGAGCAGATGCTGGAGGAAGGGGCCGCGAGGCCCGCAGCAGTAGTAGCACCAGCTCGATATGCCTGCCGCATGGAAGTCGAGTGCCGTATGGATGCTCGGAACCGGCGTGTCTATGAGGCCGCCCTTGCCGAATTCGATTTCCGAAACTGCGTCGATGAAGCGCATCCATGGCGCGATGCCGACCAGCATGCTCTTTGCCGCCGCGTAGTTGACGCGCGCCTCCTCCCCAGACGGTTCGTCCGAGAGGTGGAAGAGCGACGCGCCAAGTATGCGTTCGTCGCGCAGGAAGGCGCGCAGTTCGGGAAGCAGCTGCGCTAGGAAGTCGCGGTAGATTGGCGAGGTCGCGGGTGTCTCTTCCGGCCAGAGGAGTTTTTCGTCTTTCCCCTGCCCTTCGTAGATGCGGAGGGCATGGCGGCACCCCCATTGCGCGAAGAGGTGGCACCACTCGAATGTGCCGAGCCCGCACTTTTTCGCCAGCCGGACGTAGCGCCGCACATCCGTCCAGTCGAATTCATAGCCGCCGCCTTTGCGGCGCTTGACGCGCAGGAGCTGCGAGGGGCGCTTCACTCCGTCGAGCGGCGGCGTGAACATCGGCACGTAGATCGTGTCCTGCCCATGCTCGACGACGTTGCGCAAATAGGCGGGAAGGATGCGCCAGAACTTTTCGTCGAAGCCGTCAGTTCCGTAACGGTCCATTAGGCAGTCGGTGTAGAGCCAGTGGGTGACATGGAACCCGCTGCGCTTGGCGAGGCGCACGTTGTGCAGCCGCACGATGAGCGCAAGGCGGCGCGGACGCCCCGCCGGGTTGCCTTTTTCGTCGAATGTCTCAACCGTCACTTGGAGGCGGTGGCGCCCAGGATCGGCGCCTGCAGATGGCGTCACCGTGAACCAAAAGGCGTTCGTTTCAGATTGCGGGAGGGAGAATTCGCTTTCGTCGAAGAGCGGGTCTGGGACGAAGCCTGGGATGCGGCCGAGGCCGTCGGTGTCCAGCGGGTCTCTTATGATGAGGGTGTTGTGGTGCGGCATGGGGACGAAGCCCACGCGGCGGACTCTCAACGACCACCCTTCCGGGCCGACTAGCGACACGCGGACGCGAACCGCCTCGTCGGCGCGAAGCCCCAATTGGAAAGAGAACCGCTCGTTTAGGGCGGCGTCAATCGAGGACAGTGAACGCGCCGGAAGGGCGTCGTTCGGGAAAATGCGAAGTGTGGAAGGAACTAGCGTGCAATCGAGTTTCATGATTAAAAGATTCTATCATTTTTGCGGAATCGGCAACGCGGCTGTGGCAAAGTGGATATTCTTGTCGAATTATAATAAAATATGGTGTTTTGTTTTAGGCGGACGCAATGATGCTGAATTCGAAAGGTCGATCCAACAAACGTTTGGAAGAAGAAGAATACGAACCAACCGTCACGACACGTATCGTGGGGTTCGTTCTCATTTTGCTTGTAAGCTTTCCACTGCTGAGCATAGCGAGCTATGACTGGCACGATGTCCCGTGGCTCCACGCCGGCGGTACCGGCGATGTCCGCAACCTTGTAGGCATGGCGGGCGCTATTGGCACTTTCTTTGGCTACACACTTTTCGGCCTCGGGATTTGGCTCCTGCCCGTTTGGATGCTGCTTTTCGGCTACTTGATGGTCACGGACAAGATGCCGCACCCCTGGCGCAAGTTACTTTGGGCGCTGCTTCTTCAGTCTTGCATTTCGGCGCTGCTTGAGGCCGGCGGCTTCCAGGCGAAATGCGAGGCCCTGAACCTCAAGAGCGCTGGCGGCGCAATTGGCTGGTTCATGATGACCGAATGCCTGCGGCCAGTCCTCGGGCGAGTGGGGAGCACGCAGATTGTCCTTGTGCTTGCCATAATCGCGATTGTCTTCGGTGTTGGCTGGCGGAACTGGCGCAACCTTTTCGCATCTCTTTGGGAAAAATTCCGCGCTTGGCGAATGGCCCGCATGGATGAGGGCCGACGTGCGGAACAGGAGGAGCTGCGTCGTCTCCGCGAGGAGGCCAAGGCCGCGAAGCAGGCCGAGAAGGATCGCCTGCGCCAGGAGCGCGAGGCCGAGAAGGAGCAGCGCCGCTTTGAGAAGGAGGAGCGTCTGCGCGCCAAAGAGGAGCAACGCGCCGAACGCGAGCGCGCATACGAGGCGGAAAAGGAGCGCCTGCGCCTTGAACGAGAAGCCGCCGAGGAGCGCCGCCGCGCCGCCATCGAGGAGGCCCGGCGCGAATCCGAACCAGAGCCACAACCCGAACCCGCCCCCTCCCGCCCCGATTCTCCGGCTCCGTCCAGCATACCCTCCTGTCCTGATTCGCGGGCTCCGTCCCGCGTATCCCCCTCCCGTCCTGATTCCGTCGTCTCCCGTCCTGTCGGCGCGGTTCTTCAAACCGCGCCTGCCACGGCGGGCACACCAGCGGCCGCCCTCTCCGCCGAAGAAAAGCCCTATGTCTCCCCCTCCATCGACCTGCTCTCACCTATCCCCGAGGGCGAGGCCGACGCCGGCGACACCGAGGAGACTGCGGCGAACATCGCCGCCACACTCGCCGAGTTCCGCGTTCCCGGCGACATCACCCATGTCGAGGTCGGGCCGGTCATCACCACCTACGAGTTCCTCCCCGCGCAGCGCATTCGCCCCGAGCAGGTCGCCGCGATGGACAAGACCCTTGAGATGCGCATCAAGGCCAAGTCCCTTCGCATCGAGGCTCCAATTCCCGGCAAGGGCGTCTGCGGCATTGAGGTCCCCAACCGCGTCGCCCGCTCCGTCACCGTCCGCGAGGTCCTCGAAGGCGACACCTGGCGCGCCGCCGTCCGTAAGTACAACCTCCCGCTCCTGCTCGGCAAGGACGCCAGCGGCCACGACCTCGTCGTTGACATGACGGAAATGCCGCACCTCCTCGTCGCCGGCGCCACCGGTTCCGGCAAGTCCGTTTGCATGAACGCCATGCTCACCGGCCTCCTGATGAGCCGCACGCCCGAAGAGCTGAAGCTCATCCTCGTTGACCCCAAGGTCGTCGAGTTCGCCGGATACAGGGACATCCCGCACCTGGTCGTCCCCGTCATCACCGACCCCAAGAAGGTTGCGCTTGGCCTCATCTGGGCCATCCACGAGATGGAGCGCCGCTACCAGATGCTGAGCACCGCCGGGGTAAAGAACATCGCTTCCTTCAACAACCGCAAGCACGTTCCCGTCCAGCAGGACATGTTCGAGGACACGCAAGACGACGACCCCGCCAGCGAACTCCCCGACAAGCTCCCCTACATCCTCATCGTCATCGACGAAATGGCCGACCTGATGCTTCAGGTGAAGAAGGAGATCGAGGACGGCATCACCCGCCTCGCGCAGAAGTCACGCGCCGTCGGCATCCACCTCATCCTCGCCACCCAGCGCCCCACGGTGAACATCGTCACCGGCACCATCAAGGCCAACATCGCAGGCCGTATCGCCTTCCAGGTGGCGCAGAAGAACGACAGCAAGACCATCATCGACCGCATGGGCGCGGAATCCCTCATCGGCAAGGGCGACATGCTTTTCCTCAACCCGCGCACCGGAAAGACCATCCGTGCGCAGGGCGCCTTCATCACCGATGGCGACGCCGAAGCGGTCACCACATACATCCGCTCCCAGGCCCGCCCGAAATACAGCGAGGAGGCGCAGCGCCAGCTGGAGGCCACCACCGGCGAGGGCAAGGACAAGGAGAAGGACCGTTCTGGCGGCCACTCCAGCGCACCCGCCTCCACGGCGATGGAGGCAAGCCCCGATGTCGCGGCGGACTCCGGCGACGGCACCGACCCGCTCTTCCAGGACGCCATCGCCGTCATCCGCAGGACGCGCCGCGCATCGACTTCGTCGCTCCAACGCGCCCTCGGCATCGGCTACGGCCGCGCCGCCCGCATCTTCGACCAGCTCGAAGAGCGCGGCATAGTCGGGCCGTCACGCGGCGCCCTCCCGCGCGAAATCCTCATTGACCTCGACGGCGAAATCCCCACCGATGTCCCCGCCGACGAATAACCCCCAACTTCCCATCCTCCCAACTTCTAAACATCTAAACCTCCAAGGCGCGTCAGCGCCAAACCTCCCAGGCGCGTCAGCGCCAAACTTCTAAACATCCAAGGCGCTTGCGCCAAACTTCTAAACTTCTAAACCTCCCCTCACCATCCCATGTTAGGCACTGAACTTGTAAAACTGCGCGAGGCAAAAGGCCTCACGATTGAAAAGCTTTCCGAGGAAACCCACATCGGCCCGCATGTCCTCAGGGAATTTGAGGCCGGCGACTATTCCAGAATCTCTGCGGCCATTTACGGCAGCGGCTTCATAAAAATCCTCGCCAAATACTACGGCGTGGACGCCGCCCCCCTCCGCGAAACATTCGCACAGGAATACCAGGCATGGGTAGAGGCCCACACCGCCCTGCCCAAGACCAAGGCCCCGCCGCAGAAGTTCTCCAGCCACCGCGCCCCCGCCCGCCCTGAGCCAGCCCCTTCCCGTCCTGATTCGCGGGCTCCGTCCCGCGTATCTCCCTCCCATCCTGATTCCCCAGCTCCGTCCAGCGTATCCGCGCCCACAAGCGCCAGCACACAGGCCCAAGGCGATCTCTTCGAGGAAACACCGCGCCCAACTCCACCCCCCGCCCCCACTCGCCCTGATTCTGTCGGTTCCCGTCCTGTCGGCGCGGTTCTTCAAACCGCGCCTGCCACGGCGGTCGCGCCAGAGGTCGCCCCCTCGCGGCCTGAGTCGCCAGCCCCGTCCCGCGTAACTGCGCCTTCCCGCAATCGCACGAAGGCCCTCAGTTCACAGGCCAAGGCCATCCTCTCGCAAGCCATCACAGCCGCTGGCCGCATTGCGCGCACTCCCCTTTTCCAGCGTGCATGCGCGGCAGTGCTGGTTTTGGCCGCCGCAGCCTGGATCTGCACGCTCTCCATCGGCGGCCCCGAACCCTCCAATCCAGATTCACCGGCTCCATCCAACATAGCCGTGGCCCCCCAACCTGATTCGCCGGCTCCGTCCAGCGTAGCCACGCCCACACCTCCTGCCCCACCGGCTCCGTCCACCGTAGCCGAATCTGCCGAACCTGCTAGCGAAAGCCTGGATGCCCCCAGTTCACAGGCCCGAATCACCATAGTCGGCAGCGCCCTCACCGACAACCTTCTTCCACCCCCCGACAGCTATGCCGAATAAAAGGCGCCAGTTTTCGGTGGGGCTTGTCAGCCTGGGCTGCGCCAAGAACGCCGTCGATCTTCAGGTAATGGCAGGCGCCCTCCTCACAGAGGGCATCGCGCTGTCGTCAAATCCTGATCGCGCCGACTGCATTCTCGTGAACACATGCGCCTTCATTGAGGCGGCACGACAGGAGGCCAACGACGAAATTCTCCGCGCATGCGACCTCAAGCGTTCGGGCAAGGCGCGGTTCGTCGTTGTTACAGGTTGCCTTCCGCAGCGCTACGGAGCCTCCCTCGCCGCCAAATACCCGGAAGTCGATGGCTGGCTCGGCATAGACCACCTCTTCGACCTCCCCGCACTTCTCCGCTCCCTCTCAGCTCCCGACCGTCCTAAGTCTGTCGCCTCCCGTCTTGTCGGCGCGGTTCTTCAAACCGCGCCTTCCACGGCGGCCGCGCCAGCGGCCGCCCCCGTCCTCGTCTCCACCGCCCGCGACACCCTCTTTGAGCCGCCAGTTCCCGACTTCACCATCACCGGCGGAGTCCACGCCTTCCTCAAGGTCGCCGATGGCTGCAACCACGCATGCGCCTACTGCGCCATCCCCGCCATCCGCGGCCATCTGCGCTCGCGCCGGCCTCGCGACATACTTGCCGAGGCCAGGGCGCTAGTCCGCTCCGGCATCCGCGAACTCGATGTCGTCGCGCAGGATGTCACCGCCTACGGCCGCGACCTGCGCGACGGCACATCGCTCGCCTCGCTCCTCACCAGCCTCGACCGGATTCGCGGCGACTTCTGGCTCCGCCTCCTCTACGGCTATCCGTCGCTCATCAGCGACGAACTTCTCTCCGTCATGGCCTCCGCCCGCCATGTCTGCCGCTACATCGACCTCCCGCTCCAGCACAGCCACCCTGAGATGCTACGCGCCATGCGCCGCGCCGACACAGTGCGCCACATCGGCTCCATCGTCGGCCGCCTCCGCGCCGCCGTCCCAGGTATCGCCCTGCGCACCACCTTCATCGTCGGCTTCCCCGGCGAGACCGAGGCCCACTTCGAGCACCTCCTCGACTTCGTCCGCGCCTCGGAGTTCGACCAGCTTGGCGTATTCACCTTCTCGCCCGAAGAGGGCACTCCGGCCGCGAAGATGGACGGCACCGTCGCGCCGGAAATGGCCGAGCTCCGCCGCAGCCGTCTCATGGAGGCTCAGCAGGAGATCGTGGAGCGCCGTCTCGCCTCGATGGCCGGCATCCGCGCCCGCGTCCTCGTCGAGCAAGTTGACGGCGACCGCGCCGTCGCCCGCGCCGAATTCCAGGCGCCCGACGTCGATGGCGCCACGCTGATTGCAAATCCTCCCGCCAGCCTCCGGCCTGGCGACTTTGCCGAAGTCGAAATCACCGGCCACGAAGGCTACGACCTCGTGGCAAAACTGAGCGGCGGCACCGCCGTCAAACGGCGGTAAAATGGACATCCTTCACGGCAATTGGACTCGCGGACGCCTCTGGGTGTGGAAGGAAGGGGCGCAACGCCCCGTCCCCTGCCCCAATCCGGCAGCGCTCTTCGCGAAGCCGCCGGAAGGCACCGAACTCGGCGCAGACCTCAAGGCCCTCGCCGCGCTCTGGCGCTTCGCCACCGAGGCCATTGAGGCGAAATGCGTTCTGCCCTCGCTGAGCGGCCGCCGCAGCCGCTGGACGCCCCTGCTCTGCGCCGCCGACCGCGCCCGCCTCGCCACCCTCTGCGAGGCTGCGGCCAGCGCCTTCCGCCCTGAGTCCGTCGTCTCCCGTCCTGATTCTCCGGCTCCGTCCTGCGTTCCCTCACCCTCCTGTCCTGATTCGCAGGCTCTGTCCTGCGTATCCGCCCCCTACGCATTCTTCCTCGACGCCGTCGATATCCAGATGCGGAAGTTCTGCCTTCCCTTCAAGAGCCTGCTCCTCGAGCGCTTCTCACCAAGCAACCCGCACTCCTTCTTCCTCGCGTCTCTGGCCACGCCTAATGGCGAGGTCGCCGTCGGCAGCGACGCCGACCTAGCCAAACTCGCATCATCGCTCGAAACCTGGCGCGGCCAGGCCATGCCCGCGCAGTGCGAATCCCCCGCGCTCGGCTTCAAAATCGCCGACCCCACCGGCAGCGATTCCGTCAGCCCGCTCTGGCGGCTTGTCCCAGTGGCGATTACCGACTCCTCCGCGCGCCCCGTAACGCGCAAGCTGCTCGATGAAATCGGCCCCGCCGCAGCACGCCGCATCCTCCTGGCCCTCGGCGGCGCTTCGCGCCTCTTCCACGGCCTCTCGGATGAGGACGGCGGCTCAGCCGGACGCTTCGCCGCCGCGACTCTCGACGGCGCGGCCCTCCGCTCCTTCATGGAGTCGGCGATGCCGCGCCTCGCCGCCGCCGGGTTCCCCGTCTTCGCGCCGCGCTGGTGGAAGCCCGCCTCCGCGAGACGCCCCTTCATCCGCGCCGTGTCGGCTGAACGCATCCACCGCGAGGGCGCCTTCTCCCTCGACTCCATCGTCAATGTCAAGTGGGAGGTCGTCCTTGGCGGCACAGGCATCTCCGCCCGCGAGCTGAAGTGGATCGCGGAGAACGAAGTCCCCGTCGCCAAAATCGGCGGCAAGTGGATGAATGTCGATCCCGAACTGGTCAAGGAGGCCGCATCCACCCTCGCCACGCTTGCCAGCCGCACGACGAGCCTGCGCGACCTTGTGCGTCTCGGCATGGGCGTAGGCGGCGAGATTTCCGTTGAGGTCCCGGATGCGGCGCTGCCTGCGGAGGCGCGTCGCCTCACTGCACCGCTGCGCGGAGGCGGCAGGCTGAAGCAGGTCGCAGTTCCGGATGACTTCGCCGGCTCGCTGCGCCCCTACCAGCGGCAGGGGCTGGACTGGCTCTCCTATTTGCGCAGGTCGGGCTTTGGCGCATGCCTGGCCGACGACATGGGCCTCGGCAAGACAATCGAGGCGATTGTCTCATTCCTCGACGCGCGCCGCGACGGCGTGACCGGCCCCTTCCTCGTGGTATGCCCGATGTCGATCATGCTCAAGTGGCTCCATGAGGCGCGGCGCTTTGCCCCATCGCTCTCGTCGTGGATATACCACGGCCTTGAGCGCCCCCACGGCGCAGACTTCATTGCGAAGGCCAACAGGAAGGACATCTGCATCACCAGCTACCAGATGCTCGCGGCGGAGATTGAGTCCATAGGGCAGATCCGCTGGGCGATTGTCGCACTCGACGAGGCGCAGAACATCAAGAACCCCGAGACAATGAAGTCGCGCGCGGCGCGTTCGCTCGACGCCTCCTGGCGGCTCGCCATCACCGGCACGCCCGTCGAGAACGGCATCACCGACATCTGGGCCATCATGGACTTCGTCAACCGCGGGCTTCTCCCCGGCAAGTCCGAGTTCGAACGCAAGTTCGGCTCCGCCGCGCCGGCAGACGCCAGCGCTGAGGCCGCCACGCAGCTGCGCCGCATTGTCGCGCCATTCGTTTTGAGGCGCGTCAAGGCCGACCCGGAAATCGCCGCCGGACTCCCCGACAAGGTCGAGGAGAAGGTCTTCTGCCATCTCACCGTCGCGCAGGCGTCGCTCTACGCCGCCGAGACAGCCGCAGCCGAAAAGGACCTCGCCGGACGCCAAGGCATATCCAGGCGCGGGGCCGTTCTCGCCCTCATTACGCGCCTCAAGCAGATTTGCGACTATCCCACCGACGGCTCGGGCACGCTCGACCCGGAGCAGTCCGGCAAGCTCGCCACGCTCGACGAAATGCTCGACCAGGTTGTCTCATCTGGCGAGGCGGCGCTCGTATTCACGCAGTATGCTACCTTCGGACACCTCCTGGCCGCCCACCTCTCGGAGAAGTTCGGCTTCGAGGTCCCCTTCCTCCACGGTGGAGTTCCGGCCACCGCCCGCGCCGAGATGGTCCGCAAGTTCCAGGAGCCGTCGGGGCCGCCGATTTTCCTAATCTCAATCCGCGCGGGCGGACTTGGCTTCGACCTCACCCGCGCCAACCACGTCTTCCACTACGACCGCTGGTGGAATCCCGCGACAGAGAGCCAGGCGACCGACCGTGCCCACCGCATAGGCCAGACCAAGACAGTCTTCGTCCACACCTTCATCTGCGACGGGACACTTGAGTCCAAAATTGACGACCTCATCTCCGGCAAGCGCCAGCTTGCAGGCACCATCGTGACCGACGGCGCCAGCTGGCTTGCCGGCCTCGACGACCGCACCCTCATGGAAGTCGTCTCCCTCTCAAGGGAAATGCACTAGGTGGCATGGCCCTTTCGCCCCACCTCTCAACCTCTCAACTTCTCCTCTGTGTCTTTGTGCCTCTGTGTGAGATTATTTGTCGTGCGTCAGCGCCTAACTTTTCAACTTTTCAACCTTTCAACCTCTCAACTTTTCAACTTCAAGAACTTCCATTTGCTTCCTAATGCGCATTGTGCTAGAATAAATGCGTTTCGCGGGCATGAATTTGGAGAGGCAAATTCACTTCTCCCCCGCTATTGGCGCGGGTCAGCGAAGCAACCGGGCGTTATCCGCCGCGTCGGTCCGGACAAGGGCGGTCATTGGGAAGTCGTAACGCCTCATGAAGCCGAGAACCACCATGACTAGGAAGACCAAAGACAGAATCAAGGCGCTGGTGTTTGTAATCGTCCTGGCGCTTGGATGGAAATACCCGTATCTCGCCTACTGCCTTTTCGTGAATGTGGCGGTGGGGCTTGTCGGGGCGCTCCGGCACGGCGGACGGCACGGGTGCGGGAACTTCTGCCCACGGGGCGCGTTCTATTCGCTGCTGCCCGACACCGGGCGCAAGGTTCCGACGAAACTCCTTTCGCGGAAAACATCGCTCTTCGTCATGGTGGCGATGGTGGCGGGGCTTTACCTCTGGATGCGGCCATCAACGGTGCGCGGCTGGGGGTTCCTCTTCTATGCCATGATCGCCATCACTACGACGGTAGGCCTTGTCGGGTGGCTTGTCTTCAACCGCTGGTTCTGGTGTTCCGTCTGCCCGATGGGGAAAATCTACAAGACGATCCGTCCCGAGCGCACCGCCATCCGCGTCGCGGACACCTGCGTCAAATGCGGGCTCTGCTCAAGGGTCTGCCCCTTCGGATTCACCCCACCCAAGGACACGCAGGACGGACTCTTCCGCAACCCCGATTGCATCCAGTGCCGCCGCTGCATAGACCGCTGCCCCCGCCACACGCTTACGATGGAGGATGGCCTGTGAAATGCTAATCGAGATTAGCATTTCCCATGTTTTATTTAAAAATGCTCAAATATTTTAGCAGTTCTTGACTTTCTCGATGAAATGTGATTCAATTGAAGTGTTTTTATATCGGGAAGTTGCTTATGGACAACAGCGAAAAGACTATCTTCGGCAGGCCGTATTACGTGCGCCAGTTGGAACATTGGCGAGACCATGATCTTGTCAAAGTCGTGACAGGCGTCCGCCGTTGCGGAAAGTCCACGATCCTTGAAATCTTTCGTGACAGTTTGAAGCGCGCCGGCGTACCTGACAGCCGGATTGTCGCCCTCAACTTCGAGGATCCCGATACGCCGGAGTTTTCGTCATGGCGCGATGCTTGGAATCTCATCAAGCAGCAGATTGCCACTCATGGAAAGACATATGTCTTCCTTGACGAGGTTCAGCGTTTGCCGGAGTTCGAGAAGCTGGTTGACGGACTCCATTCGCGCAAGAACATCGACGTCTATGTCACGGGTTCGAACGCCAACATGCTTTCAGGCGACCTCGCGACATTTCTCTCCGGCCGCTATGTTGAAATCAAGATGCAGCCGCTGTCATTCCGCGAATACTGCAACGCCATCGGCGCGACAGGGGACTACACCCGTCATTACCTAGATTACCTTCGCTTCGGTTCTTTTCCGTATGTTCCGTCACTGCGGGGCGATGCGAGGCTTGTAGGCGAGTATCTTGACGGCATCTACAATACCGTTCTGGTGAAGGATGTTCTGCGACGGCGGAAGATGACGGACGCGGGGCTGGTCGACCGCATAGCTCGTTTCCTCTTGGACAATATCGGCAATCTGACGAGCCTCAGGAACATCGCCACCTCGCTTTCCTCCGCCGGTGCCAGGACGAACGGCAACACGGTCGAGGGCTATGTTGATGCCTTGTGCGACGCCTTCCTTTTCCTAAAGGCCCCGCGCTATGACATTCGCGGACGGGATGTACTCACAAGCGGGTGCAAATACTATGCCGTTGACATGGGATTGCGTTACCGTCTTCTGGGCAACCGTTCCGGCGATTCGGGGCGCATGCTGGAGAATATCGTCTATCTTGAGTTGCTGCGCCGTTCGGGAAATGTCATGGTTGGGCAACATGACGGCCGAGAAGTCGATTTTGTCACGCGGGATGGCGACGACATCCGCTATTACCAGGTTGCGGAGACAGTGCGGGACGAAACGACGCGGATGCGCGAATACGCGCCTCTTTTGGCGATACGCGACCACTACCCCAAGACGCTGATTACGCTCGACATGGATCTGCCAGCCTCGAACAATGGCGTCCACCAAGTCAACGCCTACGACTTTCTGCTAGAGGGGGAATAGTGATGGAAAAGGACAAGAAGGCAGTTTTGGTGGCCGTTGTTGGCACGACGCCGTCGATTCTCACGGAGACCGCATGGGCGCTGGCCCATTGTGATGTTCCGGTTGTGCCTGACGAGGTCGTCGCCATCACGACGAAGAGCGGGAAGAGATGTCTTTGCGAAGCGCTTCTCGAAGGGGGCGTTTGGAACGACATGTTGGCTTGCATGAAGCGGAGCGGGCTTGATGTCGAAGGGCGTCTCGTTTTCGGGAGCGCATCCATTCGCGCCATCCCTGATGCGCATGGCAACGAAATCGACGATCTCAGGACGGGCGACGACAATCTCCGCGCAGCAAACTTCATGCTCTCGCAACTACGCCAATTCACAGAGGATTGCGGGACGGAACTCCACGTATCGATTGCAGGCGGACGAAAGACAATGAGCGCCCTCATGTTTTCCTGCATGACGCTTCTCGGCCGCGATTGCGACAAGGTTTACCATGTGTTGCTGCCGCCAGCATTGGAGGGTGGAAGTGAGCCGCCCTTCTTCTTCCCCAAAAAGGGAACGCGCTACAAGTCCCTGCTTACGGGAAAGAGTCATGCGGGTGCTTCGCTGAAAAGCGAGCTGTTCGAGGTGCCGTATGTGCGCATGCGTGGGTGGTATCAGGAGAAGTTCAAGTCGCTGCCGCCAAATTACGGAACACTTGTTTCGCGGGTTCAGGAAGTCGCACCGCCAGCCGTTGTTTATCCTGAGATTGAAATCGACGCATGGAATGGCTGGGTGACACTCGACGGGGCGACAGTCCCCATGAGCCGCCCATGCTTTGCGACGCTCCTTTTGATTGCTGGCGGGTGCCCTATCCGTGACCTCCATAGGCGACTACTCGCCCTGCATGGCACGGAAAACCATGCATCCGGCAAATGCGACTGGATAGCCACTTTCCAGGAGGGTTCGCTCTTCTCCAACGAGAAGTTCGCGGAAGACCTGACCAAGACCATGTCGAACCTCCGCAAAAGCCTTGCCGCCGCCGGCTTCACAGCCGTGGAAACACTTGTCCCCAAGCGCAACGCCCCTGTCACATTCCCCCTGCAACGAATCAAGTGGAGGAACAGGGAAATAGTTGCGGATGTCTGCGGATGTCCAGACCTTATCAAAGAAAGCCATTTTTTGGTATAATCTTATCGTTTGTTTTTGGAGGAGAGGTTTGCTCATGATTAGGCGAATTCAACTGAAAAACTTCAAGTGCTATGGTGACCCAGGAGTAGATTTTTCTCTGCGGCGAATCAACTTTATCTTTGGTGACAATAGCGCCGGGAAAAGCACTTTCCTTCAATTGTTGCGCATGATATGCAACGACGAAGTAGCCGCCATTCGTGCTAATTTTAAAGAGTATGTTTTTTCAGGCGACACAAATCTGGAAATCAAATTGAGGATAACAACATCCGCAGATTCTTTGGGACACTCCCCAAAATATGAGTATTCTGCAAGGCAAGAAGGGCGAGAAAGTGAAAACGGACATTCTCTAAAGTACATCGGCTATGAAACTCCATATTCAGGGGCTGTCCATAGCTTTTATGAAAGGCCGACCGATGTTGAAGAGAGGAAACGTATTCATCAGAGTTTGAAAGATCCGTATGTCAATGGCGTTCCAGAAATGATTCACCAAGAAGCCGCTCGTCCAATTCGGACCAGAATCGACGAAACGAAAAAAACGAGTCTGGACGAAGCACTCCTTCTTGGGACGGATGCAATCAAATTTGTTAATGAGTTTTTTTCGGAACTAAATGTCCCTTATGAGGCCCTTGACTTTAGCAGACTTAAAGACAAAACTTTTGGTATAACTGTCGTGCGAGACAATACAGGAGCAGGGATAGACGGATTGTATGAGACAGGACTGAGCCTTTGCAAATGGAGGGCGGGGCAAAAACATCTTTTTGCACTTGAAGAGCCGGAATCCCATGTCAACGAGCGGCAAATATCCAGTCTCATGAATTTCATTTTCAAGACCGCTAATGAGAATCGAGACAGACAGCTTATTGTTGAGAGCCATAGCGAACTAATGGCTTTGAAACTAAAAAACTTCCTTAGGATGGGAACGATTACGCCAGATGACCTTTCCGTGCTATATGTTACAAAAACCGAAGAGGGTAGTATAGTGGATGAGATAAAGACCGACTCCTATGGAAACTATCGAACGAGATGGCCGGGTGGATTCTTTACTGCTCGAACAAGAGTTGTCGATGAATTCTTCGGAATTGAGGGCGTGAGGTGATTGTTCAGTATCTCATAGATTGGATGCATATTCGCCGTTGCATCGATAAGGCGGCGAATAACATAGTGTATGCCGTACAACTTCAAAGCAGACTTGTCAATCTTCGCAATGCTATTGAAGCCAATGGTATTCTCATTCTTGACGAGTTTAGTAAAGCGCGCAAACCTCTTGCTTTAATTACGACCATTGCAGAACAATATGCGGAGGAATATGCCGAACTAGAAGAAGGCGGCTTTTTTGGCAATCTTTGCAACGTTCTCAAAAATTATGATAGCCTTTATGAAGATCGAAAACATATAGTAGCGATTAACGAGTCCACGGGCGATGATAATGACTATTTGAAAGAATGTATCCAAGCATGGACCAAACATACTCGGCGTATTGCCACCCCACGAGAAATCAAGGGCTTCGTTATAATAACCGACAAGTTTAGTGAAGGGTTATCAATAAACAACTTACGACAATCTTTCGTCTGTGAATCAATAGATAACTATGAAGAAAGTGATACAGAAATATTGCGTAAAAAATGGATAGGAGAACAAACATATGATGATAGTTCCAAAAACTCTTTTTATGACTATATGAATGCTTTTTGTGCCGCAGCAGAAGGACAAGTAGTGCTTGCCGACCGGTACTGGAGCGCAATTGCGAAACCTAATGATGATAATACTTCCGAACACATTGACAATCAAAACCGATGGAAGCATTCCTCAAAAGCGTTGTTGCAACCATTTATGTCAAATTCTGATATTACGGAACTGACGATAATCTCGAAATACCCTGTGGAATATGAAAAGTTTTCAGCCTTAGAAGTGATTAATCTGATTGAAGAAATGGGAAGAACCAATAAAATAAGGCACAACAATGCAATGGGTTTGTTGATACGTGTTTTGCTACTCAAAAAGGATTATAACTCTAGGAGGACGCATACGTTTCACAACCGTGCAATTGTTGGCGGCATTTACTCAATGAGGATTCCCGAAGGCCTTGATATCTGTGATGAAAATGGCCATTTAAATACCTTTCACCCTTATAGCGGGGACATAGGTGATGGTTCATTGGAACGAGATGATGCGAAGTTTAGACGTTGTCAGATAGTTGACCACGTGAAACGTTTTTTTGAGGGGAGCGATATTGACATCCCACGTCCGTATGAAAAATGTATACGCCCAAGTCCGAAGATACGATTAGTTTTTGAGGGTTAGCAATTGCAAATTGAATGACAATAACCGGAGATTGACATGGCAACCTTCACGACAACATGGAAACTAGATGATTTGCAGCAGTTGCTAGCTTCCGGCCTTGCGACGCGCAAAGACGTAGATGTCATTGCAGCCTTGAATGGGATCTATGCTGATGAAGTGCAAAAGTCATGGATAACATATGCAGCAGCGAACCGTCAGGATGCATTCAAGGTTTGCACGGCCATAAGACGGGAGGCAAAAGCTGCAATTACTACTTGTGGCTCTGACAATATTGAATTGCAATCATGTCGCATTATAGCGTTCCTGATGGCCTGCGACCTCTACAATCTCGACACCGCTAAAAATGCGAGCGCAGTTGGCTGGGCTGGATGCAACGCAATCGCCGCCCTTAAGTCTCTACATGTTCTTGGAAAAACACAAAAAGAAACTCTTCAGAAAACGCGAGAAAGATTCGTCTCTATCCTTCAAGGGCTTTCTCTTGGAGATAGTGAATATGACATGATTTTGAAAAAGCTGATTCAACATTATGCCTCAGAGGCTCTTTCAAGCGAGGAACACCTTTCGGCACAATTCGAGGAATGCAGGGCAAAACTGCTTGATAAATGTGATGATACCTCATGCCAACTAGATATGTTTTGGACGCTCCATGATTGCCTAAAACAATCGATGGAAAACCTTAAGAATCGAAAGCTAGTCGAGTTCTTTGCCAACGAAATGCGTAACCTCTCTCTTAATGAGGAAGCCGCAGGAGAAAGCAAAGTCAAAGCGACAAGACCAATAGACTTAAAAAAAGCTGACCAGTTTTTGAGTGGGACTGGTGAAATAAAAGCATTGGCAGCAAACCCGGAGTCGCTGGCAGAAGCATTGTCAAAGGCAGAATCGCTTATTAGTGAACAGCCAACAAGTTTCCTTGCACACATGGCATTGGCTTCTGTCTGTGACAAGCTTGGTGATTATCCCCGTGCCTTCAGGGAATACTGTGCCGCCATTCCGCTAAACCCAGAAAGCGAGAAAGCCCAGACCAGTGCAATCTGGGCGCTTTATCGAACAATAGACGAAGCCTTGAAGAAAGGCTGGAATCCAAATGCGGCAGATTTGACTCCTGCGTCATTGAAGAAAATTCTCAATGACGTTTTCCCAGAGGGACGAGAAAAGAACGGGCAGGAAGATGCCGTCACAAATTGCGTCGTCGAAGGTTTCAATTTGGTGAATTGCTGCTCGGCCGTTCCGAAGCCTTCGGTTGCCTATTCGCAATATCTGCGAATCTATGCAAAGATAGTAAAGGCTGCGGGTGAGAATATCCAAGAACAATTGGCCATTCAATTCCTCCATTTTGTCAAAAATTGGGATGTCTCCAATTTCGCCGAAGAAGATTACGCGCCGTTCATCCCGAAAGACAATCCGAACAAATCATTTCCTTCTCTTGTTGAAACTGTAGTAGGATTGCTTTATAAGTGTGCAAAACAAAAAGGCCGTAGTGAAAACCTTGCGTTCGTGGTAGGCCACAAATGGATATTGGATTTCATCAGGATGGCCATGGAAAGATACCCTTCGCAGGAATGGTTTCCATTCTATTATGGAAAACTGCTTGTTGAAAGCGGCGAATCCGTCAAGGCCAGAGAGTATATAGCGAAAATAACTCGCAAAAAATCGGCTCAGTTTTGGACTTGGCAACTTCTTGCCGAAACATTTCACGATGACAGGGAGAAATTCTTTGCCTGCCTTTGCCGCGCAGCGCTTTGTCCGGCAAAAGACAGTTCGTATCTTGTAGGCGTCCATGAAATGCTTGCTGACGCCTTCATTGAAATGGGAAAAATACCTGAGGCTCTATGTGAATTGAGGATTGTAAAAGAGATCCGAACCGCAAAAAAATGGAGTCTCTACCAACTCCGGCAAAAAAAAGACGAATTGCTAAAAAAACAGTTGGTTACAATAAAGGCAATTCCAGATGGCGAGAAGATGCGGTTTACCACCGATCCAACTCCAACAAATAGTAATGAAGACGTGTACCATGAGTTTGCGGCCAAGGCAGATGAAATCGCGTTTGCCGGCCAGCCTTTCATTAATGCCGTTCTCATGACATGCTATGTTGACAAGGAACGCAATGAGAAAATTGCCAAGATTTTTGCAGATTTTGGAAATTCAACCGAAGTTCGCGTTGAAACAAGACGATTTCCCGTACTTGGCATGGCTACGCCAGGAATGCCCGTGAAAATCTGGACGGAAGTGGTTGGCGAACGGCTACGAGTCCTCAAGGTTGAGAAAAGAGAGGAGGGAGTCCCATGGGACATTTACCCCAAGCAGATTGCCATTCTATCTTATCAAGACAAACGTCGTGGGCGTTCAGAGTTTACAATCGGCAACAATGGCGAAACATGCACAGGTGACTGGGCAAAGCTTCCATGTCTGGCTAACATGCCTAGCGGAACGGTATGCGAATTGGCTCTTGAAAGAAGCGCAAAAAGCGGCAAATCATATATTCTTGAAATAATAAATGTCAAGTACGAAGGGTTCCCTTCTTTCGGCATGTTTTATTCCGGGACATTCAACAGGCCCGAAGGCCGTAACTATGGTTTCGTTCGCAACAGAACAGGCGACTCAAAAGATATTTTCGTGCCACAAAGCCTTATTCAGGACTTAACAAATGGCACGGAAATCGGAGGCGTAGCGGTGAAATCCTACGACAAGCTCAAGGATCGCGTTGGGTGGAAGGCTGTCACATTGGAGGTTGTGAAATGATTTTATGGAGGCGCGCGTCGCGCACGGCTAACGACCGTGATTCTGGCGGGGCTTGCAGGCCAATTGGTTCCCCGCGTCAAATTCCTGCGCCCTAAAGGGCGCAAAGCGGCCAACTAGGTAGAATTCCGCGACGCCGCCTCCTTTTTTTCTCCTATGGATTTTGAGCAGTATTTCAGTTTTGATGACATCGTAAAGGTGCTGTGCGCCTTGCGGACTCGTATTGCCTCTTCACGCCATAGATACCATATGTATTGGGACCGGCTGGTTTTGCACGATGACGCCGGAAAGGAACTTGAACCCAAGAGTAAGATAAGTGAAGAATCCATTACTAAGATGCTTCCGCCGCGCCGTCTGTGGCGACGGGGCGGCAAAGAAGCCCGAAAAGGTTTATCGCAAAATGATGTTGCCACATTGTCAATCATTCGCGTTATTTCTGGAATGCTGAAAGCCGGAAAGCTCAAAGACTCCCAATGGGGCAGAAATCTGGTTGCATTTGCCATGGACATACAAAAAACTATAACCATCGGCGAATTCGCATTTAGAAGGCCTGAGTTGATGTTGATTCGGAAGAATACAGGACGTGTAAAAACGATGGACGAAGAGAACAAGAAATCTTCATACCGATGCCTGTCGTGTTTTACCGATTCAAAAGATCGGGTAATTCTTTCAAAAACTGCCGCATATCTTCGGAATGTTTTTGATTCACATTTGCTGAACTGTTGCTATGCTTTTCGCCGCAACGGGAAAAAGTATTCCATCCATACGGCCATAAACAATCTTATCGAATATAGAAAACGCTTTACGAACCAAACTCTCTATGTGGCAGATTGCGATATTCAAAAGTTCTTTGACGTAATCAACCACGATATAATTAGGCGAGCTTTCGACATTTTTTCCGCCCGTGCCCCGCAAGGTGTTGACAACCGCGCTCGGAAAGTGCTTGAAGCATATTTGAATGTTTACGCATTTCCACGCAATCTTGACGAATACGAAGACCCGGAAATCATTGCTAAGCGCGAGTGTGTAGATCGTGTGCCGATTAGTGTCCTGCAATCAGTTTATGGGGACGAAGATGTGAATCCACATGAAATAGGGATTCCGCAAGGCGGTGCGCTTTCACCACTTTTGGCTAACATCGTCATGGATGAAGCCGACCGCGCTGTTATGGCTGATGCAGATGAGAACTTGTTTTATGCAAGATTTTGCGATGACATAATTATCGTACATCCCGAAAAAAAGAAGTGCAAGGAGGCTCTTGACAGGTATTTGGATGCTGTGAAACGATTAAAACTACCGACACACCCCATAGCTAAAAGTGCGAGGTATTCATCGGCGTACTTCACCGAAAAATCAAAAGGCCCCATTGCCTGGAAGGAGACTGGATTAGGACGCCCTGGTACGCCATGGATTAGTTTTCTGGGCCATCAGATACGATATGATGGAGCAGTCCGCATAAAAAAGGAAACTATAAAAAAGCATCAGGATAAAATGTACATGGAAAAGACGCGACTTACTCGTATGCTCAAAGACGCGCAATCCCAGTTTAGGAATGGATTTACCTGGTATGACCTCTTCAAGGTTTTCCAATTGCGTCTAACAGCCATTGGCGTGGGAAGGATTGATCGTCCGGCTAATGCAAGATTTGCCAGAAGTTGGCTGGCGGTATTTCTGCCCCACATTTCGTCTTGTCCTTCAGTAGTGTCTCAACTTAAAAACCTCGATAGAACACGCAACTCTGTTCTGAAACTGGCGAAAAAGGCCATGAAGAGAGAGTGGCGGAAACAGCATCCCGCAACTCCGGCGATAGACTGCGATAATGGCAACAAAGACCTTTCCGTAAACGACAGCACGACCTTGACAATTAAACGAGGGTACTATGGAGCGCCATTTAGCTACTATGGCTCTTTCAAGGGATTAACAAGGGTAGAGATTCAAGACTACTATTGCAAAGAAAAATCTGGTAGCAATTTCGGCATTTATGGAGACCTATAGCCATGAGAAATCCTCTTGACACTATTTTGCATGCGCTTGATGCTGGTACCCGCTGTTTCATCATCCGGGGTGCCGCTGGTACTGGTAAAACAACCCTTATCCGTTCGCTTGTGCCAGTTCTTCAAGAACGCGGACTCTTCCCGATGCTGATGGCTCCTACGGGTCGGGCTGCGATGGTTCTACACAAGAGAACAGGATTTGATACTTCAACTATCCATTCAGGAATCTTCAACATTGTGAATGAACCAATCCGGGACGAGCAAGACGATGCGCTGAAATGGATTTTCCCACTAAAGGATGACAAGGATGTTGAAAACACGGCTTTTATCATAGACGAAGCCTCGATGGTCGGTCTTTCCAAGCATGATAATGATCGTGAGTTGTTTCAATTCGGCAGTGGTTCTCTTTTGGGGGATTTGATTCAGTATTCTGGAATTAAGACTCAAAATACGTCAAACATTCTTTTTTTCGTCGGAGACTCTTTCCAGCTTCCTCCTGTCATGGAGCAATGCGAGACTCCTCCTGCCCTGGATGCGGAAAAGATAGAGGAATTAACCTCATTTAAACCGACTGTAATAGAACTTACCGAGGTATTCCGTCAAAGCAAAGGGAGTGGCATCCTTGCTGAGGCGACAAGGTTGCGCTCAGCGCTTGAAGCAAAAGACTTCAATCGTTTCTCATTTACCTCGCACGAGGATGTCTCAATGGTCTCTGAAGAGACATTGTCTGTCGTTCCCGATTGGAAGGATTCAATAGACGAAAAGATTGCCATTGCCCATACTAATGCCAAAGTACAAGAATACAATGCTGTAATTCGAGGTTTTTTGGGGCATTTTGGCAAATTGCCGGAATACGGAGAAAGGCTTCTATCCATCAGAAACACACGCATTCTTCTTCCATCTGGAGAGAAGGTGCAGTTCTTCAATGGCGACTTTCTCACTGTTGTGAACACTTTCGGGGAAACTTTTTCTTTGCAAGGGTATTATCGCCCAAAAGAAAGTGAAAAGACTTTCACCTTCACATACACGTTTAAGAGGATGTCTCTGCGTTGGACTTATGAACCCGAACGTGGTCAGGTCGATAACATCTGGATAAATGTTACACCCATAATTCTTTCCGAATGGGATGAACATGATTGTTTTGCCCAAATGGGACTCTACAATGGGGTAAAACATTTTGCAGAAGAAATTTTGCGAAAGAAATATCCCGATTTCCGAAAAGACCGAAGCAAAAAGCTGTTTTGGGACAAATTGGTTAAAGAAAAAATGGCAGAGTTGCCTTGGCTTCGCGCACCAATTGTAAAATTCGGCTATGCCGTTACAGGCCACAAGTCACAGGGTGGTGAATGGAATTATGTATGGGCGGACTACAATTGTGGATTAAATCTCATGAGTAGTTATTTCTTCCGCTGGGCATACACTGTTACAACACGCGCCAAGGAACACTTATTCGTTGCCAATTCTCCGCATATTGACGCTTTGTCTAATGTTTTCGCGTCTAATAAGTCTTATGATAAGGCTGTAGAAGTGGATACTTGTGTTCAAAGGACGTCATCGGCAATCGATGAAGTTATTCGATCTATTGGATTGACATTGGGACAAATCGAAGAGCTTTCCTCTCGGTATCGGATACATGTTCAAGGCAAAGACAAAACGGGATATGTTGATGTCATATACCGCAAGAATGCCATGATTACCCACATTGAAAACCATGTCGATGGCCTTGATGATGCAGCACGAAGGCGCTTGTCTTCTTTGGTTGGTAAAAAGACAGGAGAAGTCTTTGGGGAGGAAGCCGAACAATCAGATGTTGCCGAGCCAGAAATTAGTGTCCGTCCGCAACACGAAACAATAGTCGCTCGCATCTTGCAATCTCTGAAGGGCAAGCCTCTCCAACTCGTTTCTGCAAAAGCATTCTCTGATTACCATATAAGGTTGAGTTTTCAGTCACCAATCGGAGGAGGTGAACTCGATCTATACTTTGATGCAAAGGGCCGAGTGACAAATTCTGGTGTGAATACGCTGAACGAAAAGGACTGGAATGCTTTAAAACAGAGTATTCTGCTTTGATAGCCTACACTTTCAAAGGATACGCAACATGAACACAAAAACAATAGCGGCAGCATTGATTTGCGCGGCAAGCATGGCAATGTCAGACGCTTGCGCGGCCCAGAAATACGAGGCGAACTCAATCCAGCAATGCAGCACCTGGGTGGAGCCTGTTCTCCGCGTCGAATTCCCGGAGAAAATAGACGGCCTGACGATGCTGGATAGAAGAACTTTCACCGAATCTGGCGATGACGACTACGCACTCGTTTACAGTTCTGGTGAAGACCCGACCCTGGGCGGTAATGGGCGTCTATTGAGCCTCTTTATCTTCATGCGCGACGATCCAATCCTGCCTGATGGCGTAGGGGGCGAGGTCAGGCGCGAACTTGCAAAGGCATGCCATGAAATCGAGCAAATAAGGCACAATTTCAAATGGCTTGGCAGAAGCGAGGAGGGAGTGCTTGAAAGGTCGAAGCTCCCTTTCCTCTGGACATCGCTCACATTTGACGCGAACGACGCCCCGGCGAAGTGCTTGTCCCTGACCTTCATCACCGCATGGCGCGGCCGTTTCGTGAAGATACGCTACTCCCGGCTTGCCGAGAGCGCCAACGTCCTTCCCTGCGAGGCGCCGCCAACCGACTTCAAGTCAATCCTCGACGCGGTGGACGCGCTTTTCGCAGAGGCCATCGAGGCCGCCAATGTCGATGTTTACGCAATCGAAGATGCGTCCGAGGCGCTTGCCGCGCTGCGCCGCAAGTGGCGCGGCGCGGACGTCCGCGTCCCGATGTCGGAAATGCCCGACTATGCGGAGGACTTCTTTGAATTGGAAAGGGCGCAGGACTGGTGTTCCGAGGACATCGGAGGGCGGGCGGAGGTTTTCGAGAGGGTCGCCCGCGAGGGAATTCGTCTCAGAATCGCCCCGCCGCGCTGGTTCTACAACCTTGCCTGCGCCCTCGCCCGCCAGGGGCGGGCCGACGAGGCCATCGAAGCCCTGGAACAGGCCATCGCCGCCGGGTACAACGAGGCGGACTACATGATGGAGGACGAAGACCTCGCCGGGATTCGCGGCGACGCGCGGTTCGACAGACTCGTCAGCATTGCCGGCGAAATCAAGGAGCAGTGGGACGAGCCGCGCAAGCACGCCCGGATTGCCGATGGCGTGCTTGCACTTGACGACGACAACGTGTATTACGAGTTCGGCGAGGCTACAAGCCCCATCGGCGGCGAGTATCTTGTTTCTGTCGATACCGACGAAGACGCGCGGCCCGTCCTCCTTCTCAACTACGACTGGGGAAGTCGCGTCCAGCCGCCTCTGGGAATGACGGCCGTCTCGTTTTCCGACTCGCTCCGCAAGGCTGGCCACGACAAGCGCAAGACGATATTCAGGTTCAGGGACACACGCAGGGAGGAGCACATCCCGACCGTGGCGACAGGCGACTGCCCGGGTGAAGACAACCGCCTGAACAGGCCGATGGGCACGGCGGCCATCATCGCCCTCGACAGGGGCGGGGCATGCCGCGAGGTGTGGCGACACGGCCTTCGGAACATGCTCGGATTCTACGCCGCAGGTTCGGACTATGGCGCGGACGGCATCGACCGCTTCATGGCGAACCTGCCAGTCTGCGTCGGCGTCAGCAGCGGCGCAGACGATGCGTCGAAGTTCGCCGGCCTTTTCAGGGACATCGTAGTGGCGCTCCCGACGAACTTCGCGAACCGGGCATCGCTTGCCGCGCTGAACATCATCCGCCACGCCCAGCGGTGCGTCACGAACGAGGCGGCGTTCATGGATGGGGTCGCCCAGCGCCCTGTCCTGTCCTTCGCGGACATCGACGTCGGGAGGGCCTTGGCGGACGCCCGCGCGATGACGAACGCGCTACCGCCCTACATGCCGTTCATCAAGGTGTCGCTTCCGTTTGACACGTCTCCTGCGGCGAACATCGACTTCGGCGACGATTCCGGCAAATATGTCGCACGTTCCGCCCATCATTTCGCAATCCAGGCTTTCTGGGCGGCGAAAACGGCCATAATGGAGGTGGAGGCCCAAAGGCTGCCCGAACCCGACGGCCTGTTCAATGAAAACAACACGGGCGGCGAGTTCGTGTGGAAAGTGCTGCAAGGGGATGCAGACAAGGTGCGAATAACAACGCAGGGAGAAGACTCCGCACATGCCCGCATCGAAATAGACTGGCACGGGGCTTTCGACGCGCCGCTTCCGGGCGGCGCGACCATCAAGTCTTCCCGCGTCGATATCGGATGCTTCTTCGTCTGCAATGGCCGCGCCTCGGTCCCGGCGATTGCCAGCGTTTATTTCAATCCGAACGAGACGCGCGAATATGACGCCCAGGGGCGGCTTGCTGTCAGCGACTTTACGAAGCGGCAGATTGGCGGGTTTTGCCCTTGGCGATGCGCCAAGGGAACGTGGATTGATTCGTTCCACTACGGCAACGACGGCGAACTTATCGGCTGGACGCGCGTGACACCTGCGTCCAACGGCAACGCATCAACCAACGAGTTCACGCGAGAGGGGTTCATCATTGACTCGCGCGATGAGCTTGGAAGACCTCTTGAGGGCCACCAAAGCATGGAGGCGTTTTGGACGCAAGAGCTAGACGCTGAAGATCTGACAAACGGCCTCGCCAATGCCAAGATTGGCTACTATGGCCATCAATATGACCTCACTGAGGAAGACCCCTCTCGGTCAACGCTTGCATGGAAATACGAATACAAAAGCGACGCAGACCTCGTTGGCGAGCCATCTATAAAGCCCCCACGTCCCTTCCGCTACAGGCCGGAACTCTGTCTCAGAGCAGATTTCTCCATGGAAAGCGGGTTTGCGCTGCCGCTCATTGACCAGATGATGCTCGGCTACTACCGCCATGTGGGTTATCGCCACGACACACTCGACTGGCGTAAATACGTCAACGAACTGCTTCGTGAGGATTCCCATGTGGCTTTGAGGCAAAAGGGGCTTGTTCCTCCGGAGACGCTGAAACGGATGGTTTTCTGTCCATGGAAACCGGCGGCGAATGACCTTTGGGAACTTGACATGGATGACTATGAGGCAGAAAGCGGCGCCTTGCTGGCGGAACTGGCCGATGGCGTCTATAGGCTTCACATTCCCGCTGACAAAGGCGGCGATAAGGAGGAGTGCTACATTTGCGTCAGGGATACATACTGGACGCAGAACTGTTTGGCTGAGGAATACGCATACGACAAACTCGACGGGGCGTATCAACGCTGCGGGGAAAAGGAAATAAAAGAATTGCTTTCCCCCGTTCTCGGATATGACTACTGGGACGAGACTGTTATTTCCGAAGATAAGCCCATCCAATATGGGGATTTGCCTGAAGGGGTCGAGCGAGCAATCGCCATGTGGCAGATTTCGCAGGACATCCGCTTTGTGATACTGGCGCGGCATAGCGACGACTTCGGGCCGCGAAAGTATTTCTTCTTGCGCAAAACCGCTGGGAGCGATGGCATCGCGCAGATGTTTTTCTTCAGCGAGTTGCCGTCACGGGCGATTGGCAACACTGTCTTGAACGCGATGGCCGACGATGCGGAAGCGCTCAACAACCTGGCGGTTCTTCTCTATGCGGAGATAGCAAATCCCGGGGAATACCATGAGGCCACAGTGCTTGAAATGCTCAATCGTTCTGCTGAAAAAGGAAATGCGATGGCGAAGCGCAACCTATCCATTCTCCGCGAGAACAAAGGCGAGATGGCAACAGTAGAATAAGTGCGCGAAACAACGCCGCCATCGCCAAAGCTTTCTCTCGCCACAACCAATCCTCGCTCTCGCCGTTGCCCGTGCCATAACTCCCCCTGCGAAGGCTCGCATGGTGTGCATCCCCTATCAAATACCTTTCTGCACTGTAATCTATCGACTTCTCCGCACCGTGGTCTAGCGACCTTTCCGACCCGTAGTCTATCGATGTTTCCGCACCATGGTCTATCGACATTCCCGCACTGTATAGTCTATCGACTTTTCCGAAACATGATCCAAAGTTTTTTCCGAACCATGGTCTATTGATGTTTACGCTCCATGGTCTAATTGTCTTTCCGCACCGAAGTCTAGCCAAATTTCCTATCCGTAATCCAATGACATCCCGAACCGTAGTCAAAAGACCTTTCCGCACCGAAGTATAGCCAAATTTCCTATCCGTAATCCAATGACATCCCGAACCGTAGTCAAAAGACTTTTCCGCACCGTGGTCTTGTGAAAGGGTGAGCCCTTCGGGCGAAGTTTGGCGCTGGCGCGCCTGGGAGGTTTGGCGCGTTCGCGCCTTGAATGTTTAGATGTTTGACGCGGAGCGCTGGGGATGGTTAGTCGTTAGTAGTTAGTCGTTAGTAGCTAGTGATTAGTATGGTGTGCTTGCCTTACCGAAGACTATTCCGCACCGTAGTCTAGCGATATTTCCGTGCCGTAGTCTAGCGACATTTCAGTGCCGTAGTCAAAAGACTTTTCCGCACCGTAATCCAACATCGACAAGCAACGGGTGAGTCTATTATTCCGTCAGATATAATCAAGGCGCACAACCTTTTGGGCTGTGCGCCGGTGGTTCGCTTTTGGAAGCGAATGTATCCGATGGCATCTAGCAAGACGGCCAGCGGATTAGGCGAAAGATTAGTCGGCAATTGCCTTGTCGAAAATGGCTTCGACTTCTTCGCCGGGTTTCTTCGTCACAAGCGTCACGATAATGGCACAAATGAAGCTCGCGATGAAGCCGGGAACGATTTCGTAGAGGTATGTGCCGCCAAGCCAGTTGGAGAGGTTGTAGAGGCAGACGATGTCCACGACCGCGCCACCAATGATGCCCGCGAGGGCACCGGCGTAGTTGAAGCGACGCCAGAAGAGCGAGAGGATGACGACCGGGCCGAAGGCGGCGCCGAAAAGCCCCCAGGCGTTCTCCACCATGTCCATGATGCTGGAAGCCCAAGATCCAGGCTTGCCCAGGCCGCTGGCCGCGATGTAGAAGGCGACAAAGGCGACGATCATCACGATGAAGCGGCCGACCCAGAGCATCTCGGCGTCGGTGGCCTTGTTCTTGCGGACGATTGGCTGGTAGAAGTCGCTTGAGAAGGCAGAGGAGGCGACGAGGAGCTGCGAGTCCGCCGTGCTCATCGATGCGGCGATGATGGCTGCAAGGAGAATGCCGGCGATGAAGGCGGGGAAGATCGCGTTCACGATTTCAACGAACACCATCTGCTGGGTGAGCGTGGGGAAGAGCTTCTCGGCGAGGGCGATGGTCCCATCGGGGTTCTTGAGCAGGAAGGTGCGGCCGAGGATGGCTACCGCGATGGCGGCGCCAAGCGCAAGCACCACCCAGACGCAGGCAATCCAGGCGGATGTCTTGACCTGCTTGGGATCCTTGATGCCCATGAAGCGGACGAGGATGTGCGGCATGCCGAAGTAGCCGAGGCCCCAGCCGAGGCCAGAGACGATGTCGTTCCACGACGCCGTCCACGGGCTGTTGCCGAAGGCGGGGATCTCCTTCACCACTTCGCCGGCGTCGTTCGTAATCGTCCAGGTCTTCTCAGCAAAGACGGGATCAAAGGCGCCGCTGGCCTTCATGGCGATTGGCACGAGAAGAAGGGCGCAGAGCATCATGATGCCCTGGAAGAAGTCAGTCCAGCAGACGGCCTTGTAGCCACCGAGGAAGGTGTAGCAGAGGATGAGCGCGGAGAAAATCTCCATTGCGAGAAGCTCGTGGCCCTTGAGGGCGGGGCAGACGCTGATGAAGACATTGGTTCCGGCCACGAAACCGCTCGCCACATAGACCGTGAAGGCAATGAGGAAGACGACTGCGCACGCGATTTTAAGGGCGGGATTCGTCGAGGCGAAGCGGTTGGTGAGATACTGCGGAAGGGTGATGGCATCGCCAGCCGCCGCAGAGAAGCGGCGCAGGCGCGCGGCAACGAGAACCCAGTTTGCGATGGTGCCAATCGCCAGGCCGATGCCAATCCACACCTTTCCCATGCCGAACGCGAGGATCGAGCCGGGGAAGCCCATCAGCAGCCAGCCGGACATGTCAGACGCCTGGGCGGACATGGCGGTGACCCAAGGCCCCATGGAGCGGCCGCCGAGGAAGTATTCCTTCTCACCGCCTCCCTTGGTCTTCAAGAAGAAGTATATTCCGATTGCGAGGATTGCGGCGAAGTATAGGCCGAACGATGCGAGCATTGAGATGTTCATGTTTTGTCCTTCCAAAAAATTGGCTTTCAATACTATCAAAGACCAGAAAAAAGTGCAACTTTCGCTACTGCCGCTTTTTCAAGAGGGTCTGCTGGCGGTAGAGGTTGAGGCGCTCGATTTCCGATTCGATCTTGTCGAAATCGACGCGCGGCAGCTCCTTCTCATAGTGGACGTCGGAGGGGTTGCGCAGCGCCAGGACGAGGCGTCCCTTAATCTGCTCTGCGAATACCAGCATCTCCGCCTCGCGCGGCGTGACTTCAAGCGTCACCGTCCCGTAGGAGGACGCCTTGGAGGCATTGCCGGATGCGTTCTTGGCAGTCTCGGCGCCAGTTGCCAGAACGGTGACGTCCTGGACAACGGTAAAGGTGACCAGCTCCATTTCGTCGGGCCTATCCTTTGACGGGAATGTGAAGGTGCCAATGACATCGACATGGTCGTTCGGGCGCACCATGCCGCTGACAGCCGCCGCGCCGGAGACGTTGATCGAGAGGGCGCGCATCGTCTCCTTGACATCCTGGGAGAGCCTCCCCTGCCCCGGAGCGCCGCCCTCGACGTCGGTCCAGAAAAGCGGAACGCCCTTTTCAAGCCGGTGAAGGGCCTTGCGCCCGATTACCGAGCGCCAGTCGTCCTGGAGGATGCGGTCGGAGCGCATCTGGCTCTCAACCACCTCGATTGCGCCGATGTCGGCCGCCTGGATGACGCTACCGGCCGGCAGGTCTCGCTTCACCGTGACCACGGAAATGCGGCTGTAGCGCCGCGCAAGCTTCGCCAGCTCGCGCTCGACCTCGCGGTCCTTGCCAACCATATACTGCCGCGTGAGAAACGCGGCCACCAGGCCGGCAGCAACCGCAATGCAGAGGATTATGCGCTGCTTCATCGCTACTCCTCCGGGAAGTGTATCTCAAGGCGAGTGCCGGTAAACTTCCTGCACACGACGCCGCCCTCGGCGAGCAGGGCCTTTGTCTGATCCGAAAAACGGTATTCCTCGTCGTAGATGACCTCCTTGATCCCGGCGTTGATGATCATCTTCGCGCAGGTCAGGCAGGGGTTGAGGGTCACATACATCGTCGCGCCCTTGGTCGAGATGCCGTGGTAGGCCGACTGGGTAATGGCGTTTTCCTCGGCGTGCGAGCAGATGCACTCGTCGAGGCCGCTACCCGAGGGCGCGTGGCCGGAGCAACGCCCGCAACTGCCCTCAAAGCAGTTCCTGACTCCGCGCGGAGTGCCGTTGTAGCCTGTCGAGATGATGCGCTTGTCCTTCACGATCACCGCAGCGACCATACGCCGCGAGCAGTTCGCACGCAGTTTCACGACATGCGCGATCTGCATGAAATATGAGTCCCAGTCCGGACGCTTGTCATGGACGTGTCCGGCGTGTCCGTTGCTGTCAGCCATTTTCAATTGCCTCCTGAAGTCTGTTCCACTCGTCTATGTATTTGTTGAGGAAGTCCATTCCCGGCTTCTCGGCCTCCTCCAGCAGCATGTTGTTGAAGGCCATCTGCTCCTCTTCGTAGGCGTCGTCGGTGAGGAACCCGCCCAGATGCGCCATGCGCAGCCAGACGAGGTAGGTAGTGAGCGCGTCGAAGCAGTTGTATTGGACTATCTCGCGCCAGCGTCCGCCGAGCCACATGCCAGCCACGTCGTCGCCACAGACGTCCATCTTGCCGGGGATGCCAGAGCAGACGGCGATTTCGTTGAGCGACGGCGGCTTGGAGCCGAAGCCAGAGAGGGAGTCCATTAGGTCAATGGACCACTCGTTGTCACGGGCGAAGTAGTCCACGCCCTCCCAGGGCTTGTCGGGGCGCTTGCAGAAGTCCGGCGCCGAGATGCCGTTCACCAAGGCGCGCTGGAAGAGGATGCGCAAATCGGAGGCACGCGAGTTGAAGCCCACGAGCTGCGGCTTGAACTTGCCGACCGCGCCGAGGAAGGTGCCGATGACCGCAGCCTCGGAGCGCCCGGCCACGTCGTCAACGTCGCGCGGCAGCCAAAGCAGGTGGTGCTTCACAGGAATGCCGTCGTTCTGCTCGGGCGGGACGACCCTGCGCATCAGCGCCGCGATCGACACGACCCTGCAGAGGTTCGTCTTGAGGAAGGGCTGCGGATCCTCCTCGGTCGCGCCGCCGCGTTTCCACATCTCCTTCAGCACATCGCTGTCGGACATGTCTTCCTTCAGTCCGTATAGGAGCCGGCCCGCCTTGGGGTCCGGCACCCATTCGCAGTCGAAAAACCAGATCTGGTCCTTTACGCTCTTAAACATCGCCTGACGCGCCTCCACGCCCCGTTAGGCCTTGGCGCGCCGTATGCGCAGGATTCCGTAGAAGGCCAGTCCGGCGGCGACGATCACCGCGCCTAGCGCGGTGTCATCCCAGGAAAGGTCGAGAAGCCCCTCGCCCTCCATGAACGAGACGGCGCAATCGACCGCCCACATCAGGGCCGCGCCCCAAAAGGCCAAGGCGGTTGTGCCCTCGGCCCCGGCGTCGCGTCCGGCGCGGCGCTTCGACATCCACAGCGCCGAAAAGGCCAGCGCCGCGATTATGGTGAGGATTTCACACATGGCCTACGCCTCCTGCGACGAAGCGCGGCGCGCGGCGGAGCGTGAAAAAGCTTCCGCGACGAGGACGCCAACGGCCCAGACCGCCGTAACGAGCAGCGCCATCGCGACGCCCGACGTGGCGATCTCGCGCAGCATCCCTGCCGTCTCGCCCTCGGCCACAGCCGTCAGGAATGGGAACCGCCAGGTGATCTCGCCGTGCCACACGTGCTCGATTGCCAGCAGCCCCGCGCCGCCGTAGAGCATCTTCTGCAAGGCGCCCAGCCTGCGCACGAAGGGGTTGCCCGACTTGCCGCAATCCGCGGGCTTGGTCACGTTTATCGCTATCGCCTGCGCCAGAGGCGCTGTGAAGCATGCCATTTGTTTACTCCTTGACTTGATTATGGGTTAGTGTTACTTGGTTCGTTGGAAATCATGTGCCGCGCCGACGATGCCGGCGATGTCCGCAATGCCGAGGCGCTCGCAGAGCGCCGGAAGGGACTCGGCAATTCGCCTTGAGGCCATTGGGTCGATCAGGTTCGCCGCGCCGACCTCCACTGCGGTCGCGCCGGCCATCATCATCTCAATCGCGTCCTCGGCGGAAGCCACGCCACCGCAGCCGATGATCGGTATCTTCACCGCTTCGTAGGCCGCCCAGACCATTCGCAGGGCGACAGGCAGAATGGCAGGGCCGGAAAGCCCTCCGGTCACGTTCGCGAGGACGGGCTTCCGCCTGGCGATGTCGATGCGCATCCCCACAAGCGTGTTGATGAGGCAGAGGCCGTCAGCGCCCTCGCCCTCGCATGCCCGCGCCACCTCAGCGATGTCGGCGACATTGGGCGAGAGCTTCATGAAGACCGGCTTGCCCGTGACGCCGCGCACGGCCTTCGTGATGGCGGTGGCAGACTCAGGCGACGAGCCGAAATTGCGGCCGCCGCAATGGACGTTCGGGCATGAGATGTTTACTTCAAGGATGGAGACGGCGGCGCTGGCTGCGAGGCGCTCGCAGTTCGAGGCATACTCCTCTGGCGAGAAGCCGCCGACGTTCGCGATGATAGGGCCGTCGAAGTGGGCGCGCAGCCATGGCAGCTCCTCGCTCAGGACGGCGTCGATGCCCCGGTTCTCCAACCCCACCGCATTCAGCATTCCCGATGGCGTCTCGGCGATTCTCGGAAGCGGATTGCCAATGCGCGGCTCCCTGGTGATCCCCTTCACGGAAATCGCGCCAAGGACGTTGAGGTCGTAGAGTTCGGAGAACTCGCGCCCGAAGCCGAAGGTGCCGGAGGCGGGAACCACCGGGTTCTTCAGCTTGACGCCTGCCAGATTGACGGAGAGGGCTACCATTTCAAGTCCTCCACGCGGAATACCGGCCCCTCGTGGCAGATGCGGGCAGGGCCATGCGTCGTTTCCGTGGTGCAGCCCATGCATGCGCCAAAGCCGCACCCCATGCGGGTCTCAAGGCTGAACTGCGTAGATGAGGTCCATCCATTCGCCGCCAACGCCTTCAGCATCGGCTCCGGCCCGCAAGCGAAAAGATACTCCGTGCCCCTGCGCCCATGCGTGCAATAGGCGCTTACGACATCCGTCACGTAACCGCGCTGGCCTCGGGAGCCATCCTCGGTGGCGATGGCGACCTCGCAGCCAATGGCGGCGAACTCGTCGGCGTAGAAAACATCTGAAGCGCAACGGAAGCCAAGAGCCGCGACACAGCGGCGGCCAGAGGCGAGAAGCGCCTTTGCGAGCGCGTACAGTGGGGCGATGCCGATGCCGCCACCTGCCAGGATTGCCGTGCCGCCATCGGGAACGGCGGAGATGTCGAAGCCATTGCCCAGCGGGAGGAGAACGTCAAGCTTCTCGCCGCGCACAACCTTTTCAAGCCAAGCCGTTCCGCGCCCGACGGTGCGGACGAGAAGCGTCATGGAGCCGGCAGTCCAGTCGCAGATGGAAATCGGGCGGCGCAGGAAAAGACCGGGGACGGCGACATTGACGAACTGCCCCGGCCGCTGGACGGCCGAGCAGTCGCCGGCCAGGACGAGTTCAAACACGCCCGGCGCCAACGCCCTATTGGATTCAACTGTGAAAAACGCGCCTCTCATCAATGCACCAGAACAGGATGGTTTCCATCCAAGTTTCTGTTAGTATATCATATTCTGCGCGAACGCCTTGGCTAAATGCTCTCCGAGGAAGCCCCCAAGAACTTCTCGATGACTGCGGCAACGCCGTCCTCGTCGTTGGAGAGCGTCTTGATCTTCGCGGCGGCAAGGACTTCCGGCACGGCGTTGGCCATAGCCACGCCCATGCCAGAGTCGCGCACCATCGTGAGGTCATTGAGGCCGTCGCCAAATGCCATCACGCGGTCCATGCCGAAGCCCAGATGCGCAGCCAGAAGCTCCAGCGCCCGCCCCTTGTGGCAGTTCTCGGCGTTCACCTCCAGCATCTTGGAGTTGGACATCGTCACGAAAACGTGCGGGACTTCCGCCTTGAGGATTGGGATCATCGTCTCGTAAACAGACGGGTCACGGGCGTATGACAGCACTTTCTGCACGTCACACCCCTTCTCCTTCAAGTATGCCTTGAGTTCAGGCACAGGGGTGCGCAGCTCCGTCATCATACGCGCGTAGAAGGCGTTCGGCGTGTAGTCGTCGGCCTTGGAGACCATCGAGGCGGTAATCCAGCCCCAGTTGTCCTGGTAGCAGTCGTAGATGACATCGAAGCGCTCGAACACGGCTATGGCGGCAAGCGCCTTGTCGAGGGCAAGTTCCTCCCGGGCGACGACGACATTGTCCACGCGGTCGAAGACAGCTGCTCCATTGCAGGTGACGGCGTAGCGGACGAACGGCAGCGCCTTGACGCACTCCGGCATGCCGTCGAAAAAGCGCCCCGTTGTGGGGACGATGTGGATGCCGCGCGCGGCGGCGGCCTCCAGCGCCGCCAGCGTGCGCGGCGTAATGCGCTTCTGGGAATCGAGGAGGGTGCCGTCGAGGTCGAGGGCTATTAGGGCGGGAGGATGCATGAGGAGTTGAAAAGTTGAAAAGTTGGGAAGTTGAAAAGTTGGGAGGTTGAAAAGTTGGGAGGTTGGGAAGTTTAGTGGGGTTGCTGGCCGGTTCCGCGGAAGTAGCGGTCAAGGACACGGAGCGAAACGAGGCGTTCGCGGCTGGGGTCTTGGAACCGCGCCACCCAGGCGTGGGCGGCTGCGATGATCTTCTCCGCCTCTTCCGGATGCGCGTCGTACCATGCGATTTTCTCCGGCAGGTCTTCATAGTCCTTGCGAATCTCAACGAAATGGACGCCGGGAACTAGCAGCCCTTCCTGGAACCATGTCTCATATTGGGGGCACGGCATCACGGCAAGGGAGTTCGACGACATCACCCACTTGAGGTTCGACGCCACGTCGTTCCCCTCAATCGCGAGGATGTAGCGGCAGCGCAGATGGTCGGCAATCGAGATCTTGCCGACGAGCCATTCGGGACGCACGGGGCGCGAAGAGGTGTCGCCCAAGTCATATCCCGGACGCCCGAAGTATTTCTCGAACAAGGTAATCCGCTTGGGCTTGGCGCGGACCACGCCACGGAAAATCGCGCGCGAAATCTTCTCCTCGAAGCGGAGCTTGTCATGGACGAAGGTGAAATGGCGGACCTTGTCCTCGTTGAGCAGCACAGAGCGCGCATTGACGCTCATGCCGCCAAGGTCCTCCGCGATGGGGCGGGACTTCACGATTGCCGGTTCTGGTGGGATCTTTGTCACGTCGCCGGGGACATGGAACCAGCGCAGGTCGCGCGGGAAGTAGCGGAGATACTCGCGGGAGTCGAAGTAGTAGGTATGCTTCTTCTTCGGGAGCGGCTGGTCGCGCAGACGCTGGGCGGCATCGGAAAGCGTGACGGGCGCGGCGGGGTCGAGCCGGCAGCAGTAGGCCGCGCGCGCCTCGATTTCGTCGCGGTCGGGGCGGCTGGCAATTGATTCCAGCAGACCTTCGCGGCGGGCGCGGTAAATCGACCACGGCACAAGTTCCCGAGCAAAGGCCCGCGCGAAGTAGGTGAATTTCGAGTTTTTCCCGCTGCGCAGGCAAAGTGGAATGATGTTCATGGTTGGGGGACGGGGTTGTTGGCGGTGTTCGCGGGGATGATTCCCTTTTTCTGAAGCAGCCGCGTCAGGCTGCGGTAGTGGCGGAAGAGGAGGCGGTTGACGGTCATTCCCAGCCAGGACTTCGCCTTGTATTTGGCGTAGAGGGCGGCGCGGTCGGCCTCCTTGCGTGCGCGGCGCTCCGCAGGCGAATGGGGGTCTGGGCAGGACACACGCGCCGCAAGGGCGCGCGCGACGACGCGGTCGCGGACAACGAGGCCGTCTGGCGAACGCCGGAGGCAGGGCAAAGACCAGCGCCTGACATGGCCGTCGGCAGAGGCGGCCTCCGCAGCCTCGTGGGGCGTCCCCGGCGCATCGTCGAAGATGCCTAGCAAATCAATCTTATCGCCGAAGCGTCCGGCGAGGATGTCGCGGGCTTCCCGGAGGTCTGCGAGGCTGATGGGCGGGCAGCCGTAGCCGTCGCAGAAGACGGCCAGCGCACGTCCGGCCTTGCCGATGGCGTCCAGAAGCCTCTCGGAGCGCCTCTCGTATTTGGCGGCGGCTTCGGGGAAGCCTTCGGCGAGGGAACCCTCGGCTGGGAAGTCATGGCGGAACTCAAGGCCGTTGCGGCGGTCCTTCGCAATGCGCTTCATGCCGGCGAAGCGGTTGAAGCGGGCGGTGCCGATGTCCTCAAGGTCTTCCAGGCGGAACCAGTCGCGGAAGCCGCCGGCGACAATGCGCGCGCGCTCCCGCAGCGGAGCTCCTGTCAGCCAGTCGCAGGGATATGAAAAGTGCTGGAGCCCGGCGCGGCGGAGGCTCTGGGAGCATTTGCAGTCGTAGCCAATCGAGAAGACCACGTCGTACTCGGTGCGGCCGCGCCTGTCCACGGGGCGAGGCGGACGGCATCGCAACCAGGATAGGACGACATCGGAAATGCTGTGCCACTTGCGCCCGCGCCAAAAGCGGAGGGCGCGGAGGACGGCGGCCTCCGTCTCCGGGTCTTCCTGCGAGTAGGCCCGCACGAACAGGCGCAGCAGTGGGGCGTCCTCGTCCTTGAAGCACTGCGCAAGGCGGCGGAGCGAACGCATCCTTGCGTTGAACGCGATGCGCCCTGAAGAGGATGAAGGATGGGCTGAGTCGAGGTCGATCAGCGCCAATGTGTCCGCTGGATGCGAAACGTCGGCGGCGATAAAGTTCTTGGGATGAAGGTCCGTGTGTACGACTCCTGCGTCATGCATCCGGCGGGCCATCTCCCCTGCCCTGCCGAAGAACGCCTCAAGCGCCTCCGGAGCGGGAGCGGCATCGGCCTTTGACGGGGGCGAGATTGCAGCAAGTTCGCCCATCCAATGTTCACCGAAGACCTCGCCTTCAATGAAGCGATAAAGGAGGAAGTTTCGAATCGCGCCGCGCGTGTCCGTCCAGAAGGCCAGCGGTTCGATTGTCCTGACGCCGGCCGCCGCAAGGCGTCCCGCCAGGCGCATCGTGCGAAGGCCCCGGTGGACGAAGAGCAGCTTGAAGGCGCTTTCAAGGCGCCTGAAAAGCCCCCGGTCGCGGAGAATCCGGAACTCCTTCAGGACGCAGCGCCCGACACCCGCGATCTCAACGACGTAAACGGCGCCATGCCGGGTATGGTGGCCGAGGCGGCATTCCGGCGGGAGTTTCAGGGCCTCGCCGGAGACGACGAAGCGCCGCACCGCCTCCGCATCGGGGCCTTCGCCGCCCAGCCAGAGGCGGCCGCCGGGGATTCCCTCGCCGCGCGTCTTCATGGCGCGTCTCCTGAAAAGAGATGCCGTTCGATGAAACGCCCGGTGTCCCATACGTAGCGGGCCAGCGCGGTTTCGCGTCCCTTCGCGCCAAGGGTAGCGCGCAGGTTCGGATCTTCTGCCAACCTCGCCATCGCCTCCGCATAGGCTTCAGGGGTTTCCGCAGGGAATCCGCCGCCGCAGTCGAACTTCTCAGCCAGCACGGGGATGGGCGCATAGACTACTGGTAGGCCGGTGAGCATCCCCTGGACGACAGACTGGGAGAATGTCTCGCGCATGATATGCTCGTCTCGTGAGGGAACGAGCATCACGTCCATCGTGCGGAGGAAGTCGGGGATTCCAGTTGCGCCACGCCAGGGATGGGCTACGATTCCCGGCTCGCCGGGGAAGGCTGGCGGCGAGCGGTAGGCCATCAGGTGCAGCTCGCAGCGGGCACGCAGGGCATCGGGCAAAAGACGGAAGGCGGCGATTGCGGTGTCGGCCCCCTTCCATGCGTTGTCGAGCGCGCCAAGGACGCAGAAGCGGACTTTTCCGTCAGGCTCTCTTGAGGATGGGTGGAAGAGGTCGGCGTCCATGATGCCGTAATCGACGACGACATCGGCGGCAAGCCCCTGGTCGCGGAAATCGGCCGCGACGGGTTCGCTCACCGCGACGACCCGCCCGGGCATGCGGCGAATGGAGCGCAGGAAGCGCGGCGAGGGCTCCCGGTGGGCGACGAGGGTCGCGCGGGCGAAGTCGCGCCCAGACTTCAGGAGCCAGATCGCTGGGATGAGGCGGTTGGCGACATTCCCCAAGAGGAGCGCGTCGTAGCGGCCCTCGCGCCTTGCGAGGCCCCTGACGCGGAACGCCGCAGCCAAGCCCGCCAGGAAAGACGAGCCAGAGCCATTCGCCCCGACGATGCACAGCGTTTTTGCGCCGGGGATTTCACGAAGGATCGTCTCGTGCCAGGAAGGCTCCGCGAAAAGGTCAACCCCAATGCCGTGGGCGCAGAGGTCGCGCACAAGGCGGAGGTTGAAGAGCTCCACGCCGCGCAGCGCAGAGGCGCTGGCGCGGCGGTCGAGGAACACCTTTTCAACAAAGGCAACTCTCCCCCCCCTGTCTGCTTTTTTACATTTGGAATACTTGCTCATTTGATAACGGGCGCACACATTCTAACAAGTAAGCGGGGGAACCGCAAACATTGACCATGTTTTTGCTCTTCATGAAACAGAGAATGATATTGATATTCTCACAGACCAAAAAGGGTTTTCGCCAGCATCGCCACGGCGGTGATTACGATACTCGCGGCTAAAAAGATGAGGACGATTCTCCCGAGCATGGTAAAGAAACTGCGGTCTTTTCTTTTGGGCTTCGTGTCCTCGTCCTCGAAGATGACGGTGAACCCGGAAGTTTCAGACATGGCGTCCTTGAAGATCTGTCGTGCGTCACCGTCCATCTTCGAGGAATGCTTGATTATGACCTTCTTCCCGGAGCCATATTTTGCGATGAGGTCGCGGAGGGCCTCCATGCTTTTAAAACTGCGGTCCATGAAGTCCGTTGCGGCATCGAAGAAGCCATTGGATACCTTCATGAAAGCCTCAACGACACTGGGGTCATCCTCCGCATCGATGATGATTGTTGTTTTCATGGGCGTTCTCCGAAAGTGGCCCAATGGTCTAGATTCATGGCTGGATTAGTTGTCGGTTACTCATGCCCCGTTGGCCCCTTCACCCTGCTCAAGTATTTTCGCGACATGGGCCTGAATGAATTTCTCAATCCTTCGAAGCCGAGGCGCCGGTAGGTTGTATTGGCTGTGCCGCGTGAAGCGGAATCCATCCAACCGGCGTAGACGCTCTTTCATATCCGCAGTAAGGCCACCAGGGATTGAGAGCCAACCGTTATAGAGGGCCGGTGAAATTCCACCGGCGTATTTTGCCAGGTCGCCGAAGTCGTCGTAGCGGGTGCCGGGGCGGTAGAGTGCCGTGGAGAAAAGGCTGTTGCCGTTGTCGAAAATCGGAGCCGCCCCGATGATTTCGTTCCTGTCGTTATCGACGAGGAAGCCGAGGTTGCCAAGATGGCGGTCGGTGTTGTGGACTATCGCATCAAAAAGGAAAATGTCGCGAAAACGCGGGTCGGCTATGGCTTCGTCCTTTGAAAGCAGCGCACCAGCTGGGACAAAGCCGACGCGCTCGCTTGTGAAAAGCGGGCAGGTTGAACATAGCCGTCCCTTGAACTTGGAAAGGCCGTATTCGACATGCCGAAGCCCCATCGCACTCGCCACCTGCGCCGCATAGAACTCCGAATATGGCTCGAAGCCGAGGTTCGCTGCGCCTTCGGTTCCGCTTTTGTAGAGGAAGACCGTATCACCTTTTCTGCGCCAGCACTTGGCGAGCATGCCATTTGTTGTGAGCTCTGGCGATGTCGCAAGGCCGCCGCGCGGCCCGGAACCGACAGAGGCGCCTCCCGTAAAGGCCATTGCCGCGAGCACTGTTGAAAACGGATTCGCGTAGAGGTTGAAGTCGCGCCACGAGCCTCTGAAGACCTCCGGCACGACCCAGTAAACATCCGTAAGCGACAGCCCCTTGCAGAACTCGATTATCGCCTTGGTGTCGTCGGCGGAAAGTCCGAGCCTGACAAGCATCGACTGGATGTAGTGTCGATGCTTCGGGACAGTCCGGCGGCGCAACCAAGACCAGAGCGACTCGTCCGTCGCCGATCCCTTCATCTCCAGGGGCAGGAACCGGCGTTCCGCATCGTTCACGGAAACGATGCGGACGCCTTGCGGCTCAATCCAGTCAAACCGCAGCAGTTCCCTGTCCTTGTGCCGGAGAATCATTGAATACTGGGGCTGTCTCCCAGTCTTCCGCTAGGCATTGTAGGTCGAGGCGGAGGTGGAGCCGCCGTGGCCTGTCCAGTCGGTGTGGAAGAACTTGCCGCGCTCGGAGTCGAGCCGCTCGTAGGTGTGCGCGCCGAAGTAGTCGCGCTGCGCCTGGAGCAGATTCGCCGGGAGACGCTCGGTCGTATAGCCGTCGAAGTAGGCGAGGGCCGAGGACATCGCCGGTGCGGGGACGCCGGCCAGGGCCGCCTGCGCGACCACCTTGCGCCACGCCGGGACGAGGCGGGAGATCGTATCCTTGAAGTAGGGGTCGAGAAGGAGGTTCGAGAGGGCGGGATCCTTGTCGTAGGCTTCCTTGATCTTGCCGAGGAAGACGCTGCGGATGATGCAGCCGCCGCGCCACATCAGGGCGATGCCGCCGTAGTTGAGGTTCCAGCCGTAGGTCTTGGCCGCCGTGCGCATGAGCGTGTAGCCCTGCGCGTAGGAGATGATCTTCGAGGCGAAGAGGGCCTGGCGGATTGACTCCACGAACTCGGCCTTGTCGCCGGTGAAGGCGGGAATCGTGCGGGCGAATTCCTTGGCGGCCACGACGCGCTCCGACTTCATGGCGGAGAGGCAGCGGGCGAAGACGGCCTCGCCGATGAGGGTCAGCGGAACGCCTTCGTCGAGCGCCGCGATGCCGGTCCACTTGCCGGTGCCCTTCTGTCCGGCGGTGTCGAGGATCTTCTCGACGAGCGGCGAGCCGTCGGCGTCCTTGCGGCCGAGAATGTCGCGGGTGATCTCAATGAGGTAGGAGTCAAGCTCGGTCTTGTTCCATGCGGCGAAGACCTCGTGCATCTCGTCGTCAGACATGCCGAGCAGGTCGCGCATGAGGTGGTAGCTTTCGCAGATGAGCTGCATGTCGCCGTATTCGATG
>JAGCUY010000069.1 GCA_017962605.1 Kiritimatiellia bacterium | reverse complement strand
GGAGGCGCAGCGGCTTCGGATGGCGAGCGAAGTCCGAGGCGAGGTGCGTTCCCTGGCGTCCGCCCGTCCAGGGTGGGCGCGGGGCGCAGATCGCCCGGAATGCGCCGCCAGCCACTGCCGCAAGCCGACACCAAGCGGATGACGACGAGACGAGGCCATGTGGCTTGGCAATGTGAACTTGACGTTTTTACCCGCCAGAAAAACGCCCGGTTCAGATTGAGGAAAGGCGGGCGCCCAACCTAGCGAAGCGGCCAGACTGGCGTCTGCCGCGAGCGTCCGCCGTTGGCGGATTGGGCGCACGCATTTCCCAATATGGGCCGGGAGAGAAGTTTTTCCGGGTAAAAATGCCCGGTCCTCATTCTTCACGCTTCACCACGCTACACATCAGCACTATCGCTAGTTGACAACTAGCAGTCGCAGTCGATGGGCATGTGCTGGCAGGAGCAGCCGGCATCGACGGTGATGATCTCGCCGGTGATGTTGGAGGAGTCGCTGGAGGCCAGGAAAGCGACCACGCCGGCGATGTCTGCGCCGGAAGCCTCGCGGCCTATCGGGCAGTTCTTGCGGCGGCGCGCGGCAAGTGCGGGGTCAAGGGTGTCCCAGCGCTCCGTGTAGATGTAGCCGGGGGCGCAGCAGTTCACGCGAATGCCGAGGGGGCCGAGGTCTAGCGCCAAGGAGCGCACGAGGGAGTTGATGCCGCCCTTGCTGGCGCAGTAGGAGGTGCGGTTCCTGATGGCGCGGCGGGCGGTGTTGGACGACAGGAACACGACGCACCCGCGCGTCTCCTGTTTCGCGAAGAAGCGGTTGCAGGCCATCTGCGTTACCTGGAAGCCGCCAACGACGTTTGTCGCAAGGACCTTGAGCATCGCCGCCGGATCGACATCGAGCGGGCCACCCTGGTTGAGCCCCTGGTCTGCCGCGTTGTTGACGAGCACGTCAAGCTGGCCCGATTCGCGCTCGATGGCGTCGAAGAGGGCGGTGACTTGGGCGTGATCGGAGATGTCGCAGGGCAGGGCGCGGAAGGAGCCGCCGAGGCCGCGCTCGTTGAGGGCGGCCTCGCCCTTGGCGGTGGAGGCCGGGGATGAGCCGCAGGTCCAGACGAAAGCGCCTTCGCGGATGAAGCGTTCCACAATGTCGAGGCCGGTGTTGCGGCTTCCGCCGGTCACGAGGACGATTTTGTTTTGAAAGCGGTGCATAGGGGTTAGGGAAGTTGAAAAGTTGAGAAGTTGAAAGGTTGAGAGGTTGAAGTGGGGCTAGGGGCGGCTCCCGGCTCCCGGCTCCCGAATCCCGGCTGTCGGCTGTCGAATGTCGGCTGTCTTCCCGCATGTCGCGTGTCGCTTGTCGCATGTCATCCCGCTGCGGCTACCGGGAGGGCGGGGCGAGCAGCGGGTCGTCTTCGGCGAGCATGGTGGTCTTCAGCGGCTCGCCAAGGTATTCCTCGATGTCGGGAATGACGAACGACTCGTCCTCATCCGCAAAGGATACCGCAGTGCCGACCTTGCCGGCGCGGCCGGTGCGGCCGATGCGGTGCACGTAGTCCTCCGCCTCGTAGGGCAGCTCGTAGTTGACGACGAGGCCGATGTCGGCGATGTGCAGGCCGCGGCCCGCGACGTCGGTGGCTATGACGGTCTTGACCGTTCCGGCCTTGAAGGCGTCGAGGACGCGCATGCGGCGCTCCTGGCTGACATCGCCAGAAAGCAGCTCGCAGGGGAAGCCGTGGCGGCGCAGGCGCTCCGCAAGCGAGTCTGTGCTGACGCGGCGGTTGCCGAAGACTAGGACGCGCTGGCCCTCGTGCTGCTTGAGGAGGTTGCAGAGGACGTTGAACTTTTGCTTCGATGTGACGATCAGCACCTTCTGCTCGATGTTGTCGTTGGCCGTGTGCTCGGGCTCGATCTCGATCCTTACGGGGTTGGGCATCCACTGCGAGGCGAGGCGCATGACGTCGCCGTCGAGCGTGGCGCTGAACAGGAGGGTCTGGCGGTCGCCGGGGAGCATCCTGATGATGCGGCGCACATCTGGTATGAAGCCCATGTCGAGCATGCGGTCGGCCTCGTCGATGACGAGCGTGTCGATCTTGGAGAGGTCGATGACATGGTGGCGGGCGAAGTCGAGAAGGCGGCCCGGGGTGGCGGCGACGAGGTCGATGACGTTCTCCGAGAGAATCGACTGCTGGCGGGCGTAGTCCATGCCGCCGTATATCGCGACGGAGTTGAGACCGCAGTACTTGCCGAGGGCCTGGGCGTCAAGGCAGATCTGGACGCAAAGCTCGCGGGTCGGCGCGATGACCAGTGCGCGGGGCGTTGCCGGCGCGGAGTTGCGGCGGTCGGGCGAGCGCAGGTAGCGGGTGAGGATGGCCACGAGGTAGGCGGCTGTCTTGCCTGTGCCGGTCTGTGCGCGGCCGGCGACATTCTGCCCGGCCATCGTCTGCTCGAGGGAGGCCGCCTGGATGGGAGTGCAGTATTTGAATCCGAGGTCCGCGATGGCGGCCATGATTTCGCGCGGGAGGTCGAAGTCATGGAAGCGGCGTGCGCCCTCTTTGGGCGGCACGGGGAAGGCCGTTGCGACATCCCAGGAGGGGTCGAGCTGGGCGGGCGGGGTAGGGGATGGCGCGCCGCTGCGCGGCAGCGAGGACTGGGCCCCGCGCCTGGAGCGGCTGGAGCCGTTGGAATTTCTGGAGGGGCTAGATGGGCTAGTGCCTCTAGAGCTTCTAGAATTGCTAGAGCCGCTAGAGTTTCTAGAGTTTCTAGAGCCTCTAGAACTTCTAGTGCCGCTAGGGCCACCGGAACGGCCGGAGCCGCCAGCCTGACGCGACTTCTTTGCGGTGTCGCGTTCCAAAGAAGAAGCCCCGCCATTGGAGGGCGGGGCGGCTTGCCCATTTCCGGGCGCCTCCCCCTTCCGCGAGAAGAGGGAGAGTATCTTGGAAAAAATACCCATTAGCGCTTGGAGAACTGGAAGCGTTTGCGTGCGCCGGGCTGACCTGGTTTTTTGCGCTCCTTCATGCGGGCGTCGCGGGTCAGGCAGCCTTCCTTCTTCAGGAGCGGGCGGTAGTTCTCGCGGTCGGCGTCCGAGAGGGCGCGCGAAAGGGCGTGGCGGATTGCGCCGGCCTGGCCGGTCGTGCCGCCGCCGGAGGTGTAGGCGATGACGTCGAACTTGCCGTCAGTTCCGGTGATGATGAGGGGCTGCGCCATGAAGGTGCGGGTGGCCTCGCTGGGGAAGAGGTCGATGAGCTCGCGCCCGTTGACCTTCCAAGCGGTCTTTTCGCCCTGCGCCGCGACGAGTTTCACGCGTGCGACGGCGGTTTTCCTGCGGCCGGTGGCCTCTGCGATTGGGGTGATGTTTGCCATTTTGCTCTGTTCCTTATCTTACCGGCACGGACTAGATGAGTTCGACGGCCACGGGCTTCTGCGCGGCGTGGGTGTGTTCGGGGCCGACAAAGACCTTCAGGCGCTTCAGCATGCGCTGGCAGAGGTGGTTGCCGGGGAGCATTCCGGTGACGGCCTGGACGATGAGGCGCTTGGGCTCGCGCTCGCGAACCTTTGCGGCGGTCATCGTGGAGCGGCCGGCGCGGAATCCGGTGTACTTCTGGTAGATCTTCTTCTGCTCCTTGGTGCCGGAGAGGGCGACCTTCTCGGCGTTGATCACGATGACGAACGCGCCTGTGTCAACGGAGGGGGCCCAGGTGGGCTTGTCCTTGCCGCGGAGGCGGTTCGCGATGGCGACCGCGAGGCGGCCTAGTGGCTTGCCGGCCGCATCGACGAGAATCCACTCGCGGTTGGCGCCGGGGTCTTTGGGGAGAAATGACTTCATGGCTTTGCCTTAATTGTTGTTTATGCCTTCGGCGCCTGTTCGGCGACGGGTTCTGGTTCAACGGGCGCCTGGGGTTTGGCGACCCATTCGAGAATCGCCATCTCGGCGGCGTCGCCGCGGCGGGTGTCGGTCTTGATGATGCGTGTGTAGCCACCGGGACGGCCGTCCATAACGGGGACGACGGCGTCGAAGAGGCGCTTCACGGCGGCCGGAGAGCGGAGCCGGGCGGCGGCGAGGCGGCGGGCGGCGAGCGTCCCCTTGCGGGCAAGGGTGACCATCTTCTCGGCGTCGCGGCGCGCCTGCTTGGCCTTGGGCAGCGTCGTTTCAATGCGGTCGCGCAGGATGAGGTTTGCGACAAGCGACTGCATCAGCTCCTTGCGGTGCGACATCGACCTGCCGAACTTCTTGTCTAAACTTTTGTGGCGCATGGCGGAATCTTCCTTCTTCTTCTGTTAGGTCGCGCGGGCGCGGCCATATACTTTCCAATGGGATGCGGCTCTAGGCCTTGTCCTCCTCGCCTTCGTCTTCGGCGTCTTCCTTGGCCTCGCCCTTGGCCTTGGCCTTCTCGGCCTTGGCTGCGGCTTTGGCCTTCTCCTCGGCGGCCTTGCGGGCGGCCACGATTTCCTTGGCGGCCTCGTTCATGTCCAGATAGGGCTTGAGGATGTCCGGCGGAATCGCGGAGGGGTCGGTGAGGCCGAGGGCCTTCATCTTGCCCTGGATCTCGTCGAGGGACTTCGCGCCGAAGTTGCGGAAGTTGAGCATCTGGTCGACGGTGTAGCATGCCAGCTGGCCGACGACCTTGATCTCCTCGCGGTTGAGGCAGTTGGAGGAGCGGACGGAGAGTTCGAGTTCGCCGACGCCCATCGCGAGAATCTTCTTGAGATCCTCGGGCTTGATGCCGAGCGGGGACTTCGCCTCTTCTTCCTTGGCCTTCTCCTCTTTCTCTTCCTCGGTGACGATTGGCTCGACCGGAACTATGACCGGCGGCTCGGCGGCCTCCTCGGCGCCCAGGAAGACGTCGAAGTGGCGGCGGATGAGGGCGGCGGCCGAGTGCAGCGCCTCGTCGGGCGTGATGCGGCCGTCAGTCCAGATGTCGAGGATGAGCTTTTCGTAGTCGGTGCGCTCGCCGACGCGGTGGGCGACGGCGTCAAAGTTGACGCGCGTGACCGGCGAGTGGATGCTGTCGATCGGGATCTGGCCGATGATCTGGTCGGTCGGACGGTTCTCGCGGGCCATGTGGAAGCCATAGCCCAGGGCGATCTCCGCCTCCAGCTCAAAGGAGTGGCCAGCCGAAACGGTCGCGATCGGCAGGTCGGGGTTGACGATCTCGACGGCGTTGTCCTTCTGGAAGTCGCCGGCGGTGACGGTGCAGGGGCCCTTCTTGGAGATTGTGATCTTCTCGGGAATGACCGGAGCCGTCTTGATCAGCACCTGCTTGAGGGCGATGATGATGTCCGTCACGTCCTCGGCGATGCCGGGGATGCTCGTGAACTCATGGTCGGCGCCCTTGACGCGGATGGAGGTGATGGCGACGCCCTCAATAGAGGAAAGGAGGACGCGGCGGAGGGCGATGCCCACCGTCTGCCCGTAGCCGTTCTCAAAGGGATAGACCTCGTAGCGCGCGTAGGTGGACGTGGACTTCGCCTCGTCCTTCTTCACGCCTGCCGGCATGATGAATTCTTTTTTTGACATGGCTGTGTTCCCTTTCGTTCATGCGCCCGTCGCTGTCACGGGATACCCACGCGCAAGGCGGGGATGGCGCGGCGCGGCCGGCGCAGTGGCGCTACCTGGAGTAGAGTTCGACGATCGACTGGACGTCAATCGACTCGGGGACTTCGGTGGGCTCGGGAAGGCGCAGATAGACGCCAGTCTTGGTGGGCTCGTCGAAGGAAAGCCAGTCATAGGGGCCGTTGGTCGGGTGCATCAGCGTCTCGACGACGGCCTTCATGTTGCGGTCACGCTCGCGGATGCCAATCCTCTGGCCGGGCTTCACCTGGACCGAGGGGATGTTGACGACCTTGCCGTCAAGCTCGACGTGGCGGTGCGAAACCAGCTGGCGGGCTGCGGGACGCGTCGGCGCCAGGCCAAGGCGGAAGACGAGGTTGTCCAGGCGGCTTTCGCACATCTGGAGCAGGATGTCTCCCGTGTTGCCCTGCTTGGAGCGGGCGGTCTCGTAGAAGCGGTGGAACTGCTCCTCCCGCATCCCGTAGATGAATTTCGCCTTCTGCTTCTCACGAAGCTGCGAGCCATAGTCGGAGACTTTGCGGCGACGCTTCGCGCCGTGGACTCCTGGTGGATTGGGGCGACGTTCAAGCACCTTGTCGGGGCCAAAGAGAGGTTCCCCGAACCGGCGCGATATTTTGGATTTTGGACCGGTGTAGCGACCCATGGTATTATACCCTCCTGCGTTTACGCGCGCGGCAGCCGTTATGAGGTACTGCCGTGCAGTCGCGAATGAGACTGATTTGAATGCCGGCGTTCTGGATGGCGCGGACGGCCGACTCGCGACCGGCGCCGGCTCCGTGGATCCGGACTTCCGCCTCGTGCATGCCCTTGGCTACGGCCTGGCGCGCGGCGTCCTGGGCGATCATCGTGGCCGCGAAGGCGGTGGACTTGCGGGAGCCGCGGAAACCGGCCTTGCCGGCGCTGCTCCACGAAATCACTCCGCCACGGGCGTCGGTGATCGACACGATGGTGTTGTTAAAGGTGGCCTTGATGAAGGCGATGCCGGCGGGGATGCTCTTCCCGCGGCTCTTGCGCTTCTTGCTCTCGTCGTCCGCATTGGCGGCCGCGACGTCCGGGCCTCCCATGTTCAGGACGGCCATCGCCTCGTTGTGGGCGGTCTGGGCAGCTTCGTCCCTGATTTCCTCTTTTGGTTCTTTCTCTTCGCTCATTTGATTGCTCCTGGCGTGGTGGAGGTGGCGGCGCTACTAGGCGCCAGCCTTCATCGCCTTGCGCTCTTCCTTGTCGCGGACGGCGCTGACGGTCTTCTTCGCGCCCTTGCGGGTGCGGGCGTTGGTGCGGGTGCGCTGGCCGCGGACAGGCAGGCCCCTGCGGTGGCGCTGGCCACGGTAGGAACCCGTGCTGATGAGACGGCGGATGTTCTGCGACACTTCGCGGCGGAGGTCGCCCTCGACGCGGTAGTGTTCCTGGATGAACGCGATGATGGCGCGAAGCTCGTCGGCCGTCAGCGCATCGGCGTGCTTGGCCGCGTCAATGTTGCAGCCAGCCACAATCTCCCTCGCCCTCGCGGGGCCAATCCCGTGGATATAGCGGAGCGCGTAATCGACGCGCTTCTTCCCGGGAACATCAACACCAACTATTCTTGGCATCTTTTTTCTCCATTAACCTTGACGCTGTTTGTGGCGGGGGTTCGTGCAGCACACGCGGACGATCCCCTTGCGCCGCACGATACGGCAGCGCTCGCAGATTCTCTTGACTGAACTTTTGACCTTCATAGACGTGCCTCCGTCTCTCCTACTTCTTCAAAAAAAGCGAGTAATTATTCTACCAAAGGCGCTTTCACATGTCAAGCGCCATTTCTAATTTCCAATCACGAGCCGCTCCAGCTCGTTCAAAAGCTCGTTGACTTTCAGCGGTTTCGCGATGTGCCCGTCCATACCAGCCTTCATGGACGCCTCCTTGTCTTCCTCGAAGGCGTTGGCGGAGTAGGCGATGATCTTCAGTCCGTCTCCGCCGGGGAGTTTCCTGATGGCGGCCGTTGCCTTGTATCCGTCCATCACCGGCATCATGACGTCCATCAGCACGAAATCGTATGCGCCGGCACCCTTCTCCCGGATCATGTCAACGGCTATCTGGCCGTTGGTGGCGGTCTCGACGACCATGCCCTCTTCCTTGAGTTGCAGCACCCCGACCTGGATGTTGAGCGCGTTGTCGTCAACCAGCAGGACTTTCTTTCCTTTTAATGAAAATTGCCCCGCTCCTTCGCCCATCTGGTCGAGAACCTCCTCCCTGGCCGTCCTGAAGTCCACCACGACTAGGAATTCGGTTCCTTCGCCCTGCTTGGAGGCGACGGATATCCTGCCGCCCATCATCTCCACGATGTTCTTGGTGATGGTCATCCCGAGGCCAGTCCCCTGAATGCCCGAAACCGTGGAGTTCTGCTCCCGCGTGAAGGGGTCGAATACCGTTTTGGCGAACTCCTCGCTCATGCCGATGCCGTTGTCCCTGCACCGGAACTCGTAGATGCCGTGGCCCGGCTTGTTGGAGGGCTTCTGCTCGACGCGCAGGGAAATAGTCCCGCCCGATGGCGTGTATTTGATGGCGTTGGAGACCAAGTTGAGCAGCACCTGGTTGAGGCGCATCTTGTCGCAATAGACGAGGTCGTTCCTGACATTCGCCTTGTCGATTGTGAAGGAGTGCCGCTTGGCCTGGACTTCCGCCTGGACGACATCCTGGAGCACCAGGAGGATTTCAGACAGTGACTCCACGTTCTCGTGCTGGGTCATCCTGCCGGATTCGATGCGGCTCATCTCCAGGACGTCGTTGATGAGCGAGAGGAGGTGTTCCGAGGACTGCGAGATGATCCCCAGGTATTCGCGGACGCTTTCCTTGTCGTCGAGGTGGCTTGCCGCGAGGCCGGTGAACCCGATGATGGCGTTCATGGGCGTCCGAATGTCGTGGGACATGTTGTTCAGGAAGGTCGTCTTGGCGCGGCTGGCGGCCTGCGCCATCTGCAAGGTGTCCTCAAGTTCGTTCTGCTTCTTTTCGAGCTGCTGCCGCAGTTCGGATTCCTGCCGCCGCTGCTTCTCGATGGTTTCGGAATACTCCTTGAGTTCCCGGTTGATTACCGTCAACTTGCGGTTGCTTAGCCGGTAGCCGACGAGGGCCACCAAAATCGCGGCCAGAATGGCGGCCTGGATGGTCACCATCAAAATGTGCTCTTGAAGGTAGTCCCTTAAGGAGAAGGAGTAAATCCGCCCCACATACGAATACGACGCGTTGTTGATGAAGTCGGGGTCGAGCATCGTCAGCCCGCGGTTCATCAGCAGCATCAGTCCGATGTCGTCCTCCGCGAAGGCCATGCGGAGCTGGAAGTCGTTTCTGGCCCGCACTGTCCTGAGCGAATGGTATTTGCCCGGCTTCAGCAGGGCGTCGGATCTAAAGCCATTCAGGAACGTCCCGTCCGAAGTTCCGTCCAGAAGCCCGTCGAGGCACGCTTCGATATCGTCGTAGTACACGATTTCAGATTCCGGGTAGGAGTCCATGCAGTAGTAGTACTGCATCAGGTTGCTCCTGTTCACGCCAAGGCGCTTGTCCTTGCCTTCCCCGTAGTCGTTGAGATAGGCGAGATCGCTGACAAGTGTCGCAAAGCTGTTGCCGCCGATTAGGTGGTAGTCCTGCTTGACCAAATTGCTGATGTAGGCGGGCAGCATTATGTCGATTTCCCCTGACTCGATCGCCTTGTACCCCCCCTCTTGGTTGTCGTAGCAGACAAACTCGATCCTGAGGCTGCTTTCCTGTTTCAACTGCCTGACGATTTCCCTGACCGCGTCAATGCACGCGCCGATAGGCTTGCCGTCTTCGTCCTTCGCGGAAAAGGGGAGGTAGTTGTCGAAAAAGCCGACGCGAAGCACCTTGTGCTCCGCGAGCCATGCCCTTTCCTCGGCCGTCAAGTTGCGGCTCAGCACGGTGTCGGAAAAGTATTTTTCCTGAAGCCGGGAGAAATAGTAGAGGTCGTTGCCGAGGATTTTGTCCATTGCGGAGTTGATGTCGTCGATCAGATCCTGCCGGCCCTTGTTGGCGACCAGATAGTAGGCGGACGAGCCGACCTTCTCCACGGCGGAGAGATTGTGCTTGGCCAGCATGCTGAGTTCCAGGTCGAGGTCGATCTTCCCTGCGAGCAAGTCGGCTTCCTTCACCGGGATGTCCTCGTATTCGGCGATTTTGAACTCCACGTTCTTCTTCTGGCACCATTCCTTCAGGAGGTCGGCCAGCATCGTCCCGCTCGTGACGCCTACGGTCTTGCCGTTCATGGACGAATGGTCACCGGGGATGATGGAGGTGTTGTTTTCCGATGAGTAGAGGTAGTAGTATTCTAAACCCATGGGCTCGTCGGGGAAGAGGATCTCCTTGGCGCGTTCCTCCGTGTAGCTGATTTCGTAGATGATATCGACCTCCCCAGCGAGGAGCTTCCTGACGCTGTCCGCGAAACTGTCAACGGGGACAAATTCCAAGTCCCATCCGGCGTAGGTGGCGATCGTCTGGATATAGTCATAGGAGTAGCCTGAAACGGGCTTGTTGTCCTCGTCCACGATCATCTGCCTGTTGAACTCCTGGTAGCCCACGCGAACGGGCTTCCGCTGGCTTTTCCCAGAGGCCCAGAGCTGCCCGGGCAGAAGAAGCGCCGCCGCCATGCAGGAAAGCGCGGCTGTCAAAAGAGGTCGAAGAATAAAAGTCCTTTTCGCGGTGTCGGTCTTCATTTTCAAATCCATTTCATCGCGGCGAGCACGCCGACGAGCTTGTCGTAGGTGAGCGGCTTGAGGAGTATGCCTGTGAAGAGGTCGGACCGCCTGTCGTTTTTATATTCCGTGTCGGCCGTGAGCGCATAGACGGAAAGGCCCTTGATGCGGGAATCGGCGCGAAGCTTCTCGATGAATTCGAGGCCGTTCATGTTCGGCATCCAGAAATCGGAGAAGACCAAATCGTGCGGCTTGCCCGCCTTGATCGCCGAATCAAGTTTCGCGAGAGCCTCCTGCCCGTCGCACGCTTGGTCAATAGAGGTTACTCCCGCCTTCTTCAGCAAGGCCGTCAAAACAGAACGGTTTACCGGCGAGTCGTCAATGACAAGCACGTGCTTCGGCAGATTCTTCAATTTGGCGGCCGGCTTCGGCTCGGCGGCCAGTTTGGGTTTCTCTCCGCTGGTTTCGATGCCTGGGAGTCGGGCCTTGAAGGTGGAACCCTTTCCGAGTTCGCTCTCGACGACGAGTTCGCCGCCCACCGTCTCGACTAGCCTTCTGCAGATGGAGAGCCCCAGCCCCGACCCCGTAGCCCGGTCTGCCGAGTGGCTCGGATCCTGGACCTGGACGAACGGGTCGAGGACGTGCGTCAGCATGTCGGGCGGGATGCCGCAGCCGGTGTCGGACACGGAGACTTCGAGGTTCGTCCCGGAGTATGACGCGGCAACTGTGATGGATCCCTGATTGGTGAACTTCACGGCATTCCCAATCAGATTGAAGAGTAGCTGGCGGAAGCGGTGCTCGTCCAGCATGACCGTTGGCACGCCATCCGTGCGGTTGACGAGTTTAACCCCTTTTTCGGATGTGGCCTTCCAGAAGGATGAGAACACCTCGTCGGTCAGCTGGGTCAGCAGCACGGGCTCCGGTTGGAAGACCATCTTCCCAGAGTCCATTTTCGCGAGGTCGAGGACGTCGTTCACGAGTTCCAGAAGCGTCGTGCCGCTTGCGCGAATTGACTTGAGCGCCTCCTCCTTCTCGGCCTCGCTCTTGACGCCGAATTGGAGAAGTTCGGAATAGCCGAGAATCGCGTTGAGGGGCGTGCGGATGTCATGGCTCACGATGCTGAAGAACAAGCTACGCGCCTTCTCCGCAGAGCGGGCGCGATCAAGCGCCTTTTCCAGCTCGGCCATGTGCTTCGCCGTCTGCTCGTCCTGTATTACGAATACGTGGAAGAAGCAGTTGCCGATAAGGCATCCGAGCGCGGTGAACGGCGTGAGCGGCCAGATGACTTGAAGGATCTGGGCCACCGCCATGGTGATGCTGAACATGAAGACCATCATGCTTCGCCTGCGAAGGGCATCGTGGCTGTCCAGAGCCTTCGCCAGCACGAAGGCCGATATCAGGTAATTGTAGGCGATGAGAAGGAAGAAGGCCAAGTCGCGCACGTAGCCCGTCTGATAATGGCCGTCGGCGTCGAAGTAGTAGAAGTTTTTGGTGAAGGGGTTGGCAACCAATCCCACTATGTTGATGGCCAGGAGCACATACCCGCACCGGGAGAGAACCCGTCCCGTCTTACTGCCGAGGTCGAGGTAGTCAGTGACAAAGCGGCCCCACATGAAGACGAAAGCCACGAGGGAGAGGAAGAAGAATATGGTCTCGACATACAGGAAGTCCAGCCATCTAAGCCCCGCAAAGATGCCCCATGCGGCATCGGTGACATAATAGGCGAGAATGCCCAGCAGAAAGCCACGATAGCGCTTCCCGTGCACGTTTTCCACGCCCCGGCCAATGAGCAAGTTAAAGTTTAAAATCAGATGGATCGCTATCGCGACGATAGAGAAAACGGAATAAGTGTAACTCTGCATGGCGAAAAATGAGTGGTCATTATATCACATTTCCACATTCGCCAGCGCGCCGCCTTGCCTTTATCGCACAACAATCACGAAGGGGTTTTACTTGCGGAACTCGATGCGGACCGTGCCGGCGGCGCCATTCGCCTTCCCCTCAAAGAAGCGAGCGGATTTCATCAATGGTGAGTTCGCGGTCCCAGATGGTGATTTCATCGATGTCGCCGACGAACGGGTGGCGGTAGTGGCCGGTGCCGTCCTGTCCGGCGAAGAACGGCAGCCCGGAGACAGGCACGGCGCCGGAAGCGTCGTCGGAAATGAAGTAGAGCTGGCCATCGGGATGCCCCTGGTAGAGGCGCAGGACACCGTCCGCGCCACAAGTGGCGGCAAGGAACATCCATTCGCCGGACACGGGGTCGAAGGAGCCGACATCCTGCCGCCCTCCCTCGGCGCGGCCGAGGTTCACGGCGAAGCCGGGGGCGCCTGTGTGGCGTTCCTCGTCCGTGCAGCCTGCGGTCTTGGAGAGGTCGTTGGCGCGCGAGGCGACAAGCGCGATCCCCGGATTTCTGCCGCTGGTCCAGTCCTTGTTGGAAAGGGCGACCGGGTCGCCTGTCTGCGGGCCATTCGTGCGCACCCAGCAGGCGACCGTGAACTCGCCATTGGTGAAGGCAAGCGCCTCGGTACCGACGAGCCGCGCAAAACCGGGTGCGTCGGGGGAGACGGCGCAGCGCAGGAACCCGCCACGCGCTCCGCCCTCGGGCACGAGTTGCGCCGCTCCGTGCAACTCGACGGAAGAATCCAGCGTATCAAATGTGAAGTGCGCGAGGGGTGTGGGGAGTCTGGCTTTCCCAAGGGCTTCTAGGTTTTCTAGCGAATCTAGCGAATCTAGCGCTTCTAGACCTTCTAGCGTTTCTAGATTTCCCTTCCCGTCAAGCCCCATCGGGGCGACATCCACGCCGAAGTGCGCAAGGGCGGTCGGGGCTGCGTCGCAGGTGCGCGGGAGGCCGGCAATTTGACACGCGCCCGAGTACGCCCGCGACGCGACAATGAAGGGGATCGTGTAGGCCTGGGCGTTCATTTGCCCGTGGTAGCGCCGCCAGCCGCCATGGTCCGCGACAACAAGGACCAGCCAATCCTCGCCGGCGAATGTCGGGCGCGATGCAATGGCGTCGAGAACGCGCCCGATCCAGCAGTCGGCGTCAGCGACGGCGGCAAGATAATCCGGGGAGTAGGGCTGGAAGCCATGCCCGTGGCCGGCATGGTCGGGCTTGTCGATGAACCACATCACGGCGTCCGGCGCGTCCGGGCGCGAGAGGATGTTGGCAAGATGGGCCGCGTTGGCCTCGTCGCGGTCATAGAGGAACGGGACATTGTAGTCGGGCGAGAGCGTCAGGTCGCCATACCACGAGAAGACGAAAAGCGGCTTCGTCCCGGGCCGTGCGGCGACGAGGCGCGAGAGCCAGGTGGGGGTGGACTTTGCGGCGACGCCGCCGTAGGTGTGGCGGCCATGGAGAAGGTCGGCGTTGCTGCGGATTCCGTGGCGGGCGGCGGTGAGACCAGTCGCGATGGCGACATGGTTCGGGGCGCTTTCGGTCATGGCGTCGCGGATCGTGCTGCCCGCGAGCGACCATTTAGAACCATAGCCTGGCTGCCATGTCCCTTCCATCAGCGAGCGGACGTGCGGCATGTCGCCGTTCGCCACGGCATCGGCCCTGAGGCCGTCCACCATGACGACCAGCGCCTTGGGCGCTGGCTCGATGACGAGGGCGTCTTCGGTAGCAATGACGAAGGCTGGAGAAAGAAGAACGCACAGTACATAAAGGCGAGTTTTCATGGGCATCTGCGTTCGTCTATAGTCTTTGTGGCGCTTGCGCCGCCATTCATTCTCCCACAGGGCGTCGTCATTCGTGGCGCGGCGAGCGCCGCGCCACGCTACCGCACGACCATTACAAATGGGTTCGACTTGCGGAACTCGATGCGGACCGTGCCGGCGGCGGGCGTGTAGTCGTAGCTGCCGCCTTCAATCCTGGCGGTTTCCATCCAGGTGCCATTGGACTGGAGCGCCTGGACGCGCACGAAGTTGGCGGAGGAACCATCCACGCTTGAGGGCGAGGCCGCGAATGTGTGCGCGCCGAAGACCTCGTAGGCCGTATCGGTTGCAAGGCCGCTGAACTCGTTCGCAACGACCACCACGTTCGTGGCGGCAAGTGCGCCGAAGAAGCGGGCGCTGTCCACCGAGCGGTTCCATGCGAGTTCGTCCTCCGTAAGCATGCGATCGTAGAGGCGGACTGACTTCACTGTGCCGGTGAGCGGGTTGGCGTTTCTTGCGTTGGATTGGGCGGAGAGTCCGCCGACCGACCATGTTTGCGCCGGCGTCACGGCATCCGTCGTGCCGTTGCCCTCGAACCAGTCCTTGGTCACGTTCGTTCCACCGGAGGTGTTCGACCCTGTCGGATACGCGGTTCCGGTGACGATGGCGGAGCGGAGCCCGTCGCGCAGGGCGGTGAGATATGTCGTCGTCGTAGGCAGGACGATGCCCGAACGGTTGTTCCATGATGATCCATTGAGTTTGTCGGTTTCATGGAAGATGTGCTTGTCGCCGTCGCCGTTCTTGTACCAGACGCTGCCCCACTCGATGCCGTCCTTCGGGGAGAGGAAGGTCTCGTGGTGGGTGTTCTCGCTCTTTCGCGCCCAGTCGGCGAGAATCTGCATCGTGTAGTTGCGCCCGATCCCGAAGGAGGCGTCCGTGGCGAAGTAGCCGTCGGAATCGAATGCGAAGCCGTCATCCGTCCACGCGCCGCCGTCGGTGGTCCAGTCGTTGACCAGTGTCGTGTATCTCGCAAACGTGGCATCGCGGCCGTGGCCGGAGAGGTCGCTCCAAACGGTGGCGCTGTTACCGTGCGCAAGGCCGTCGAGGTGGAGGGCCACGCCGCCGGTCGCATAGTCGGCCAGCGCGTAGTCGGCGGCGGTGCGGACGCCGGAGACGGGCTCCCAGAGCCAAGTGAGGCGCACCGAGGCGAAGGGTACAGCTGGGGAGGTGTAGGAGCTGGACTCATAGGTGGTCTGCGCGCCCCAGGTTGAGGTGGCGGCGTCCCAAGTCTGAAGCTGGTAGCCGGCGCATTCCCATTCGATTCCGCGAACGCTCTGCGTGCCGGTTCCGGCGGAGAAGGTCCAGCCGTCGGGGAAGTAGATGCCGGAAGGTTCGCGGCCCTCAAGCCCCGCGATGGAGGAGGCGACAATCACCGCGTTTGAGTCGGGGACGACATCAAAGAAGCGGGCTTCGTCAACCTCGCGATTCCGCGCGAGTTCGGCTTCGGTGAGAAGGCGGTTGTAGAGACGCACCGATTTCACCGTCCCCTTGGTTGTGTTGGCAGGTGCCGTGGTCCGCCCGCCAACAAGCCAGGTGGTCGGATCGATGGTAGTGTTTTTGCTTCCAACGAGCCAGGCGTTCGTCACAAAGTTTGCAGGAGCCCCGTTTGAAACGTCGTATTCCGTGTTTGGATAGGTTGTCCCCGTGATGAGAGCGGTCTTGGATCCATTGCGGAGAGCCGCAAGGTATTTGACAGTTGCCAATTGGTAAAATCCCGGCATCGCGTTCCACGCACTCCCTGTTGTCGTGTTGCTGCGATGACAGAGAATTGCATTTGCCGCCTTGTAGTAGATTGCCCCGCCATCAATGCCGGCCGATGAAACCAAGATGTCCTTCTCAGTCGTGTCGTTCCACCAGTCGGAGCGCTTTGCGTCAAGAAGGACTTCAAAAGTGTACTGTGTCCCGAATGCAAACGTCGCGGTTGTCGCGAACACGGCATTGAAGTTGAAGTAGAAGCCGTCCTTTGTCCAATGGCTTGTGCCGTCTGCGTTGCCGTAAAGGAAGGCGTCGCGGTCGTTGCCGGAGATGTCCTTCCAAACCGTGGCGGCATCATCGTGGACGCCAACGCCGGCGTTGTCGATGCCGTCGAGGCGGAGGGCGAGGCCGTCCGTCACGTAACCCGCATCAAGCGAGCTGGAGGCGGCGGCCCATTGCCAGGTGATTTTCACCTTGTCGCCGGGGGCCACGGCGACGGCGAAAACTCCGTCGCGTGTCTCCGCCGCGCCGTATGCGCCGAGTGAGGCGTCCCATGTGGCGATGGTGCAGCCGGTGCAGGCGTAGGCCGTGCCGGAGACGGTGGCGGAAGGCGCGGCACGGAAGACGTGGCCGCCGTCATCGACCATGTGGCACCCGGCGGCCTCCATGCCTTCGGCGCCAGCGATGGAGGAGGCAATCACGGCGTCGGGAACGAAAGCGGCCGAGACCGCGCTCTCCGGAACTGCGGCGCTGTGGAAGCGGGCTTCGTCGAGCGCGCGATTCCAGGCGAGCTCGTCGCCTGTGAGCGCGTCGTTATAAATGCGCACCGAGTAGATTGTGCCGGTGAAGAGGCGGCCTTCCGCGCCTGCCAAGTTATTGTCCATGCCGGCTCCGACCATGACGCGCGACCCGATGGCGCCGGTCTTCGACGTGGACACGAGGGTCGGCGTCGTGCCGTCGAACAGCGACCCCATCGAACCGCTGCGAATCAGCGTGGCGTATTTGTAGTTCCACGAGGGAAGATACTGGTCAAGATAGGTGTTCAGGAACTTCGTGCTGAGCCTCTTGTTGCTCTTGTGGTAGAAGATCGTGAGTTCGTCGGCCGCGCCGGCCGCGCCCTTGCCGTAGCCGCCGATAAGGTTGGGCCAGGAGCAGGTCCCCTGCATGACACTCGCCGTCGTGTCGCACGCGACCTGCATCGTGAAATCGCCTGAAAGCGATGTCTGCTCCGCAGCAATCCAAAGATTGGAGGAACCGGGGAACACGAAGCCCGTCGCTCCCCAGTAGCCGCTGGCCCCTGGACCATTCACAAGCGTCGCGTCATTGCCCGACGGCGACAAGTCCACCCATGCCGTGGCGGCGCCGTCATGCGCGGCGGCGAGGCCGGCGTTGCGGATACCGTCGTAGTGCAGGACCAGATTGTCCTGGATGTAGTCCGACGGCTCCCACTGCCGGAGTCCTGCGATGGAGGGGTGCGCCACGAGGGCCGCTGCCAGCGCGGCCGTTGCGGTGATGATGCGATGCGTGATGTTCATGGTATTGTCTCCTTGGTTGAAATGTAAACGAATTACCGATGTAACTATGATACCCGAAAACGGTGGCGAGTGCTTGAAGTTTTTGATAAAATTTTGTTGATGTTTTCAATAACTGAAAAGCCAAAGTTCAAGCGTGTGCTGGTGTCAATATACATTGGCGTCGCGTCGGCGCGCGAGGTCTTTTCCGGGGTGGTCACGCGCATCAACGCGACCTACCCCTGGGTCATCGACTACGAATTCAACAGGGAAAAGGCCTTCGCCTTGGTAAAGGACAACCCAGGACTCTACGCCGGCATCATCGCAGAGGCCCCGGAAAGCGCGGAGGAGTTTCATGAAGTGGCGGGGCTCGGCGTCCCGGTGGTATTCACGAAGAATGTTTCCGAAAAGCGCCTTGTTGCGGAGAAGGTCTCCTTCCTCTGCCTGGACGAGAAGGAGGTGGGCCGTGAGGCGTTCAGGCAGCTGGCGAGGCTTGGGCGCTTCGGGACTTGGGTGTTTGCGCCAGACCGATATGGACGGCGCTTCTCGCGGATGCGCGGCGAAGGCTTTGCGGATGCGGTCGCGAAGCGCTGGCCAGGCGCGAAGCCGGTTGTCCTCAACTGGTCGGAAGGCACCGCACGCGGAGAGTCCGGGGATGAGGCGCTGGAGACGCTCCGGCGGCTGTCTCGCCCGCTGGCCATCTTCGCCGTCAACGACAACATCGCAATCAACGTGCTGGGGATGTGCCGCCTGGCGGGCATCACCGTCCCCGGACAGGCCATGGTGCTGGGCGTAGATAATGACACGATGGTGTGCCTCAACACCAAGCCGAGGCTTTCAAGCATCCAGCCGGACCACTTTGCCCTTGGTGAGAGGGCGGCCGACGAGCTGGCGCGGCTCATGAATGGCGGCCGGGGGCGCGCCGTGACCATCAGGGCCTCCATCAAGGCCTACGTCCACCGCGACTCCACGCGTTACCTGCCGCCGGCGGAGCACCTGGTCAAGGAGGCGCTGGCGTTCATCGCGGAGAACGCCTCGCACGCCATCTCCGTAAGCGACGTTGCGGCGCATCTGCGCGTGTCGCGTCCGCTGCTCGACCTGCGCTTCCGCCAGCTGCGCGGGGAGGGTGCCGGAGCCGCAATTACGGCGGCGCGGCTTGCGGAGGTCAAGCGGCGCCTTGCGGAGTCTCGCGCATCAGCAACTGAAATCGCCATCGACTGCGGGTTCGGTTCGGTCTCAGCGCTATCGCACTTCTTCCGTCGCGCGGGGGGCGGCAGCCTCTCCCGCTGGCGCAGCGTCACTCTCCACGGACGATCTCAAACTAAATAGTGTGCGCCGCCCCGCAATGGGGCCTCCGGCCCTGGGAAATGTGGAAATGTGAAAACAGCCAATGTGGAAATAGGGACTAGGGGCTAGGGAGGGCCCGGCTTCGTCCGGGCCACTGCGGACGCGGCGAAGCGAGCAGTAGAAAAAGTGGGATTACCATGCTAAGTGCCACTCTATTGAAAAGGTGCTAAAACATCAATGAAATCTTGAACTTTAGCACCAATTCAAGCAAAAAACGCATCGAACTTGTGCTATTTTTGAAAATTTGATATAATGTAAAGCACGAAAACAATTGAGGAGGTTAATATGGTTGGCAGGAAAGAGGAGCAGGGGGAGTTGATTCGGATGGCGGAATCGGACGAATCGGAATTTGTCGCCATCTATGGGCGTCGTCGCGTGGGCAAGACCTATCTTGTGCGGGAGACATTTGAGGGTCGCTTCGCATTTCAGCATTCGGGCCTTGCTACTGGCGGCCTAAAGCGCCAGCTGGCCCAGTTCTTCCTTTCGCTGAAGACTTACGGGCTGAAGGGACGTGGGATGCCAAAAGATTGGGACGAGGCATTCGCGCTTCTCCGTGAAGTCATTACCGCATGCCCGTTCAAGAAGAAAGTCGTCTTCATTGATGAAATGCCGTGGCTTGATACGCCGCGCTCGAATTTCGTCACGGCGCTTGAAGGCTTTTGGAACGGCTGGGCCTCGGCACGCAAGGACATTCTGCTGATTGTCTGCGGGTCTGCGGCAGCATGGATTTCCAAGAAGCTTTTCCGCAATCGAGGCGGGTTGCACAATCGCGTCACGTGCCGCATCCTCCTCAATCCGTTTACACTCCACGAATGCGAGGAACTCGTCCGCGAGAGGGGGCTTGCCATGTCCCGGTCGGAGATCGCCGAATGCTACATGGCCTTTGGCGGGATTCCCTACTACTGGCGCTATCTCGACAAGCGCTTTTCAACGGCGCAGAACTTCGACCGGATGTTCTTTGCCGAGGGCGCCCCGCTTGCGGATGAATTCGTGGAACTGTTCTCGTCCCTGTTTCGCCTCTCGCAGCTACCCCGCCAGATTGTAGGTGAACTGGCCGGGCATCTCTCTGGCATGACCCGTAACGACATCGCGCGGGCGCTTGGCATCTCGGCGTCAGGCAAGTTGACCGATGCGCTTGAGGCATTGTCCGTCAGCGGTTTTGTCCGTCGCTTTAATCCGTTCGATTCCGGGAAGAACAACCAGGTGTTCCAACTTGTCGATGCGTTTTCGATTTTCCATTTCCACTATCTTGCGGGCCGTAGGCCGGCAGATGAAAACTTCTGGATGCGGACTGTCGGCTCCCCCGCCCACAGAGTCTGGTGCGGACTTGCCTTCGAGCGCCTTTGCCTGATTCACCATCGTCAGATTCGCAAGGCCCTCGGCATCGACGGTGTTTACGCGGAATGCTGCGCATGGCATCATCGGGCCAAAGGGGCATCCCAGGACGGTGCGCAGATTGACCTGCTTTTCGACAGGGCCGACAATGTCGTCAACGTGTGCGAATGCAAATACACGTCGGAGCCATTTAAAATCGACAAGGAATACGATGCGGCGCTTGCCAGGAAATTAGGTGTCTTCCGCAACGTGACGAAAACGAGGAAATCGGTGCATCTCACGATGATCTCCGCCAGTGGACTTATCCGGAACGAATATTCATCCCGCGTCCAGTCCGAAGTGACACTTGACGACCTCTTCAGGGAATAAGCACTCCCTATGTGGAATTGCTCTCTTCGTATTTTCAGCGATTTCCGCGAAAAAAATGAGCCACTATTACTGAAAAGTGAACATTGCCATCCCATTTAATCAATCACGCAGAGGCGCAAAGAGGCAGAGGTCGCGGAGACCAAATGGAAAAGGCCATGAGTAATCATCACATTCAATGAACATGGTGACAGTGTTGAACTCCGCATTCTCTGCCTCTCTGCGTGAAAAAGAGTGTGGGATGGCTGGCGGCAGGGGGTCAGGTGCCGCGCACGAGCCGGACCGGCAACGGCACCAGGTTGCGCCTGGTGCCCGTCTCAAGGAAGTCAAGGACGGCGGCTGCCACGGCGGCGGCGTCTTTTTCGGGATTGCGGAGTAGAATGTCGATCGGGTCGGGATGAACGGGCGCAATCCCCTTGTTGGCAAGCGTCATGAAAAACACGTCGCGCCCAGTATGGACGCCGACGGACAGGAACGCCGTCAGTGCGCCGCGGGCCGGGTAGTCGTCGGTGAAAAGGTAGGCGTCAGGCGTATTTTTGGGACGTGCGATGCGGTCCCGGACGGCGTTGAATCCGGCGCGGACGAAGTCCTCGCCCAGGACTTCCCTGTGCGTCTTTGGCCAGAGGACAAGGTTTTCGACGGCGCCGCACACCTGCGAAAGAGCCTTTTCATCCAGAAGTTCGGAACTGCGGATCGCGACCTGCAGGAGACGGCGCGGACGGATTTGCCCCAGGCGCGCGAGGATGCCCGGCAGTGCGCCTTCAAGGCCCGATGACGCAAAGGCGACGCAATTCCGGGTCGCGGGCGGTTTCCCGCCGCCGACGACGGCAAAGGGGACGGATGATTTGGCCGCTGTCGCGACAAGCTGCCGGCGGGAGCCGAAGAAGAGCGCGCACGAGACGCTCTGGCGCAGCGCAAGACGGAGCTGCCGGAGGTCGTAGGTCTCGTTTTCAAGGTCGCCGCCGGCGCCTTTGCGCCGGAGCGGCGTCACGACGCGCGAGACAATGTATCCGGACGCGGCGAGCGCGTCGGCCACCCCGCTTTCGATGAAGGAGTCGTAATAGACGGGATGGCGGTTCGCGTTCACCAGCAGCACATTCCCGCGGAACGCCGTGTCGCGCGGCCCCGCGACAACGGTCCCGGTGCGCCGCCTCGGGCAGACGAGCCCTTCCCGGGCAAGGGCCTTCAGCGCCGCCTGCGGCGCGCGGATGGACACGCCGAGGCCGCGCGAGAACTCGACGATGCTCGGAAGCACGTCGCCGGGCTTGTAGCGACCCGAGACGATGGCGGCCCGCAGCGCGTCGGTGAACTGCGTCTCCACGCTGCCGGCAAAGCGCCGGTCGATTTCAAACGGAAATCGCCGGCGGCCCGGTGCCTCTTTTGGGGAACTGCCCTTTTCCATGCGGACCCTTGGGAATCCTCCCAGAGCGCCATCAGGCGTCTCGGACGATCTTGGCGCCGGAGACGGCGCGCTTCTTCGTGGAGAAAGCCAGGCCGATGAGCGTGATCGGCTTTCCTGAGAGGCGGAACCTGTCCGTGTAGGACTTGTCGCGGATCTGCTCGATGGCCTTCATCGGCGTCGAGTCGCGCTTCACCTCGATGACGTATGCGTCCGTGGCCGTCTCAATCGTGAGGTCGATGCGGCCCTTGGAGGTCTTCACCTCGCCGCCCACGTTCATGCCGATGAGGCGCATGACCACATACATGACCGCCTGCCACGACTGCTCGTTCTGCCTGTCCGTGAGGTCGTAGGGGATTGAGCCGAAGAACGACTTGAACGCCTCGACGAAGCCCTCCGGGTCGCGGGCGCGGAGCGTGTCGCCAATTCTGGCGACAACTGCCCCGTCACCCCCGGCACCTTTCCCGGAATACAGCTTTGAGAGTTCGCTGAGAAAGGAGGACTCAACTTCCGCGTTGGGGAAGCCCAGTCTGTATGTTGTGAAATAGCCGTTCCACTCCACATCCCTGATAGTCAAGTAGCCCGTCTGGAAGAGCAACGTGACGGGATTTATTCTTTCCGGCTCGAAAGCGTCCATGTCGCTGTCGGAAACATCCAGCGACGAGACGTCCAGAGGGCGCGTCTTGAAGAAGTCGATAAGGAACGTTGGAACGGCAGTCTTTGACCACCAATTCTCGAACTTCCCCTTCTTGAAGCACAGGCCAAGCGAAACGGGGTTGATGACGGACTCCGCGTTTTCCTCGAACTTGTATCCGTCATACATCCTGACGATTTCGTCAAATGCCTCTTCCGCCGTCATCCCGTTGGCCTTGCCGAGCGCGGCGATGAGTTCGGGGAAATTGGCGCGCACCTCCGCGTGGGTAAAGCCGAAGAGCGTCGCAGTAGAGGCGTCAAGCGTCATATCCTCAAGGTTGTTGAGGTCGGAGAAAATCGAGACCTTGGAGAACTTCGAGACGCCGGTGAGGAAGGAGAAGCGCTGCTTGCCCTCGTAGGTCTTGATGACGGAATAGAACGCCTTGAGGGCGTCCTTGAACTCCGTGACGGCCGGAGTGCAGAGATGATTGAGCAGCGGCTTGTCGTATTCATCGACAAGGAGGACGATTTGCCCGTCGCCGGACTCTGCGGCAAGATCGTCGATGACGTGGGCGAAGGCGATGGCCGGATCATCGTCGTCGCGGAAGCCGATCTTGTTGCGGGCGCATTCGGCTTCCAGAATCGCGCGCCATTTCCGATGGAGCGCCGCCACGGTAGGGGCTTGCGCGCTCCCCATGTCGATGTGGAGAACCGGCCACTTCTTCGACCACTCCCATTCCGGCTCAATGGCGAGGCCCTGGAACAAGTCGCGGCGGCCCTCGAAGAGACACTGGAGCGTGGAGACGGCGAGCGACTTGCCGAAGCGCCGCGGGCGGGCGATGAAGAACTGCTTCCCGCGCGACATGTCGGCGAGCGGTTTCAGTATCGCCGTCTTATCGACGTAGGTGAAGTGTTCCCTGCGCAGGTTTTCAAATGTGTAGATGTCGGTGGCAGCCTTTTCCATGGTCGCTTCTCCGTTGTCGTTGACGCCATCCATCCTACCACATTGCCGCGCGCGGTGCAACGAATGGCACGAAGGCCAAGTCAGCGCCCGCCGCATGAGAACCTCGGGTCTTCGACTGTGAAGTGCCTGTAGATCGGCGTTAGGGCGACGCGAGTTCCGCAGCGACAAAATAGATCGGAGCATCGGAGACGGGGATGGCGAAGCCGCCGGCAGTCTTGTCGGGGAAGAGTTCCCGCCCAAGATGGTTGAAGAAGCGGGGTTGGGGCGAGCGCTCCGTGCCAGCCACAAAGCGCAGCGTCCGCGTATCCGGCGCACCTGTCGTCCAGAGCATTCCCGCCGGCTCTCCGTCGGGACGTGTCCACTGCGGGAAGAAGAATCCGCCGTCGAAATAGGCGCCCTCCTTCTGCGCCGATCCGGCGGGACGCATTGTGGTGAAGGTCTTGTATGCGTAGAACGCGGGTTTGGGCGAAAAGTCCGCGTGGAGAAGCCCGAATCGGCTTTCACGGTCGAAGGGACTGCCTCCCCGGTCGCGGAGTTCGTAGGGCATCATCAATTCAACGCCCTCGGCGAAGGCGCATCCAAGCGCCCGCGCAGTCCAAATGGCCTGGCTCTCTTCGTCCACGCCGACCTTGCCGTTCAGGAACTCTTTGTCGTCCGTCGGCCACTCCGGGTCGGTCTCGTTGGTAGGCCAGCCGAACTCGGTGTTCCAAATGGGCTTTTCACCGCAGCCCGACAGCGTCATCAGGGCTCGGAGACGACGGGGGAAGGATCCGAAGCCCGAATATTGCTTTTCGGGCGCGCTGGGGGTGCTGTAGGCGTGAACGTTTATGATGTCGAACCAATCGCCACCGCCTAGAGAAAGGACGTTTCCAATATATGCCCAAACCCGTGCGGTCGATACGCCGGCGGTTCCGCCGGAAGCGATCTGCGCACCAGGTGCGGCGGCGCGGATTTCCTCGGCGGCGGCTTTCAGCACTGCAACGTAGTTCGTCGGATTCTGGCAACCCCGGCCGCTGGGGGCGACATCGGGTTCGTTCCACACCTCGAAGACGGGGCAATCCGCCGCATAGCGCTCCGCGACGGCGTGGACGTAGCGCCGCCACGGCGCCTCGTCCTCGAAGGGCGCACCGTGCCTGGGGTGGCCGTTGCCGAGGATCGGCAGAATCACAATGCCGGCGGCCTTGGCGTCTGCCACAACGGCGTCGGTGAGGGAGAAGTCGAACGAGCCGTCGGGGCGCTCGATATCCGACCACCAGAAGTCGCAGCGCACCATCCCGGCGCCGACGGCGCGCGCCGCGTCGAGCGTGCGCGAGCGCTCGTCGCGCTCGCCGGCGGTGATGTGGGCGCAGACGCCGTAGGGGGATGCGGCCTCTGGCCGCGTCTGCGCCGCCGCGGGCAAACTACCCGCGCTTGCGGGGTTGATGTCTTCCGCTGGTCGCATGATGGATACGTTTCTCAGCCAGAAAGTCACTTTCCGGCCATTGGGATTGGCACCGAGCCGGAATTCGCGAACCGCGTCCAGGCCCTCGGCGGGCAGTTCCACATACCGCCTCTCCCAGTTGCCGTTTGGCGGCTGGAATGGCAGTTCCCCGCCGCCCAGCATGACATAGGCGCGGCTGAAGTCGTTTTCCAACTTGTCCTGGGCGCTTTTCACCTCGAAGGACAGAACTCGCGCCCCGGCAAGCGTCTCGTCATCCGCAAGGTGGTAGTATGGATAGGCCCAGCGTCCCTTGCCGTCCAGCCATTCCCAGTCGAAGCGAAGTGCGTCCTCGGCATCGTCCCATGAAACCATCGACCTTCCGGCGGAGTCGTTGCGCCGCCAGGCGCCTAGATTGCGCCACTGGAGCGGCGTTTCCTCGCATCCGGCGAAAAACCTCTCTTCCAGCCATACCGGCACGCACGTCCGGCTGCCGCGCTTTCCATTGAAAACACCGCGCAGGACGAGCTCGGGATCGAAAGCGCCATCTTCCAACGGCTGGAACGCGCAGTCGAACGCCACGGGAGGCGTCCCGCGCGGCCCCAGCGCAAATGGCCGCGCCGGCAGTCCCGCAAGGCGGCCTCCGGCGACTTCAACGGTTCCCGTCTTTGCGGTGTCGCCGAGGTTCCACGCGATGACGCGCAATCGCCCGCCATCGCCGCGCCTCGGCACGGCGCGTGTCTTGTTGCGCGTAATGGCCCAGTCGTCCTCGTCGAGTTCGACGCGGATGACGACGGACAGGTCCTCGTCAGGCTCCTGCGTCGGAGTGTCGATTCTCCCAGGCGGAATGGCCGGTTTCACGACCGTGAGGCCGAATGGCCCGGATACATATTGGGGGAAGCGCGTCGCCTCCAGCGCAAGGCAGCCGTTTCCGTCGTCAGCGGCTTCTGAAACCATGCCGCACATGTCGGAAAGACGGAATCGGCGGCTCTGTGCGCCGCCGGGAGCGGAAGCAGTCGATTCCGGCAAAGGCAGCCGCACCGTCACTGGCGGCACAGGTGCGGCGTTGCGGCATTCGCCCATGACGGTATCCACGGGCGACTCAGCCCAGAAAACCACGGTCTGCGAGCCGTCGGGCTGCTCGTAGAGGTAGGCGCGTGCGCTCTTTCCCGCGTCGAGTTCGCCCAAAAGCCGCGCGGCGCCGAGTTCGCGCACCATCGTGGCCAGGGATGCGAACACGGGCTTCACGGTGCCATCCCGGCGCAACATTCCCCAGTCCTTTGCGCCGTCGCGCTCGCCGTAGGCTCCGAAAATAAACCAGTAGGCGCGGGCGACACCCTCCATTTGAAGAGACAGCAACGCCTTGGGGCAGACCTCCGCGACCACAAGCTCCTGCTCAGGCGTATGGGCCTTGAATTTCGTCATTGCGCTTTTGCCGGTCGCAACCCCCTCGGCCTCGGTTCCGACCTCGGTGAGCCATAATGCGCGGCCACCCATGCCGTTTTTTTCCATGAACCGCCGCACCTCCGCGAACCTGCCCTTGTAGGCCGCTATCGGGGCGTAGGTGTGGAAGTTGAAGGCGTCCGTGAACCTGGCCGCGTCGTTGGCGAAGAGCGTCTCCCAGTATGGGCTTCCCGGAGAAGTGCATAGCGCCCCGGAGAGCGCGACCGCATCCCGGTGGCCGGCCTTGTAGCCGAGATAGGCCGCCTTCATCGCGGCGGCGTAGTCCCAGACCGGCCCCGGCGCGAAGCCTATGTCCGGCTCGTTCCAGAATTCCCACGCCTCCATTCGCCCGCCGAACTCCTCGGCAAGCCGCCGGCACATCCCATGGAGCGCCGCGAGGTCGGTCGGCATCTTCTTCCGGAGGGCTGTCCATGCGGGCGCGTCCGAATATGCGTCGCAGACGCATACACCGCGCTCGGCGAAGAGTTCGGCGTTGCGGAGGAAGTAGGAGCCGGCGAAGGCGTCAGGCTTCTGCATGACGGCTCCGGGGCTGAGCCTGTCGCGCACATGGCGGATGCCGCAGAGCCGGATGAGGTCGGCAAGCGTCCGCTGCGCATCGCCACCGTTCCACGGGCAAAGGAAGGCCTCGCCGCGGGCGGTCGGCCAAATGGGGCCGGTGTCGGCGGCGAAGAAGCCGCTTTCGTGCGCGATTTTAAATCGCGCACTTCCACTATTGCGCGGGGCGGCCACTACAGCCAGGCTTGCTGTTGTCCGCTTGCTGTCTCCGCCCGCGTCCGCCGCAACAATCCTGTAATACCCCGCAGGCAGCGGCGGCAGGGCCGCCGCGCCGTCATTGCCGAATACGCCGCCCGCGCCATCCACGGCCCGCCCAAGCCAATCCACAATGGTGAAGGCGGCGCCGGGTTCGCCGCCGCGCGCCGTGGCCATCTCCCCCTCCACGACAACATGCCCCGGTGCATCGAGAACGATGCCGGCGCTTGCCGGGAGTTCAACGCAAAGGGCGCAAAGAATGCCGCAGAGGATGCGAAGTCGTTTCATTGTTCTGCTTCATCCTGGAACATGGAAATGCGCAACTTGGCGCAACCGTATGGGACGAGTTCAAGCGGCGAACCATCCGCCGCCGTGGCGCGAATGCGCAGGGGCGAGGCGAGCGGCCAGTCCCAGAAGGCGGGCATCGCGTCGCGCTCCACCGTCGCGCCGTCGAGGACACGCGACGAGTCGAGCCTCCAGTCGGTGAGCTGGCCCGGCTGCGGCGTGTTCTCGTCGATTTCGGCGAGACCGCGCGCGAAGAGAAGCGGCCCCAGCGAGAGCGAGCAGTAGGGTTTTCCCCCGTCGTTGAAGTCGCGCATCGTCGCCACGCGCGGCTCCATCGGGAAGCGGATGTCACTGGTGTCGCCCGTGCGCCATTCGCGCTCGATGGTGGCGAAGCCGTCGCCGCCGGCGGCGAGACTCTGCGCTTCGCCGTTCACCGCGAAGGCCGGATTCGCGCACCACCCGGGGACGCGCAGCTTCAGTGGGAAGCGGGTGGGCTTCGCCGTCTCCACGCGCATCGTCAGCGTTTCTCCAAACGGGTAGTCGGTTTCGGTCGTTATCCTGACGGCTACGCCGCCCACCGTTGTTTCGAGCGTGTTCGGGCCGTAGAGGACGGCTGCGAGGCCGCCGCCGCGCGGCTTCATCCACATCCACTGCACGAATCCCGGAAGGATGCGCGTGAGGGCCGCCGTGCAGCAGAGGGGCCAGTGCTTCGTCTCGTAGGAGCATCCGTTGCCGCCGTGCGAGTGGGGTCCGGCGGAGGTGACATCGGAGTTGTCCGGCCTGTTGGGCGTCTGGAAATAGACGTGGTGCATGAAGTCGCGCGAGACGCATGCAGCCCCGGCGTTGAAGAATGAGCGCTCGGCGCGGTCGCCGAACTGCCCCTCGCCCGCGATGGAGGCCATCGTCGTGTTGAGGAGGATGTCCCCAGCCACGTCGCATGTCTCGGTGCCGCGTAGCGGCCCCGCCCAGCCGTATTGCTCGTCGGCGACGGTGACGCCGTGCGGCTGGCGCGTCTTCTCATCCCACAGGGCGAGCCATTCGCGGATATTGGCGAGATACGACTGCTCGCCCGTCCAGAGGAAAACCTTGGCGAACGAGAAAAGGCTCTCGTGAGCGAGGACGCCGTGCTGCAGCTGCCACGGCCAGTCCGTGTTCGGGTCGTCGTCGCGGCGGACACCGAAGCGCAGGTCGCCGTATGGGACGGACTGCCCGTAGCGCATGGCGGGCCAGACGTCTGGCGCCGGTTTGTTCGCGAGGAAGGAGTCTATGGCTCCGGCGAGCTGTTCCCCGCCGCCGCCGCGCCGCCACGCCTCGATGGCCGCCGCAGGGACGGTCAAGGGGTTGCCCATCGCGAAGAAACGCGGGTCGTCGGCCGACCAGACGACGGCGCGCAGGGCGCGCTCGTCGCCGGTGGCGTCGTAGTAGGCGAGCAGGGCGCGCGCCGTGCGGCCACTCGCGCCCATGATGAAGCCCGCGCCATCGACCTTCACCTCGCGCATCTGCGCCGGATCGTCGCGGTCGAGCCAATAGACGAGCCCGATGGACTTCGGGTGCATCCGCGAGAGGAGCGGCTCCAGGCGGCGGCGTGCCATGTCCTTCAGTTCGGCGTCGTCGAGCGCCCACGCGAGGCGCACAAGCCCCTCGAACCAGTAGGCGCCGCCCTCGGCGCACCAGGCTCCGAGGTTGCGGTCGCCCCAGTGCAGATATTGGCCGCGCGGGTGGAAGTCGGCGCTCCAGGCGCGCGGGAAGGCCGGGTCCACCTCGTCAAGCCGCGAGACGTAGCCGTTGCGGGCGGTGAGGCACCAGTCCCGCAACCAGCCGCGCGGCTTCACCTCGCCGGGGCGCAGAGACGCCAGCGAGGGTTCCGCATTCGTGCTGCGCATCAGCTTTCTTTTTCCTCCGCTAACGAAAAATGACGGTTGTGGCGTCGGGGACGAACTCCTCGAAGCCGGGGCCGACAATCTGGACGCCGCCCCAGACGGCGGTGGCGTCGGAGGCGCTGCTGAAGGTGCCGGTCGCGACGCCGCTGGCGTCGGAGCGGACTTTCAGCACCGCGTAGTCGCCGCCATTGTCGGCGAACCACTCCTCGGTCGAAACGGCCTCTGCGCCGCCGGAGGCGAAGGCACCGTTCACGACGGCATCGCCCGACTTGGCGCGGCTGTAGAGGTAGAGTTCGTAGTCGGCCTCCGGAAGGAGACCCGTTAGCGTGAACGTCACATCGGACGTGCCGGTCGAGGCGACGCCGTCGCGGAAGAGCGCCGAGGCCGTCGTGTCCATCGCCCCGCCGTCGGCGGTGGCGGAGATGCCGCCGACCTTGGAGATGGTTAGCGTCGCCGCGGTGCGCTCGCTGGACGATATCGAGAGCGGGCGGCTCTTCGCCGACGCGGCGCCATTCTGGAGATTCATCCGGTTCCACAGGGCGTCCGAGTAGCCGACACGTGCCGGACCGGCGTATGTTCCGGATGCGCCACAGTCGAAATCGACGCTCAAGACGCTCTGCGCCGTGAGCGAGGCCTCCTCATCGACCCAGGCGTAGAGTTCGGTGGCGTCGCTGTTTTCGTGGCCGTTCCTGTCGATGACGAAGTCAATCGTCTGGCCGGACTTCAGGTATATGCTGTCCTTGCCGATGACGCCCTGCCCCGTAACAGAGGCACTAGATTTGATGGTGATGGAGTCAAGGCTTTTCCCGCCCGCAAGGATGTGGACGGCAACGCCGTTGTCTTCAGTAGCGGAAGTATTTGCATAGGAGTAATCCGTCGCCCACGCGGAGGCGGAATACACGCCGTCGCGAGGAGCGGTGAAACGGACTGCGGTCGCGCCATTGGCGTTGTTCGGGTGTCCCATCAGGGCGCCTTCCCCGAGCGGCAACTGGGCGCCGTTCTCCGTGGAGGTCAGGATTCGTCCCGCAGTGTTGGCTGCGATTCTCGGAATGTTTGCTGCCGTTCCAAGCTTCCAGCCGGTGATTGCGGTGCCAACGTCATAGCGCGTCCTGTAGGCTGTGAACGGGCCGTTCACGCCGCCGTTGCAGTAGCCGGCCGTCCAGGTCGCGCCATTCTGGCTGAATGGGTTGGACGGCGAGCCGGACTCGCTTGCGATCATCGCGCTGTTCGCGCTCCAGGAGGTGCCCTGGATGTCGCGCTTCACGAACGCCACCACCAGCCCCGTCAGGTCGTTGCCGTTCTTGCCGCAGTTGTCCACTACCACCTCGACCGGGATTCCCGGCGCGACGCGCACCTCGGGCACGAAAATCGTCCCGCTCGCGGACGTGCGCTCGGCGGAGACGCGCATTTTGCCCAGCGCCCTGCCGCCGTTGAGAAGCCAGACGTTCACGCCGTCGTCTGCCGTGAATTCCGTCTTCGTATTGTTCATGTCGCGGGCGGAAATGCCGATGTCGTAGATGCCACCTGCTGTCGGGATGACGCGCAGGACTGCCGCCGCGTTCGCGCCGTTCTTCGGGTGCACCATGAACTCGCGCGGGGCGAACGCGCTACCCTGCGTTGTCATCGTGGTGCCGGTATCATTCGTTGTGACAACCATGGCATCCGCCATATTCACGCGTAGATACGGAGAGGAAGTGGCGTTCTCGCCCCAGCCGGAAATCGAGGTTCCTTGCTCCGACACGACGGCGCTGGCGACGAGCATGGCGGCGCGAGTGTAACTTGTGACAAGCCCGTCAGTCTCAATCGCCGACCACGAGCCGAAGGAATCCGTGAACGGGTTGGTCGGCGAGGCTGCGGACTGGCCCGCGCGGAACGACGCGGCGGCATCGACTGCGTCCTCGACCGTCTCCTCGATCTTGAACTCGAGCCCCGTGGCGTTGGCACTGTAGGTGCCGTTGCCATCAATCGCGAACTCGATGGTGTCGCCAGCCGAATACGTGGCGGCCTCCAGCGAGAAGTCTTTTGTTATGGGCGACGAGGCATTTCCCGGCCATGCCTGCGGACTCCCTGCCTGGACATTGCCGTTGACAAGTAGCGCCACGTTTCTCTTGCCGGTGTTCTGGTCCCACGCCTTGGCGACGACGCGGTAGGTACCGTTTCGAGGCACGGTGAATCGCAGCACCGCACACTTGGTATCCGAACCATTGCCCCCATCAGTCCGGCCCGGATGGCAGGAAAGTCCGCCCGGCGGGATTACGGGGAAGCCGTTGCCGCGGAAAATTTCATTTTCGTCGTCCCACGCCGTTGGGTTCACGCTGAACCAGGGATTGACGGCGCTGTTGTTATACGTGTGGGCCGGCCCTCGCTGAACTACGACCTCCTGCCCACTGTGAGTGCCCGTCCTCTGCCTGCCAGAGGTAAGGACGGTGCGAGCCCCGTTGTAGGAATCTGCTCGCATGAACGTCCATACGCCGCCGTAGGCGTTGGTGTAGGTGGCGGCGTTCGCCTGGTTGAGGCAGAGGTCGCGCGCGGCGTCGTGGACGATGGTCGTCGTGGCCGTGGCCGCGAGTGGGAGGGCTGCGCTCGTCGCAACCGCGATTGCCGCAAATGCGGATGGAATCAGTTTGGATGTATTCATTGGTGAGTTCCTTTGGGGTAGGGTGAGAGTTGACGTTGGAGAGTTATTGCGCCACTTCCACAAGCTCGTGCTTGTGGATCCGAACCTGGGGTTCCGGTGGGAGCGACCCGCCCATGCGGGCAAGAAGGAGGCTCGCGAGACCTTCGGATGCCAGTTCGTTGTGCTTGTCGATCGTGACGATCGGTGGCGGAATCTCGAATGGCTCGAAGTCCGGTTTGCGCACCATGTTGTCGTAGCCGGCCACGAGGATGTCCCGGTTCGGCACCAGGCCCAGCTCCTGGATGGCGCACTGCGCCGACCACGTCCAGTCGTCGTTGAGGCACAGCAATGCGTCCGGCCATTCGCCGCCAAAATCCCGTTTCAGCGTCACCAGCGCCGCCACCGCCAGGGATTTGAAGACCTGGAAGTTTTCGGATATCTGATGCAGTCCCAGAAGCGATGTCCCGAAAACCTTGCAAGGCGCCGGTTCCAGCCCCGCCTCGCGCATGGCCTCCTCGTATCCCGCGATTCGTTCCTGTCCCCAGAATTCGGTCGGTGCGAATGGGAAAAATGGGACGATGCGCCGGCACCCGCGCGCGAGGAGCCAGCGCGTGAGTTCACGCGAGCCGGTGCGATGGTCGGAGTAGGCGCGGTCGTAGCCGCGCAACTCCGGGGAGTTGCCATAGGCCACCGCCGGGATGCCGGCCTCGCGGCACCGGGCGAGCGCCTCCATGGCAAGCGGGTCGCGCATCACGCTGCCCGTCACCACCATGCCGCCGGGACGCGCCTCGAAGATGGCGTCCAGTCCGCCCGCCGGCAACGACTGCGGGGTGTAGAGCGCCACGGAACGCCCCCGCAGGGACAGGCTGCGCACCACGTCCAGGGCAAGGAACGAATCGGACCACGACGGAGCGGTTGCTATGTCCGGGTATGGTATCTGACGAGCCAGCACGAACACCGTCGAGGACGCCAGCGAATCGCCGCCCAGCGTCCCCGCGTAGC